>JAYEOX010000082.1:0-9452 GCA_034723415.1 Fidelibacterota bacterium | reverse complement strand
CATAAAATATCCCACTAATAAGTAGCCATACCCCAATCACTCCCATTACAATTCCTTGCCATTTCTTAGCACTCCAGAATCCTAAAATTCCAATTAAAGCACCATAAATAATTAAGCTGACTAATCCCTGAAGAGTATTAATTAATCCAGATACAAATACTAATAAGCCAAGAACTAAATTAACCCAACCTTGCCACATGATTTTCCTCCTTTTTCAATTAAACTTTTTATTTCTATTATAAATTTAATCAAGGTTATTTATAAAGTCAAGTTTTTTCTATTTTTTTATAAATATTGAATTAATCAACTGTTTATATTATTTATATATTTAACCAAATCTTTGTAGATATCTACAATATCTTTATTACCAATTTTCTTTAAAATTTTAATTTGTTTTTTGATCAGCTTTTTATCATTTCTCTGAATTGGTCCACTTAATGCCGAGTTAATACCATTTTTTGAAGCATTATCTAAAACGCTTTGAATGAGTGGATTAAAATATTTCATGTAAGTCGATTTATCAATATTACTTTTTTCAGAAACCACTTGACTCATTTTTAGAAGTCCAATAAATAAATTTCCTATAATTACAGCTGCAGTATGATAATTGGGTTTTCCTTCCGCCGAAATTTTAAATGACTTCCCTCCTATTACCTCAACTATCTTATTCATCCAAATTTCATTCTCACCTTCAATTGCAAAATACGCTTTTGGTAAATTTTCAATTGCTGATTTTACATCCGGCATAGATATTAACGGATGAATAGAATGAAATTCGATCTTGTCGTTATTAATATTTTGAAAAATATTTGAAGATAAAAAACCACTCGTATGAAAAATATGTTTAGTATTCAAAAAATCATTGCTGCTCAAATCATTTGCAATATTTTCAATTTCGTCATCATTTACTGTGATAACAATAAAGTCGGTTTTTGGTAATTCATCATCAATTCGGAATTGTTTTATTTTCCGAATATTTTTTGTAAATATTTTATAATTTGATAATTGTTTTTCAATCACTCCAATACATTTATGTCCATTTTTTTCAAAATGATAAGTAAATGCAGTTCCAACTTTTCCACTTCCTATTAATATAAATTTCATTTTATTTTTCATCCTTTTCAGAAAATACAGTTGCTGTAAAAATTTTATATTTTATATCATCGCTTTTATAAGATTCAGGATTTATTCTTGCTTTTATCGCTAAATTTCTCAACATTGTCTTCAAATCCCAATTTTGTTCCGTTGCTACTTGTGGTAAAAAAACTGCTTGATGAAAATCATTTGACATCACAACGCCATGCTTACCCGGAATTATCTTCTGCCAACTATCAATTTCCTTCAATGGACTTAATATGGAAATCTCAATTTCTATATTATTTAATTCATCTTTGGTCACCGGTGAAAATCTTGGATCTTGAAATGCTGCCGATTCAGCCATCTCAATTATTCCATTTCTCAATGGCTTTATTCCTTCAATCAATCCGATACATCCTCGTAAATCTCCATTTTTATGTAGAGTTACGAATAGTCCATAATTTTCATCATAAAATTCATCTTCAAGTAAGTATGTCTTTTGTTTTCCAGTTAATTTATGTTCCAAATGGTTTCTTACAGCATCCAACATCTCTATTTTCTTTTCTTTTGAAATTTTCATTATTTCCCCTTACTATTTATAAATTACAGCTGAAGTATATCCAACAACTCTACTTTTGTCACCAATCACATCGCCAGAATTCATATATCCAAATGTTTTGGTTTTCCTATCAGTAATATTATCTAATCCCATCATCATTGATGTAATCGGTCCACCACCGCATGCTTCAATTTCATTTAACTGAATTTTTTTCCACAACTTATCATAATCATAATCGTTAATTAATTTTACAAGTTTTTTATCCATATATTCCGCAGTTTCATAATCGTGAAAATGTGATAGATCAGAACTTGCAACGAATAATATTTTATTTTTCATCTCTTTTCTTAAAAATTTCACAACTTCAGATAATTTTTTTACTGTAAAATCATTTTGTGAACCAACTACGATCGGAATTAAAGAGAATGAGTTTGATAATGCTCTTTGAATAAATGGCAATTGAACTTCCAAGGCATGTTCGGAATGATGTCCATTATCTGAAATATTTATCACATCAAAATTATCGATTTTTTCTCTTAATTTACTATTTATTTTGATTTCCCCCAAAGGTGTCTCATAAGTATCACCGGAATACACAGAACATCCTTCGAAATACTCTTGATGACTTGGACTAATAACACACACAGTATCATAACTTCTGCCAATTATATTTTTATATGCTTTCGCCGCTTGAAATCCGGAAAAAATATAGCCCGCATGAGGAGCAATTATTCCCATTATTTCATTTTGCTCAAGAATCTCAACTGAAATATCTTCAAAATATTTATCAATTGTTTCTTCTAATTCTGTTTTACCACCTGGATAAAATTGGCCCGCTACAACCGGTTTTCGTTTTTTCATGATTTTACCTCCATCTATTTATTTAAACATAAATTAATAATATATCATAAAATGCATGTGTATAAGAAGTTATCGCAAATCCCCTAAAGAAATAGAGAATACCAAGCAACATTCCTCCTGTAAATCTTGCTAAGAATGTAACAAAATTAAACACTTCCCCAAAATCGCCAATGTAATGAACTCCTGCAAAAACCAAGGATGATAAAATTAACGAAACAATTCTACCGATCTGAGGATCTAATGAAGTATTCCTGAATAAAATGAAAAGCGACTGCAATAAAATAGCTCTAAAAACCAATTCTTCGTAAACACCGGCACCCATGCTAAAACCAATTGTCCGAACAGTTCCTGTATTTATCATTAATACTGCAACATTTGAAATAACAAAACGAGTAATAATATATAATAAAAATGAATAAATAATACTTTCAGCTATGATCAAAGGAAAAAATTTTAACCCAAGTTCCTTATGTTTAAAGTGAATTTTGTGAACAACAGAAACTAAAATAAAAAGAACTAAAAAAAGTAATATTGTAGCTTCAAAACCATGAAACCCGAATTTTACTAATATCCTTTTTAATAAAATATCCGCTCCGTTCCTTATTCCGGTTATGTCAGATCTATTGTTAACGAAAACAAATATTTCATAAAAAAGAGCCATCGGTATGACTGCTATCATACTAAATAAAGGTGAATGTGTTTTAGAAAAATATTTCATAATTAATACTTTTTTCTTACTTTAATAATTTTACTTTTATCATTTATTATTTTTAAATCACTGTAAAACATTTCCTTAATTTCTTCTATACCTAATTTTCCCTTTGCATTTTTCTTTTTTTCTTTTCGCTTTTTTTTCCGTCTATTCTTCTTTGCGTCTTCGCGCTTTTGCGTGAATCTCTTTCATTATAATTTATTATATACAATCTTCCCATCAATAATTGTTAATAACGACTCAATATTTTCAATATCATCAATATTAATTTCATAAGGATTCTCTGAAGCAACAAAAAGATCAGCTAAATATCCATTTGATAATTTTCCTTTGACATCATCTTCATTTGAAATTTTTGCTCCGTTTATCGTGTAAACATTTATTGCTTCAGTTAATGTTATTTTCTCTTCCGGATACCAGGATTCTCCATTATTATTTTGCCGTTGAACAGCTGCTTTAATTCCCTTCCAAGGATTTATTTTTTCTACAGGAGCATCGGACCCAAAAGAGAATAGAATATTTTCATTTAATAAACTTTTAAACCTGTAAGCATAACGAGAACGATCTCCCCAATGTTTATCAGCGATTTTAATATCAGCAAATATATGAGACGGATTCATTGTTAACTTTGGTCTTAATAATTTTATTTTTTCAAATAGATCCGGAGGAATAATTTGAGCATGTTCAATACGAAATTGTGATTTTCGTGACAAGTTATATTTTTCAAAAATATTTAATAATTGTTCTAATGCTTTATCTCCGATCGCATGAACTGCTATAGAATTATCATTTCGTTCTGCTTCTTCTACTATCTTTTCTATTGTTTCATCATCATAAAAATTTATGCCATAATAATCAACTTTATTTTCATACGGTTCTCTCATCCAAGCACTTTGACTGCCTAAAGCACCATCAAGTATCATTTTCAATCCCAAATATCTAAACCAATTTCCACCACTATCTGTTTTAATTATTTTTTTGAAAATATGTTCTCTGTCTCTTTCATAAATATAAAATCCTATTCTCGGACCTCTTTTATAGATATTTTGGTACAATTCCTTAAATTTTTGATAATCTTTAAATGTCTCAATTGCGTGAATTGAAGTTAATCCAACTCTATTCAATTCTTCAAAATATTTTTTTGGATCTTCAAATATCGGCGATTCAATTTCTTCAATTAACGGATTAATTAATTTCTCTATCGCTTCTTCTTTAATTATTCCAGTTATCTGTTTTAAATTATTTGTCTCAATCATTTTCTTTTGAATAAAATGAACCAATTCTTTTGTATCGAACAGATCCAACACCGGATCATTTATCCAAGCGGAATGAAAATCCTTACTGAATAAAATAACTTTTTTATTTTTTATAAATAACAGATCATTCATATTTGGCAAACGATCTTCTTTCCAATCATTGTGATTCCAACCACCACCAAAATACCACTCACCGGCAGGAATATTTTTCTGCAAATGATTTAATACATCTTCTAAAGAATTAAAATTATCTAAATTTACCATTTTTTTTCTTTTTGCCCATTCAGACAAATGAAAATGTGTATCAATAAATCCGGGAAATACAACTTTACCATTTAGATCAATCATTTTTATATTGCTATTAATAATTTGTCTCAACTCATTATCAGTACCAATTTTTTCAATTTTATTACCCTTTATTCGAATAGCAGTTTTTGTTTTGTCTATCCCATTTTCGGTAAATATCTTCCCATTATAAAGTAATATCTTATTTTTCATATTTCCTCATTCATATTTTTATATTTAATAGAAATTTTATAATCATTCCATACTTTCGGGATTTCTAATTTCTTCAGCTGCTACAGGCAGACAATTTTACTTCTTACTTCTCACTTCTCACTTATTTTCTGTCCTACATTTTATTCTTTCTATTTTCAAGTATCATTCGTGTATTCGTGGCAATTTATTCCCTAATTTCCAATAATCACATTATCAATCAATCGCACATTTCCAAAATAAACCGCTAAAGCAACCAATATTTTTTGATTAAATTTATCTACAGGCTTCAATTCAGGATAACTCACAGCAGAATAATAATCAATCTTTGCATTTGGTATTTTATCTACCATTTTTCTTGCTTGCTTGATCATTTTTTTTAAATCTGTATCTCCTTTATCTATCTGTTCTTGAATATAACACAAACTTTTATATAAACCAGCAGCATTTTTTCTATTTTCTTTAGTAAGATTTACATTTCTTGAACTGACAGCTAAACCATCATCTTCACGTATTATAGGAGACAAAATAAGTTGAATATCAAAATTTAAATCGTCAATCATTTTTTGAATTACAGCTGCTTGCTGAGCATCTTTTTGCCCAAATGCTGCATAATGCGGCTTAACAATATTAAATAATTTCGTAACAATTGTTGCAACTCCACGAAAATGAATCGGTCTTGAGGCACCACATAATATTTTTGTAATATTTTCTACATTTACAAATGTAAGATTATTATTATACATTGATTCAGGATAAAAAATAATGTCAACACCTTTTTCTTTCGCTAATTTTTCATCTCTCTCAAAATTCCTTGGATACTTTGAAAAATCTTCATTCGGACCAAACTGAGTTGGATTCACATAAATCGACATTACCACGATATCGGATTTTTCTTTTGCCAATTTAACCAAATTTAAATGACCTTTATGTAAATATCCCATCGTTGGAACAAAACCGATGATTTTATTTTTTCTTCGTAATTCATCAGCAATGTTTTGCATTTTTTCTATTTTTTTAATTATCTGCATTTTTTTACCTTTGCATAAATATTATTTTAATTTATTAAAATTAACTCATATTTCAAAATTTATTATGATGTAATTCTGAATTTTTTAATCTCATAATAACATAACATCATAACCGTTTTAACGGTTTTAAAATTCATTACCCAAATAACCCGGTATAAACAGCTTCGCATTTCACAAGTTAAGAATTCGGATACTATACTGATCTATTTCATTCTCCACTTCAAAAATCATTATTCGTTAATCGAAATTAGTTATTCAATTCTTTTCTTTTTTTTATAAATGCGGGTTTTTCAATTTCCCAGTCAGCAACGGACAGGTAATTTAAAAATTTACAATTATTACCTTAGTGTCCTTTATGACCCTTGTGGTCTATATTCTAATTTCTAATTAATATTTAAAAAAATGTTTGTGAATATGAGTTTTTCTAATTATCTTTACCAAAATGAGTTAATGAAAAATAAACGAAGTGAATATTTATGACTCCAACAAAACAAATAATTCTAAAAAATTTAAAATCATCAAAAGAAATAGTTCGACAGCAGTATAAAGCAGAATTAAAAGGATTATTTGGTTCTTATGCTAGAAATGAACAGACAAAAAATAGCGATATTGATATTTTAGTTAAATTTTTACCGGAAGCGACATTATTTGATTTATCAGGATTAGGAAATTATTTAGAAAAAATACTAAATACAAAAGTAGATATTGTTTCAGATAGAGTTATCAAAAAAGAACTAAAATACTATATCAATAATGACTTAGTTTCAATATGAAAAGAAATTATACATTCCTGTTAAATGATATCATTTCATCTTGCGATAATATTTTGGATTTTGTTTCCGGATACAATTTTGAGCTATTTAAAAATGATAAAAAAACTATAAGTGCTGTTATAAGAGAATTTGAGGTCATTGGCGAAGCTGCTAATAATTTACCGGAATCAATTACAAAAAAATATACTGATATTCAATGGGATGAAATAATCGGTATGAGACATCGACTTATTCACGGATATTTTGGAGTTGATTATGAACTTGTATGGTTTACAATACAACATAATGTTCAAAAATTAATTACAGATATTCAACAAATTATTACTGATTTATAATAATACAAAAAATCATTTAAAATAACACCATAATTTATAAAGCGTTCTAGTTTAACAGGATTAATAAAACGATTATTGCATGTAGGTATTATTTACACCCAAATAACCCGGTATAACCAGCTTCGCATTTCACAAGTTAAGAATTATCTGATTTATTAAATTAACCTTTATTATTACAAATTATTTAATTATATTTTATGAATTTAAAAATGTGGAGTTATTATGAAAAAAATTATTTTATTATTTACTTTAGTTACTTTATCTTTTGCTCAAACTGTAAAAGTTGAATCTGTTAAACAAATACAAACTGGTGACAAAAGATATTATTTTGCTAAATTCAATCCTAATGGCAAAAGTATCATTTTTTCTAAAGATGGTTATAAAGGATTATATTCTTACGATTTAAGTGAAAAATCAATAACGGAATTAAATGATCATTCCGGTGCCGGATATGAACCGACTTTTTCTAATGACGGAAAAACGATCTATTTCAGGTCTGATAATTTTGTTAATGGAAAAAGATTCTCTTCATTAATTTCACAAGATGTTGAAACTAAAAGTGAAAAAGTAATTCTAAAAGATCAGAGAAATTTACTTCCACCAAAATTGAACAAAAATGGAAATATCAGTTTTATTCTAAATAATGAAGCAAATGTCATTCAACAAAATTCTCTGAAAAAATCTTCAAATCAAATAATTACACAAGTTTCAAACGAATTAACTGTTCATATTGATAACACAAAAATTTCGTTATCACAAAATGGAACAACAAAAATTTTAGATCCAATTGGTAATGGAAATTACATCTGGCCAAGCATTTCACCAAACGGGGAAAAATTACTTTTTACAGATGTCAGAAGTGGAACATATATTTCTGATTTGGATGGAAATATTCTTGTGAAATTGGGATATGCAAATGCACCAAAGTGGTCGCCTGACGGAAATTGGATCTGCTATATGGTTGATAAAGATGATGGCCATAGATTTACCGGTTCAGAAATTTTTGTCATTAGTTCTGATGGTGAAAACAGATTTAAACTAACAAATACAAATGATCAAATTGAAATGTATCCATCTTGGTCACCCGATTCAAAAAAATTAGTTTATCACAGTAATAGCGGAAATATCTTTTTAATAAATTTGAAAATAAATAAATAACAACAATAATTCTCCGGAGTTTAAATGAAAAAATTAATATTAATAATAGGTATTATATTCACAACAGCACTTTTTTCACAGGATTTAAGTGATTATAAAATATGTCTCGATCCCGGTCATAGTGGACATGAAAGCGATGACAGAGGTATGCCAACCGGATTTTGGGAATCTGAAAGTAATCTAACAAAAGCAAAACGACTTAGAGAAATGTTAACAGATCTTGGAGCAACCGTAATTCTCACAAGAGAAGGTAATGGAGATGGTCCTACTGATGATAAATCATTATCGCAACGAGCCGGAATTGCAAATAATAATAATGTTGATTTTTTCTTATCAATTCATAGTAATGGTTATAATGGAAATTCAAATTATACACTAATGCTCTTTAACGGCTGGGATAACGATCCTAAATTTGATGATTCCAAAACAATGGCAAATATTTTAGCTCAGAAAATTTATACTGCTAATCGCACAACAGGATATTATGTTAGAGGCGACTGGAGTTTCTATGGTTGGACTTATCCTAATGGTGATCCACAAGGTTTAGGTGTACTACAACCTCTTACCATGCCCGGAACATTAACCGAAGGTTCATTTCATGATTATTATCCCGAATCTTACCGTCTATTAAATCTTGATTACAGAAAAAAAGAGGCGTGGGCATTAGCTCAATCTTTCGTTGATTTTTATAATACGACTCCTTATGGAATAAGACATATTGCGGGATTGGTCAGAGATGATTACGAAACTGTCAGTTATTATTCGCTCTCTTCCGCTGATGATCAAAAACCAATAGATAACATCACAGCAACTTTAACTCCCGGAAATATTGTTTATAACGGCGATAGCAACAAAAACGGGTTTTTCTTTTTTGATTCATTAGCTCCCGGTACTTATCAAATAAAAGTTGAAGCAAGTGGTTATCATTCCGATTCGGCAACTGTAATAGTAGGAAGCAACTTTTTTAATTTTAAAGATTTTTATCTCTCTTCAAATATTCCGCCAACTTTATTATCAAATGTTCCGGCAAATGGTGATTCAAGTTTTCCTGCTTGGGATCCTATCGAATTGAATTTCAGTAAGCCGATAGATACTTCTTCGGCAAATTCTTCTATAACAATTTTACCTAATATTCCTTTAGAATTTTCTTGGGAAAACGACAACAGGAAGCTAAACATTACCTCCGATAGTTTGG
>JAYEOX010000081.1:16740-43299 GCA_034723415.1 Fidelibacterota bacterium | reverse complement strand
TCAGATTTGCGGTGTTTATTAAAAATTGCATTGCATAATATGGTGGCAATTCATTGAAGTTGGGATACCAATTTAAAATCCCAAATCCGCCGAGTGTTTCCCAGCGAAGTGTAATATCAAAACCACCTTTTGCACTATGAAGTAATGTTGCGATATTATAGATTCCACCAAATAAAGTTGTATTTCTCGGGTCCGTTCCGTCTTCCCATAAAGCACTAGCATTATAAGCATCGAGAACTATTTGTGGCGGATAGTTGTTACCTAACATTTGCCGAATTTTCATTGGCGCTTCTTCATACCAAATTGTTTTATTCATAATGTTCTCATCAGATTCATTTATGTCCCACGAAAGAAAAATATTACAAGAGATGAAGTCGAGATATTTTTCTCCATTAGGTTCAGCCAAAACATATTTTGCCCAATGTCCATTTCCCCATCCGCCAAAAGCCGAAGGTCCGCCACACAAAATCGTTGAATCAACAGTTCTAATTTGTTTTACCGCATCAATATAAAGTTGAGCGGATTGTTGACCTGTCATATAATAATCTTTTTCCGGCTGAATAGTATTTGGCTCATCAAAAATTATTATCATATCTAAGTCATTTTTATAGCGATTTATGAATTCGTGAACCGCATTTCTCCATTCGTTGACACCTTCAGAATAATTCCACCAGGCAGTATCTGCATTTCCGATAAACCACTCTTTGCACTCATCCATTCCAACAATTATTTTATAGTTAGCATTTTTTATCTCTTCAATTTTTTTATCTAAACTGTCCCACATCCAAGTAGTTGGATCCGGATGAAAATTATCGACATTTGCCCAGATGCGAATTCGTTCTAAATTCAAACTTTGTAATTTTTCGGTTGCATTGGCATTATTGAAAGTGTGTCGATGATATTGTATTCCATAAAATTCTTTATCAATTGTATAGTAAGTTGAATCTGCAACTGTTATCGTAATGTTTTCTGCATTGGACACTTTAAAAAAGAGAATTAAAAAACTGATTAATGATAAAAATTTAATGGATTTATTCTTCATTTTATTTATTTTCATCAATTAATTCAAGTGTTACTAAATAACTGCAATGGTCGGATGCAATTGAATCTTGAATGACTTTTGTTTCTATAACTTTCCATCTTTTTTCCGGCAAAAACATTACATAATCGATTTTTCTTTCTGGATCGTTTGATGGAAATGTCGGTTGGGGATTTTCTTTATTATAAGATGAAGTCCAAAATTTTTCGAGAATATTTATGGTTTCACTTTTTGGTATATCGTTCAGATCACCTGCTAAAATTGTTGGATATTTTGTTGATGAAAATATTTCGTTAATTTTTACGGCTTGCTTCAATCTATCACTTCCACTTTCCAAGTGATTCAAATGTGTTCCGATAAATGAGATTGTATCTCCGGAATTTGTGACGGTAATAATTTCGACGGCGGTTCTTGGTTCATTTCCTTCTGAAAACGGCAGAGTGACATTTTTGGTTTTTAAAAATGTAAATTTTGATAAGATAGCATTTCCATATTCTCCACCATCAAAACTCATTGCTTTTGCGAATAGTGAAACCATTTTTGTTCTGTAACCAAGCTCAGTTGCCAGGTCGTATTTTTTTGTTCTGTTCGTTTTGTAATCAACTTCCTGTAATGAAACAAGATCGGGATCAGCATCAATTATTACTTTAGCAATTCTGTCCAAATCGAAGCTTTCATTTGTTGTAGCACCATGAAGTATATTGAAAGTCATAACTTTTATTATTTTTCTGTCATTGTCAGCAGTTTGAGATATTCCTATGCTGTAGGAGAATATTATTACAAAGATGATTACTATTCTTTTATATTTCATATAAAAATATACAATGAAAATTTTTAATTCCCAAATTATATTGTGAGACGTTATAAAATTTTCGAAATGTAAAAGGTAATGTTTCTCAAATCTTCGGAAGTTTAATATCATTAAAAGAGTTAAATAATTCATAAAGTATTTTAAAGTAAGATAAAAATATCGTAAATTATTAGTATGGACGGAGAACAAAAAACAGTTTCATTTTATACACTTGGTTGTAAATTAAATCAAGCAGAAACAAGCGCAATTAGAAACAAATTCGATCAAAATGGTTTTACAATTATTCCTTTTGGCAAATCATCAGATATCACAATTATTAATACTTGCATCGTAACGAATCGAGCCGCAAAAAAAAGTCGCAATATTATTCGACAGGCAAAGAGAATTTCACCCGACGGTAAAATAGTAGCAGTTGGATGTTATTCACAAGTAGATTGGAAAAAGTTAAAAAACATTACCGAAATCGATATGATACTTGGGAATAAAGAGAAATTTCAAATAATAGAAAATTTGGCAAAATTAGGGGAAGATGATAATTTAAAAATTGCAGTTGATACGATTAAAAGCGATGAATATTTTGAGAAAGAATTTACAAGTACGACCGAGAGAACGCGAGCGATATTAAAAGTTCAAACCGGCTGCGATAAATTTTGCAGTTATTGTATTGTTCCCTATGCACGAGGTTTACCGGCGAGTAGAAATTTTACCAATTCTGTAAATGAAGCTAAGGATCTGGTAAAGAATGGCTTTAAGGAAATTGTTCTGACCGGAATAGATATTGGTTCATATTTCTATAAAGGGAAAAAGTTAATTGATTTGATTCGAGAGATTGAAAAAATTGATGGAATTAAAAGGATTAGGATTTCATCTATTGAATTAAATTCACTATCTGATGAATTGATCTTACATATCGCAAATTCAAAAATAGCCGCTCCGCATTTTCATCTATCTTTGCAATCTGGTTCTGATGAAATTTTAAAAAAGATGAGAAGAAGATATTCAACTGCAGATTTTTTCAAAAAAGTTAATTTTATTAGAAAGCATATTCCTAATGTATCGATTGGTACAGATGTAATAGTTGGATTTCCGGGTGAAAGTGAAGAACTATTTAATGAAACATATGAGTTTATTAAAAAAGTAAGATTTAATCATTTACACATTTTCCGATATTCACGAAAGGAGGGAACACCTGCAGCAAAAATGCCCGATCAAGTAGATGAAAAATTGAAAAAAAGGCGGAGTAAAAAACTTAGAGAACTTGAAATTATTTTAAAAACAGAATATATTAAAAAGTTTTTTGGGGAAAATGTATCTGTTCTTTGGGAAAAATATGACGGTGTTTTTCTTTCCGGATTGAGTGAACATTATTTAAAGGTTAAGGCTAAGGCTGAGGTTAAGGCTGAGGTTGAGGTAAAAAGTAAGAAATCACTCGTAAATGAATTTTCAAATGTTTATATTATTGATGGAAATGTTGACCATTTAGAAGGCAAAATAGGATAATATTTTATAATGAAAAATTATTATATTGGCATAGCCGGAAATATTGGTGTTGGAAAGACGACATTTACAGAAATGTTATGTAAGAAGTATAATTGGGATCCACATTTTGAAGTTGTAATTGATAATCCATATTTGGAGGACTTTTATAAGGAGATGAAAAGGTGGAGTTTTCATTTACAGATATTCTTTTTGTCAAAGAGATTTCAGGTACAGAAGAAAATTTCTAATTTAACAAATACTATAGTGCAGGACAGAACAATTTACGAAGATGCACGAATTTTTGCTCGCAGTATTTATGAAATTGGAAATATGCAGAAGCGTGATTGGGAAAATTATAATGAACTGTTTAATGAGATGACTTCATATTTAAAAAAACCTGATTTGATCGTTTATTTGAAAGCTTCAACAGATACTCTGATAGATCATATAAAAGCAAGAGGCAGAGATTATGAAAAGAATATTGACCTTGAATATTTGCATTTATTGAACATTCATTATGATAGGTGGATTGCCAATTTAGAAAAAACCGGTGAAATTAATACACTTACCATAAACATGAATGAAGACGATATAATAGACAATAGAGATTTCAGAGAAAAATTGTTTCAAAATGTATATAACAAATTAAACAAATAATTTTAAAATAGAGAATTAAAAAGGAGGTAGTCAGATGAAAATTTCAAAAGTAAAAAAAAGTAGAAAGTCAGAAATCAATTATGATAATTTGCTTTTTGGAAAGTATTTTTCCGATCATATGTATATGCAAGATTATACAAATGGGAAATGGCAAGAACCGGAAATCGTACCTTTTGAAAAATTTCCAATGAGCCCGGCAAATATCACTTTACATTATGGACAGAGTATATTTGAAGGAATGAAAGCATTTAAAGGTGTAGATGGAAAGATTCGTATGTTTCGCCCAAAAGATAATATTGCTCGTTTGAACAGATCCGCAAAGAGAATGGCAATGGCTCAAGTGAATGAAGACGATTTTATGAATGGCTTAAAAGAGTTGATACAAATAGATAAAGATTTGATTCCGGATAAGTGGGGAGAATCACTGTATTTAAGACCATTTTTAATTGCAACAGATGAAATGTTAGGTTTAAAAGCGTCTTCTACATACAGATTTATGATAATTGCTTCACCCGTTGCTTCCTATTATGCCGAAGGATTAAATCCAATTAAGATCAAAGTTGAAACAGAATTTTCTCGTGTTGTTGAAGGCGGGTTGGGTGAAGTGAAAGCAGCCGCTAATTATGCCGCAAGTGTTTATGCAACTAAGGTAGCGAAAGATGAAGGATTTTCTCAAGTATTGTGGTTGGATGGGAAAGAGCATCGCTATGTTGATGAAGTTGGGGCAATGAATATGATGTTTGTTATCGATGATGTTTTGGTAACCCCGACATTAGAACAAAAGACAATTTTGCCGGGAATAACTCGTTACAGTGCCTTGACAATTGCCCGTGAATTGGGTTGGAAAGTTGAAGAGAGAAGAATAGAAATTGAAGAAATAGCAAAAGCATCTGAAAATGGCAAACTTCAAGAAGCATTTGGTATCGGTACCGCCGCAATTATTTCACCGGTTGGAGAGATGTTTTATAAAGGTAGATCAATCATTGTGAATGACAGAAAAATTGGCGAAAAATCACAAAAATTATACGACATTATAACCGGTATTCAATATGGGGAAATTAAAGATACGCATGGGTGGACAGTTGTTGTAAGGTGATTGGAAAAATTGAATATTTTTCATTGGGGAGATGGATAAGCACAAAGATTTTAAAATTTTGGATTTCGAAATAAAAAACAAAATAAAAAAAACAGTGAATAAAATTTCACTGTTTTTTTATTATATACTAAGTATTTTTTTAACAAATTAGAAATAATCAGAACGATAATCTTTTATTTCCCCTTTTTCTTTTAGATGTTTTTGCCATTTTCCCATCTCTTCAGTTTGTTTTTCTCTTAATAGCTGTTCAGTTTGAGTTTTTTTCATTGTTTCGAATCCATTTTCATTGATATTAGAATTTGTTTTCTTTATTATGTAATACCCGTTATATGTTTCTATTGGTGGAGATATTTGTCCATTTTGCATAGATTCTATTACACGAGTAAAAATATTATTATTCATAAATTGAGCAGGTGGATTATCAAGAGAGAAATCACTGTTTTCATAATATTTTACATTGTTATATTTTTTTGCAACAAAATTTAAATCACTATCATTACTAATAATTTCTTGATAAATTTTTCCAGCTAATTTTGAAGCCAATTCTTTTTTTTCTGTTTTTTTAAGTTCTACAACAATTGATCTTTTAACTTTATCTATTGATTTATGTGTTTCCGGGATTTCTTCGAGAATTTGAGCGACAGTAATTTTATCTTTTAATTGGAGTGGATCACTGACCGTCCCAGTTGGGTTTTTGAAAGCCCATCGCGATAGGTAAGGGAAATAACCAATTCTCTTAAAGAAAAATGAAGCTTGGGTGAAACCGCCGGTTGTAGTATCTGCATTATATGAATGTTCTATTAATGCTTTTGGGAAACCTAAATCTTTTGCATCATAGCTAAAAATACGAGCTTCGCTTAGTATATTATCGATTGTATTTGGGCCTGGTTTTATTTTTAATAAAATATGTGATGTTTTGAATTTTGTAGTTCCATCCTCAACTTTTTTATCTGTAACTAAAATTAAATGATAACCAAAACGGGTTTTAACCGGACCAACAATTTTATTTAAAGGGGCATTAAAAGCTGCTTTTTCAAAATTTGGCACCATTTCGCCACTTTCAATATATCCTAGATCACCACCTTGTTTTGCAGAAGGACCTTGTGAAAAAATCCTAGCCAGATCTTTAAATTTTTCACCTTCATTATATCTTAATTTAATATCTTCGATATCATTTCTAAGTAAAATAGTATCTTCTTTTGAAGGTTTAACGTCCCATACTTTATACTGAATTACTCTTTTTTCCGGTATAAAATATTTCTCTTTTTTATTTTTTTCATAATATTTATTAATATCTTTATCATTAATTTCGACAGAATCATTATCAAATTTATCTATTGGTATTAACAAAGAATTAATATTATATTTAGTGTTTTTATATGAATATTCATCAAATGCATCAGTTTCATTGACAAAGACAGTTGATGTGATAAAGTTATTTAATTTGATATATGGGATTGTCGATCTGGCATAATTTTCTACCGGGACCCATTCATCTCCTTGTGGATTATGAAGCGCTTTTAAATATTTCTTCATATCAAATTTACCATCTGTTTGGAATGCTTCATGTCCACGCAAAAATTCCGGCGGGTTGTTTTCCAAATAGAAATAAATTTCATCGTCATTAGCTGCCAATTCTCGTTTTTCTATTTCATTTTGCCATAGAACTTCACTTACTATTGATTTCCAAACTCTATCTTTTATCTGTTCTTGCTCTTGTAAAGATAGCTCTTGTCCTTTTTGTTCACGATACTTTTTTTTCTGTTCATTTAGAGCATTATAATATTGTTTAGCGGTAATTTCTTGGCTATTTATTTTACCGATGAGGTTTTGCCCTTTTTTACCCTTAAAACCACCCATACCCCAACTGAATATGATAGTCATTATAAATGCTGCGATAACTATTAAAAGTATCACTTGCATATTATTTCTCATTCTGTTCATTACACCCATTAAGATCTCCTTTTTTTTCACTGTAATATAAGAAATTGTTAATGAATATACAATTAAATATATTTGTCGTTAGATTTTATTTAAATTATTATGATTGTTTTGTAGATTTAATCTTAACATTTATTATTCGTCGCTTTAGCATTTTGTCCACTATAAATTTATAATTATCGTAAATGAATTCATCTGACATCTTTGGAATTTTATTTAATTTATCCATAATGAATCCAGCCAATGTGTCATAATCTTTTTCTTTCGGAAAGGATATTGATAATTCTTTACTTAAATCTTCTAAGTTTATACTTGCATTAACCAAAATATTTCCATTATTTAAATGTTTTATTGGAGCTGTTTCGTTATCATTTTCATCTTGAATTTCACCTAATATTTCTTCTAAAATATCCTCAAGTGTGATCATTCCGCTGGTTCCACCAAATTCATCAATGACAATTGCAATTTTTGTTTTTTTATCTTGAAATTCACGAAGCATTTTGGAGACCTTTTTGCTTTCAGGCACATAAAAAATAGGTCTGATGATAGAATTTAATGAAATGTTGATATTGTCATTGTCAATATATGGTAACGCATCTTTAGTAAAAATAAACCCGGTCATATTATCAAGATCGTTTTTATATACAGGGAATTTTGAATAGGATTGTTTTTTAATAAATTCTAAAGCATAAGATAACCCTTTATTAATATTTATTGCTTGAATGTCGGGGCGTGGTACCATTATTTCTCTTACAACGGTATCAGAAAATTTCATCAAAGATTTTATCATTTCCTTTTCTTTTTTCTTTATTGTCCCCCTATTTTCACCAATTTCTATAAGTGTATGAAAATCTTCTTCCGTCTTGATTATGTTTTCACCTTTAACGCTAAATATTAATTTAATTGAGTTGGTTAAGTGATAAAAAAGCCAGGTTAATGGCCAAAATATTATATATAGGGTCTTGACAAAAGTACTCATTCTCATACTATGTTTAGTTGATGAACGAATAGCAATTATTTTCGGTAATATTTCACCGAAGATCAGGATGACAAATGTTAAAACAATAATCTGGATTAATACTATTCCAACTTTCCCCAATGAAAAACTTACGGCAATATCATAGGCAATAATTGCAGATAAAACTGAAATCGATATGTTTACAATAGTATTGCCAATTAAAATAGAGATCAATAAATATTTCGGTGTTTGAATTAGTTTTAGAACATATTCTGCTTTTTTATGGCCGTTGTGTGAAAAGTTTTTTAATTCCTGTTTTTGTGAGTTTAAAAAGGCAGTTTCACTGCTTGAGAATAATCCGGACAAAACAATTAAAATTAAAAAACCAATTATTTTGACAATAAAATTTGTATCAATTATCATAATTTAACTCTTTTAAAAATTCATTTTCTCTATTGTGCATTCTCTTTTTTTCTTCTTCGGTTTCATCTTCGTATCCTAATAGATGTAGAATGCCATGAATCACAACTCGCGCAAATTCCTTATTAAAAGTATTTGAATATCGGTGTGCATTTTCTTTTATTATTTTTGGACAAATATAAATTTCACCCTCAATAAAATTACTATTTTTTTCTAATAAAAATGATATTACATCTGTATATAAATTTTTGTTGAAATGTTCATTTTTCATTTTTCTTAATGTTTCATCCCTAACTGCTACTATATTTATGCTATAAGAATAGATTTTGTAATGTTTAAAAATTACAAGGGGAATTGCCTTAATTGCTTTATTTGTTAATGGCAAAGCATTGTTTAGATCATTAAAAATGTTAATTTGTTGATTTTTTTTCTTCATCTTTGGTTTCTTTATCATCAGGATATGCAATTCTTTTATGATACATACTATTTAGTTTTGGTAGAATAGCTTCTTTTATTTTTGTTAAATCTGCAAATGTTAAGGGACAGTTTTCTAATTCGTTCCCATTTAATCTTTGTTTGATTATCTTATTACAAATATTTTCTATATCCAAATGAGTAGGATTTTTTAAAGATCTTACTGCGGCTTCGATTGCCTCAACGATCATTACTATACCTGTCTCTTTGGTAAATGGTTTTGGACCATTATATTTAAAATCGCTTTCATCAATTTCTTTGGAATCATCATTGTTTTGTGCTTTATTATAAAAATATGCTACTGTCATTGTTCCATGATGAGTATTAATAAAATCCTTAATTTTTTGAGGCAGTTTATATTTTTGTGCAATCTCCAAACCGGTTTTAACATGATTAATAATTACTTTTGCCGCCATCCGAGGTTTTAATAGATTTAGTTTGTTTTTACCATCATTTTGATTCTCTATAAAATATTCAGCTTTAGGTATTTTCCCGATATCATGATAATAAGCTCCAACCCTGGTTAATAAATTGTTTGCTCCAACTTCTTCTGCAGCAGATTCAGCTAACATTCCCACAGTAATTGAGTGGTTAAATGTTCCAGGAGCTTTTAAAGATAATTCTTTTAATATTGGATGGGTAAGATCAGACAATTCCAATAATGTAATATCTGTGGTAATATCAAACATTTTTTCGAATAAGTTTACCAATCCGTATGTGATCAGGACGGATAAAAGCACATTTCCAAATGCAAATGCAATTTCTGTAAAAAGATCAAAATAAGAGTATAGAGAAATAAAATATGACCCCGTTACAGTGATAATATATCCAAGAGAAACCCAGCCAATTGGGCGGAATATTTGATCTCTATTTCTCAAATTTCTAACAGTTGTTATTGCTATTATTGTAGGTAATAAGTGAATGATCAGAAATTTAAAATGATTACCAAAAACAAACGACATTAATAAGAGGATTGTAATAGAACTAAAAATTGCTACTCTTTCATCAAAAAATATTGTTATTAACATGGCCGAAATGATCACCGGGAAAAAAACAATTGTTATGAATGGAATTTTTGTAATAAGAAATCCAAACAATATAATTATTATTTGACAAAGCGCAATTAATGTAAATAATTTATTGTCTTTTAGAATGTTTTTTCTATAGTTGAATAAAAATATAATAAATAGTGAATAAATGATACTAATAATAAAAAAATCACCAATTAAAGAAGTAAAATATTTGATACCTGTTGAGTTAACATGTTTAGCTGATTCAGCTTTGTTTAGAGATTTTAATTTCCTAAAAATGTTTTCGGTAATTCTCGTGTTGGCACCAACAATCTTCTCATTTTTTAAGATTTTCTCGTCCACTAATGATATTCTGCTTAAAACATCTTTTTGACGTTTTTCTGTTCTTTCTTTATCATAAATTAAATTAGGATCAATAAACAATTTTGACAAATGAGATATTAATTGTTTTTTATTGTGACTCAAATTATTGAATTTTGAATATATTTTTTGTGATGCAATTTCTACAGAACCGTCTCTGTCATATATATTTTCCTTCTGTAGTATTTTTTCTTCCCCGGATTCTGAAACTGCTATTTGAATTGATTTAATAGAATCTTTTGATATGTCAACTATTCCACTTTTATATAAAAAAGAAGCAGTCGTTATCAATTCATTATTAATGGTTTTCAAATTAATTGTTTTGTTATCGATCGGTTTATACAACTCATTAAATGGAGAATTGGTGATATCAATTACATATTGGTCTTTAAACTTTTTAATTATTTTTTCAAAAGCTATTTTACCTGTCTCTATTTCGTTATTAATTTTTTGTAACTTGTTTGGTGAATATTTGTATTGTTCTTTTCTTTCCTTATTAAGAGTTAAATTATTATGAATTTTTCTTAATGATATCGTCAGATCAAAAAAATGATTTATATTTTTCTCTTGAACAGGTGGACGCACATTATTTTTATTGAAAACAGCAGGAACATTTTTAATGGCTTCTTTTCTTTCTTTGTCTATCTTAGATTGTGGTCTTAAGACATCAAAATCATATGGGGCAATTATTGGTTCTCTGGTAATTTCTCCCACATGATAAGACGATAAAAAAGATTTTTCACTAGGGATCATTAACATTGTTAAAATGATTATTGTAGAAATAATCAATACTTTAATATAATTATTGTTGTTTTTAAATATATTTGCAATGTTCATTATTAGCTCCAAACTAAAATTTTATTAAATTAGCTCCCCAAGTAAATCCAGAACCAAATGATACCGTAATAATTAAATCGCCTTTTTTAAATTTCCCCTCATTATATGCTTCCGTGAAAGCGATTGGAATTGTAGCGGCAGTTGTGTTCCCGTATTTGTGAATATTTGAATATACCTTATCCATTGATAATCCAAGTCGTTTTGCTACCATCTGTGTTATTCTGAAATTTGCTTGATGGGGAATTATTTGAGTAATATCTTCTTTAGTAAGATTATTTCTTTTTAACAGCTCTAATACAACAGCAGGCATTTTAGTTATGGCGTGTTTAAAAACAGTTCGCCCATTCATTTTCGGATATATTTTTCCATTTTGGATATCTTCGACAAGAATCCTTCCTGTTTGAGAGGAATTGGGAGATTCTTTCCATAACTCTTTATAATATTTACCATCAGAATGTAAAATGGAATCAATAATATCTGAATTTTCTTGAGAATTTTCTAATATAAAAGCTCCGGCACCATCGCCAAACAAAACAGCTAGATCTCTTCCTTTGTCAGTTAAATTTAATCCGGTTGATTGAATTTCCGCCCCAATAAGAAGTATCTTTTTATATCTTCCGGATTTAATATATAGATCAGCTAAATCAAGTCCATAAATAAAACCACTGCACTGTTGACGAATATCAATAGCAGGAATATCTTTGCAACCCAATTTATCTTGTATTATAACTCCCATTCCCGGAATACTGTAATCAGCTGACAATGTTGCAGCAATGATTAAATCCAAATCTTCCGGTTTGACTTTTGCCATTTTAAGTGCTTTTTTTGCAGCATTAACAGATAGATCGGATGTGTTTGTTTCATTTGGTGTAATAAATCGTCTTTCTTGAATACCCGTTCGTTCTATGATCCATTCGTTGGATGTGTCAAATTTCTTTTCCAGATCAAAATTTGTTACAGTATTATCAGGCACATAAAAACCAAAGCCACTAATTTTTGTTCCCATTTTTCTCCTATTTTTTAATATCTTTTATTACTAATTGAATATTTTTCTTGTTGTTCCATTCATTTATTGTTGGTATAAAAGCTATATTTATCTCTTTTTTAGGTGACATAATCAACTCAAATTTATCAACCATATTCCAACCTATACAATCTAAATATAAATTTTCATTTTTCACAGAAAATTTTAAATGTTTATTTTTCAAAATTCTTGCTCTATATGGATGCACTTTGTACATACAAAATATTGGACGCATATTCCCAGGCCCAAATGGCATCATTCTGTCAATAAATTTTAATAGTGTAGCGTTAATATTCTCTAACTGTATTTTAGCATCAATTGGTAGAGTTTTTATTAAATTTTCGTCATCGATATTTTTGTTTGTATAATCAGTTATAGACGATTCAAAATTTTCTAAATTTTGTTTTTTGATTGTAAGACCTGCAGCGGCAAAGTGGCCGCCGAATCCTTCTAAATATTTTTTTGAACTTGCTAAAGCATCATACAAGTTAAAATTTTTGATACTTCTACCACTTCCTTTACCGATTCCATTTCTAAATGAGATTAGGAAATTTGGACGATAAAAGGATTCTTTAATTTTTGAAGAAACGATTCCAATTACTCCGGGATGCCAAGTATCGCTATTTAATATAATAATTTTTGGAATATTTTCACCGTATTTCTCTTGCAATTGAAATAAAGCATTTTCATATACTTCGTCTTGAATAGCTCTTCGTTCAAGATTTTCTTTATTAAGAATTTCGGAATACTCTCTTGCCATTCTGATTTCTTTCGTAGTCAATAATTTAATTGCTTTTTTTGCATTGCTTAATCTTCCTGTGGCATTTAATCTTGGAGCAAGACTAAAAACAATATCAGATACATTTAATTCTTTTTCTTGTAAATCACAAATTCTTATTAATTCAATTAACCCAATTCTAATATTACCACTATTTATTTTTTTCAAACCTCGATATGTTAAAATACGATTTTCATCTTTCATTGGAACAATGTCCGCTGCCGTACCAAGAGCAACGAGATCTAAAAAATCATTTGCTGTTTTTATCTGAATATCATATTTCAAACAATAGGCATATATTAATTTGTAAGCTACGCCAACACCTGCTAAATCCTTGTTGGGATATTCATCATTTTTTCTTTTAGGATTAATAATCGAGAAAGCTTTTGGTAAAATTGTATCAGGCTGATGGTGGTCGGTTATTATTGTTTCAATTCCTTTGTGATTAGCATATTCAATTTCTTTAATGCTGTTTATTCCACAATCGCAAGTTATGATCAATGAAACATTGTTAGCTTTTGCATGATCAATTCCTTTTTTTGATATTCCATATCCTTCTTTTTCTCTGTCAGGAATATAATAAAGGATTTCCGAGGAAAATTTTAGAAAGAATAGATATAATAAAGAGGTTGAGGTTACGCCATCTACATCGTAATCACCGTAAATAAGTATTTTTTTATCTAATTCGATAATGTCATGAATTTTCTCTACCGATTGAATCATATCAGTTAATAAGAATGGATCGTATAATTCGGAATCCTCAGGATGAAAAAACTTTTGAATATTTTCTTTAGTAATTATTTTTCTAGATAAAAGAATATTACTAAATAGATAAGATGTTTTATTTATTTTACTATGTTCTAATATAGTTTCAGGTTTTATGTCTTTTAATTGCCATTTCATTTTAAGCTTTTGTTTTTTTTAATTCCAAAGTTGACAATAAGCCGAATTTTGTTTTCCGATAAGTCGGAATGATGATCATTTATCTACTCTAAAAATTACTTTTAAGATCTTGCAACAACCCGGAGAAAATAAGTTCGAGTAAAACTTGATATTTATTCATATCTTTCTCCTATTTGTATCGCTTCAGATGGGGTTTTCCAAGCATCGGATATTGCTATCTGATCGGTGTGCTCTTACCACACCTTTTCACCCTTGCCGGCATCAATTAAGATGCTTTGGCGGTTTATTTTCTTTGGCACTTTCCCGCGAATTACTTCGGCCGGCAATTAACCGGCATCTTACTCTGCGAAGTTCGGACTTTCCTCCTCTTTTAAGGCAATCATCTTGTCAACTTTGGGATTTTGTTATTTATGTTCATCGTCTACGGCATTTTCCGCATAAAGGAATCGATTGCAAACATCACATAAAAATATTTTGTCTCCCTTATAAATTTCAACTCTTTTTTGTGGAATTATTCTGCTATTACAACCTCCACAAGCATCTCGTTTAATTGGCACAACTGCTAAACCATTTCTTGCATTATAAATTCTTTTATAAATATTTAAATATTTTTTTGGAATAAGTTTTGTTATTTTTTCCCTCTCTGTTTCCAGCTTTTGTTTTTCCGTTTCAGTACTTTTGATTGTTTGGCGGAGATCTTTTTTTGCATTTTTTAATTCTTCTTTTGATTTTTCAATATTAATTTCAGTTGCTTTGATTTTTTCTTTTAATTCTTCATTGTTTTCTTCTGCACTGAGGATTTCATCTTCTGCTATTAGAATTTCTTTTTTCGAAAAATCTATTTCAGCTGTTAATGCATCGTATTCTCTGTTTGTTGTTACGAGATATAATTGTTCTTGAAATTTTTTCATTTCGATATTGACATCTTCTGCCATTGCTTCATTTTTTTTAATTAAGGTTTTATTTTCAACAATCGTTTCTGAATTTTTCTTGTTTTCTTTTTGCTTTTCTTCAATTTGATATTTAAGTGTTTTTACTGTTTCGGGTAGATCGCCCAATTTATCATTAATTGCTTTTAGATTATTGTCTAATGACTGAAGTTTTATAAGTTGTTTTATTGTTTTATGCATGTAATACTCCTTAATTTTAAAAAAAATATTAATATTAAAAAAACACCGATTTAGCGGTGTTTATATATATGGTTTTGCCACATTTTTATGTGTATGTAATAGAATTTAATTTTATTTTCCTCCAATTTCCCAATAGCATCATAAGTTCTGAATAAATATTGACAAAGTCAACTTAAAAAGGTATTATTTTAATTATTTAAAATCATTTCTGTTATTTAGTGTACTTCGGTGTTTTTAATCTTTCACTTTTTACATTTCTATTGAATTATCAAAATTTAATTGTTTATTTTCTATTTAACTTATATTATATTACAGAAAAAATAAAGGATGAAATATGGATGAAAAAACCAAAGAATTGATCAAATCCAAAATTCGTACAATACCGGATTTCCCGATTAAGGGAATTATGTTTCGTGATATAACCACTTTATTAAAAGACACAGAAGGATATAAAATAATAATAGATGATCTAGTAAAAAAATATAAAGAAATGGATATTGATATAGTGGCCGGCATTGAATCGCGAGGATTTATTATTGGAGGTGCATTGGCGTATAAATTGAATTTACCATTTGTACCGATAAGAAAACCGGGGAAATTGCCCGGTGAATATATTTCTCAAGAATATTCACTTGAGTATGGTAGTAATACACTTCAAATACATAAAGATTCAGTGAATCCGGGTCAGAATGTCTTATTAATTGATGATCTGTTAGCTACAGGTGGATCGGCAAAAGCTTCTATTGATTTAATAGAAAAACTAAAAGGTATTGTAAAAGGGGTTGCTTTTATTATAGAGTTGCCGGATCTCGGAGGTAGAAAAGTACTTAGTAATTATAATGTATATTCTATTGTTAAATACTTTGGAGAATAAGTTTAATCATTAGAAAGTTTTTTTAGGAAATCTTCATAATTGTTTATAACTAAGTTATTATTTTTAACACTAATTAATTTTTTTGTTTTCAACTTAGAGAAAGTTCTTGAAACTGTTTCTCGTGATGTCCCGGACATATTTGCAATTATTCCTTGACTTGGCATTTTATTAACAGTAACACTTCCGTTTATATGCATTCCCTCCTCTTCAGCAATAGCTAAAATTGTATTACAAATCTTGTTTTCTGCATTATTTAGTGACAAACTTTCAATTAATTTATCTGCTTTTCGTAATCGTCTAGTAAGATTTTTTAATAAACGAATAGTTACTTTTGGATACTTTTCCAAAATAAAATAAAAATCCTGTTTGTTGATGATAAAAACACTAGCATTCGATAAAGCAATCACATTTGCCGACCTGGTTTCTCCGTCCAATATTGACATTTCACCAAAATAGTCACCTTCTTCTATAATCGATAATATTATCTCTTTCCCGGCTTCGTTGGTGCGACTAATTTTAACTTTACCGGTTACAATAAAAAATATCAAATCGCCAAGATCTTCTTCAAAAAAAATTATATTACCTTTGTGATAATGATTGTTTTTACAAAATTTTAAAATTTTATTAAGATCTTCGTCATTTATATCTTCAAACAATGTTATGTTTTTTAATGTAGAAATATCCATTATTTATTTTCCTTTTTATTATTTTTCTTAGGTGTAAATCTGTCTAAAATATTCGGCACAAGATCAAGTATTTTTTCAGCAGTTTGGTCTTTTTTACCCAACATTAGCAATTTGGAAGAATTTTTATAGATTGAAATAATAGCTACAGGTTGAATATTAATTCCTCCTCCGGCACCTTCGCCATTTGCATCATTTTTGTTATCTTTTCCTCCGCCGACGCCGAATCCAATAGAGATTTTTGATATTGGAATAATTGTAACCTCTCCGGCTTTAATAGGATCACCAACAATGGTTTTAGTTTTAGCGATATCTTCTGCTTTTTTTAACAAAGTTTCTATTGTTTCATTAATCATTTATATCTCCCTTTTTTTTAAATCTATTTATTTGTATCCAAATTAGCAATAATCTGAATAAAATACCATATAATTTCATAATAATATTCATTTTAATTATAATATCATATCGTGTTTTAAAATAATCCCATTGTAAGTTAATGTTTTTTTTGTTGGTAATGAATGGTAGTGTATATAAATATCCCGATAATTTCCCGGTATTGCTTGGATCGGGTAGTCCAATATTTGTGGACAATATTTTTAGTTTAAATCGTAAATATCTTTTCCAAATTATTACTAAGTGTTCTCTCAATAAATTTTTATAAAATATTATTTGTGGTTTTTTTTCAATATATAACGATTTAATTTTTTCAATCGATTTGTATAAGCTTTTTTTATTATCTGCTTCTTCGTTTTCTATTTTTTTGTTTTTCTTTGTTTTTTTCTTTAATGAAATTGTAAATTTTATCGGGATCTGTAAAATTTTAATTTTTACATTTAATTTAGATCTATCTTCCATTGATAAGATTATTGCAAATAAAAATTTGATCCAATATAAAGTGATCTTTCCACTAAATTCTTTATTTTGGTATTTACCATCTATTAAAGTATTAAATGGAATAAAAAGCATTCCTAAAAATAGTAATACGATAAAAATTAAAAAGTAGATAAAAAAATACAAGAAAAACATAAATACTATACCAGATTTTTTAATTTAGATTTAAATATATGATGTATTACGGATAAGATAACTACTCCGGTAATAAATGCAAAAATCATACTTATAGTATATCCCGAACTTACTATTCCCAAAGCTGTTCCACAAGCAGGCGGATGTTCCATATCTGTAATAGCCATTAAGAACATTGAAGTTCCTACTGTTAATGAGAAAATTATAATAGAAACAATTGAAGATGAAGCGGGAATTAATGTAAATAGAATCCCGATTATTATTCCTATCATGTGTCCGCCTATGACATTACGCATATTAGCGGTGAAATTCGTAGGTGTAATGAAAACAATAAATGTAGTAGCGCCCAAAGAAGCGATCATAACTACATTTTGCATTTTAATAACTAAAATTGCAATAAATATAGATAAAGTTGCAATGGAAATTTGGAAGACATAATTTTTCCATTGTCGTTTAAATTTTTTATAAAAACTAATATCTGTGGTTTTTAATAATTTAAAATACTTCATACATTAAATATAAACAATTATTTATTATTATTCGACATTAAAATCTTTTATTTGTTTTCGATATATATTTCTTGCCTTTGAAAAAAAATCAAAATATTCATTAGATTTAAAATCCGGGAAACTCCAATTAAAAGAATTAAAACTCTTTTTGTAATATTCCAAGACAGGGTCTGCGTAAATTCCTTTATTGATATATATTTTTTGTCTGCCATATTTTGCCGAGGCCAATATAAATTTGTCTAAGTCCAAATAACCCGGATCAATATTTATTGTTCTTTTATGATCTTTTGAAAATTTGTTTTCTAATTTATTAGTAATTATTTTTATTTCAGATAATTTTTCAGGGGAAACCAGGTCTTCAAAACTTAAAAATCTGCGATTTAAGCTGTTGCCAAATTCTTTTTTATAATAATCGGTATAATTAAAAGGAAATAATGAACTAATTTTATCTATTTCACCAAAAATGTTTGCAATTAAATTAATAAAGTTTTCGTATTCTAAAAAATTATCTGAATATAACAAACCAATGATTAATTTAACGGGTTTTATATTTAAGACATTTTTTTTCATAAATATTATCCTTCCTTATTATGCTTTAATAAAATATGAAAAAATAATATTTTATCCAAATATTTTTGTTGTTGAATTAGAGAATGAACGGCAAATGTTACATTGTAATCAAAAACATTTTAATAGCAAAATAACAGATATTTAGGTACAATTAATTTTATGTGGAAAATCGTTGCAAAACGACAAAATATTTTGTAAATTAAATACTTAGATGGAAGAGAAATTAATGAATAACATAGAAAAAAAGCAAATAAATAATCTCATAAAAATTTCAAAACAACTTAGAATTGATGTGGTAAACATTATTCATGGTGCAAAATCAGGTCATGTTGGGGGATCTTTGGGGTTGGCTGACATTTTTACTGCTTTGTATTTCCATGTTTTAAATCACAATTCTAATGATCCTGGTTGGGAAGAAAGAGATCGTTTTATTGTATCAAATGGTCATGTTGCTCCTATTTATTATGCAGCATTGGCTCATTCGGGATATTTCCCAGTAAGTGAATTGACATCATTAAGAAAATTGAAATCAAGATTACAGGGGCATCCTAATACGCTTGATCTGCCGGGGATAGATATTTCTACAGGAAGTTTAGGACAAGGGCTTGGAGTTGCTTGTGGAATGGCTCTTGCTGCTCAAATGGATAAAAAAGATCATTTAGTTTATAGTTCTATCGGGGATGGAGAAACCCAAGAAGGATCAATTTGGGAAGCAGCAATGTTTGCCGGTCATCGTAAGTTGTCAAATTTAATTGCGTTTACAGATAGAAATTATATTCAAATTGATGGGAATACTGAAAATATAAATAAATTGGAGCCATTATCGGAAAAATGGAAAGCATTTAATTGGAATGTGTTATCCGCAAATGGTAATGATATGGAAGAAATAGTTAATACATTTGGAAAAGCAAAAAAAGAAAATAGCAAACCGACAATGATCATTTTTAACACAAAACTGGGTTTCCCCGTTTCATTTATGGATGGAGTCTCTAAATGGCATGGCACAGCTCCAAATGATGATGAAGCCAAGACGGCTATAATTGAAATAAAAGAATATTATTCAAAATTAAATTTATAATGAAATATATACAAGAAAACATTTTTAGTAATCCGAAAATGTTACCAACTCGTGATGGATTTGGTAAGGCCTTAGTTGAATTAGGTGAAATTAACGAGAAAATTGTTGTCTTAACTACAGATGTGTCGGGTTCGGTAAGAGCAAATTGGTTTGCTGAAAAATTTCCGCAAAGGTTTTTTGATCTTGGTATTTCCGAGCAGAATATGATTAGTGTTGCTGCCGGAATTTCTTTGGAAAATAAAATTCCTTTTGCAACAACTTTTGGAGTTTTTGTTACCGGAAGAGTTTGGGATCAAATAAGAGTTTTAATCTCTTATTCTCAAACAAATGTTAAGTTGGTAGGAACTCATACAGGTGTTACTGTAGGCGAAGATGGTGCTACACATCAAATACTTGAAGATATTGCACTGATGAGAGTTTTACCGAATATGACAGTGGTTGTTCCTTCTGATTTTAATGAAACAAAAAAAGCTATATTTGCGGCAGCAGATTTTAAAGGTCCGATTTATATTAGATTGGGAAGACAGAAAGCACCTTTAATTACAACTGATGACGCGCCATTTGAAATTGGCAAATCACAACAACTGAAAGATGGAAAAGATGTAACAATTGTAGCTTGCGGTGTATTGGTTTATGAAGCATTGTTGGCAGCGGAAAAATTAAACAAACTTGGAATTTCTGCTCGTATTTTAAATATGCATACGATCAAACCGCTTGATGTTGATTCGATTAGCGAAGCCGCAAAAACTACAGGAGCAATAGTTACAGCAGAAGAACATCAAGTTGCAGGTGGATTAGGAAGTGCAGTTGCAGAAACAGTGAGTCAGCTAAATCCCGTCCCAATTGAAATGATAGGGATAAATGATAAATTTGGTATATCAGGCACATCAGATCAATTGCTTACTTATTATGGTTTGCGTTCTGATAATATTGTAAGTAGTGTTAAAAAAGTTTTAAAAAGAAAAAGATAATGCGTTCAGAATATATAAATCCTGAAAAACAGGAAGAAGATCGTAAAAGTGAAGTTTCACTCCGACCACAAAAATTATCCGAATTTATTGGACAGAAGAAGTTAAAGAATAACTTAAGGATTTATATTAAAGCGGCACAACAGAGAAAGGAACCGATTGATCATATTTTATTATTTGGACCACCCGGCTTGGGAAAGACCACTTTGGCAAATATAATTGCGAACGAATTAAATTCTAATATTAAATCAACATCCGGGCCTATTTTGGAAAGAGCCGGTGATTTAGCTGGCGTTTTAACAAATTTAAGTTTTAGAGATGTTCTGTTTATTGATGAAGTTCATAGAACAAATAGAGTAGTGGAAGAATATTTATATTCTGCAATGGAAGATTTTAAAATTGACATTATGATAGATAAGGGGCCAAGTGCTAGGAGTATTCAGCTTAATTTAGAAGGATTTACTTTGATTGGTGCTACAACTCGGGCGGGTTTGTTGACATCTCCAATGAGAGATAGGTTTGGAATTACTTTACATGTTGATTATTATAGATCATCGGAATTATCAGAAGTAATTCATCGTTCTGCTAAAAGATTAAAAATAGAAATAACTAAAGATGGAGCAACTGAAATTGCGAGAAGATCTCGAGGAACACCAAGAATTGCAAATCGTCTATTAAAAAGATGTCGTGATTATTCACAGGTTCAATCCGATGGAATTATTACATTGGAAACAGCAAAAGGCGCATTACGAATGTTGGAAATAGATGAAATTGGTTTAGACAACATGGACAAAAGAATATTGTTTACATTGGTTAATAACTTTTATGGTGGACCTGTTGGGTTGCAAAACTTAGCAGTTGCTATTGGTGAAGAAGCGGAGACAATTGAAGAAGTATATGAACCGTTTTTAATTCAAGAGGGATTCATTCAAAGAACTTCGAGAGGTCGTGTTGCTTTAGACAGAACATATAATCATTATAATCTTAACAAAGAAAACAAAAATAATAAACAGAGGAATTTATTTAATGACAAAATTTGAAATTTTTAATAATGAACAAAATTCATATCACTTGTCTGATTTTTATTATGATCTTCCAAAGAAATTTATAGCTAAATATCCATCCAAAAAACGTGGTGATTCAAAATTAATGGTTTTAAATAGAAAAGAAAAAACTATTGAACATCACAAATTTTCAGACATTGTGAAATATTTTGAACCAAATGATTGTTTGGTAATTAATAATACCAAAGTATTCCCGGCAAGATTGTTTGCTAACAAAGATAAAACAGATGCAAAAGTAGAAATATTTTTATTACGTGCCCTTGATGATCAAATTTGGGAAACTATAGTTAATCCGGCTCGCAAGGTGCGTATTGGTAACAAGTTGAATTTTACTGATAAAATCCATTGCGATGTAATTGATAATACGGTATCAAGTGGCCGTGTGATCAGACATAATTGTTCAAAGGAAGAATTCATGGATTATGTAATGAAATATGGGAAATCGCCTATTCCCCCATATATTAAGCGGGAAAGTGAACCAATAGATAAAATTAGGTATCAAACTGTATTTGCAGAAAATATAGGAGCGGTTGCAGCTCCAACAGCCGGATTACATTTTAATAAAAAAACATTAAAGAAAATAGAAAAAAATAGTGTAGCGATCGCACCGATTACTCTGCATATTGGTCTTGGCACATTTAAACCCGTTGTCGTTGAAGATATTAGTCGTCATAACATGCATTCTGAATTTTATAATATAACCAAAGAGACCGCTCAAACAGTTAATAAATCAATGGCGTCAGGTGGAAAAATAGTTGCTGTTGGGACATCTGTAGTCAGATCATTGGAATCTGCGTATATATCCGATATGCAAATTACCGAACAAAATTCTTGGACAGATAAATTCATTTATCCTCCCTATGATTTCAAAATTGTTGATAAACTTATTACGAATTTTCATCAACCAAAATCTACTTTATTGATGTTGGTTTCTGCATTTGCCAATAGAAATTTTATTTTAAAAGCATATAAAGAAGCTATAAAACATAAATATAATTTTTATTCTTATGGCGACGCAATGTTAATTATTTAATTAAATATATTTTTTAAGAATGAAAAATATTTCTGTTATTATTCCAGCTGCCGGATATGGTAAAAGAATGGAAACCAAAATTCCAAAGCAGCTAATAGAAATAAATAATTTGCCGATTATTTATTATACTTTGATGCGTTTTCGAAATGACCAAAGAATAAAAGAAATAATTATTCCTGTTTCAAAAGAAATTAAGAAGCAGATTACAGAAATTTGTGAAAAAATAAGTTTTTATGCAAAAATAAAAATTATTTTAGGTGGAGAAAAACGACAGGATTCGGTTGCAAACGGGATAAATGAAATTAATAGCAATATTGATATTATATTAATTCACGATGCTGTAAGACCTTTTTTTTCAAAGAATATTATTGAATCCGGATTAAAATTGTTGAAGAAATATGATGGTGCAATAGCGGCTGTTCCTGCAATTAATACGGTTAAAATTGTGAAAAATAGTTTAATTAAAGAAACGCCATCGAGGGAAACTTTATATAGGATAAATACTCCCCAGATGTTCAATAAGGAATCTATTTTAAGAGCTTATGCCTATGCTAAAAAAAACAATTATTATGGAACTGATGATTCGATGTTGATAGAAAAAATCGGTGGGAAAGTTGCTATTATTCCGGATTCTTATGATAATATTAAAATCACAACAAAGAGAGATTTAGCAATTGCAAAAGAGGTAATAAATGGAAATTAAAACAGGAATAGGTCAGGATAGTCACAAGTTTAATTTTTCTTGTCAAGGGAAAAAATTGATATTAGGTGGAGTTGTTTTTCCGGGGAAATTGTCGTTACAGGGAAATAGTGATGCAGATGTGATTTTACATTCTATTACAAATGCTATTTCAGGAATTACAGGAGTAAATATTCTTGGTGAAATTGCCGATAAAATGTGTAAAGAAAAAGGGATTATCGATAGTAAATATTATCTGCTGAAAGCAATAGAGTTTTTAAATGGTTTTAAAATAACTCATTTATCAATTAGTATTGAGTGTAAAAAACCATCCATTACCTCATTTATTTCAAAGATCAAAGATTCTATTTCAAATATTTTATCTTTAGATACGAAGAATATTGGCATTACAGCGACATCGGGTGAAGGATTAACTTCTTTTGGAAAGGGTGAAGGAATTCAGGTGTTTTCAATTGTTACTGCTGTTAAAGAATGATGTAAAAACATCAAAAGAAAATCAAGTAAGAAATAATTTTACGGAAGTAAATAAGTGGAATTATTAAAAAGTATTATAGAAATGTTGGGTCAGGTAAATCCAACTAATTTAATTGTGATAATTTTTTTAGCATCGTTTATTGAAAATATTTTTCCACCAATTCCCGGTGATACAATGTTAGTATTTACTGCTTATCTTTTTGGTACCTTTGGCTATTCATTGATTTTTTTGTTTATATTTTCATTAGTTGGCAGTATTGTTGGCTTTATGTTTACTTTTACTGTTGGGCATCATTGGGGAAAAGCATTTTTTTTTGAAACAAATCATAAATGGATGCCTGTAAATTTTCTGCGTAGAATAGAAAAGAAGTTCAATAAGTATGGATTGTGGGTTATTTTTTGGAATCGATTATTTCTTGGTATGAGAGCTGTGATTGGTGTTTTTTCAGGAATTTCTAATATTAAATGGTGGATCACATTAATTTTAATTTCTGCATCTACAGCAATTTATAATTTTCTATTAATGATGATGGGATATTATATTGGTGGTAATTGGGACAGGGTTCACATGATACTTAAAGAATATAATATTGCAGCCGGGATCATTTTGTTTGTTTTATTAATAGTGTGGTTTTTTAGAAGAGAAAAATTTATTGTAGATTATAAGGGGAAGAAGTAATGGAAATTGTTACGAGATTTGCACCGAGTCCTACGGGATATTTGCATGTAGGTGGATTAAGAACTGCTTTATATAATTATCTGTTTGCAAAAAAGAATAATGGGAAATTTATTCTACGAATTGAGGATACTGATAGAGCAAGATATCAAGAAGGTGCTGTAGAAAATTTATTGAATTCGCTTAAATTAATGGGAATTGAATACGATTGTGGACCAGGAAAGGAAGATGAAAACGGCCCTTATTTTCAAAGTAAAAGAAATGATTTATATAAAAAAGAAGTTGACAAATTAATAAAAGATGGTAATGCATATAGATGCTTTTGTACACCTGACAGATTGAAAAAATTAAATGATGAACAGATAAAAAATGGTGAAGATACTAAATATGACGGTAAGTGTAGAAATATTTCTATAGAGGAATCCAAAAAACGAGCAGAAAACGAGTCATTCACAGTGCGATTAAAAGTACCTGAATCAGGTGGAATTACATTCAAAGATAAAGTACGCGGTAAAGTGAAAATTGATTATTCGCAAGTAAATGATCAGATCTTAATAAAGTCAGATGGTTTTCCAACTTATCATCTTGCTAATGTTGTTGATGATCATTATATGAATATTTCGCATGTCATCAGAGGTGAAGAATGGTTATCATCATTGCCTAAACATTTATTGCTTTATCATTATTTGAATTGGAAACCACCAAAATTTGCTCATTTGCCATTATTGCTTAATAAAGACAGATCCAAATTATCAAAACGGCAGGGTGATGTGGCTGTTGAAGATTATTTAAATAAGGGATATTTGTCATCTGCATTGTTGAATTTTCTAGCACTTTTAGGATGGAATCCCGGAAATAAACAAGAAATATTTTCACTTGAAGAATTGGTAAATGCATTTTCACTTGAACGAATAAATAAATCCGGCTCGGTTTTTGATGTGAAAAAATTGGATTGGATGAATGGCCAATACATTAGGAAATTAGATGATAATTCATATTTTGAAGAAGCAAGAAAATGGATAGATATAAAAGATTTGAAAAAAGATAAAATAAATATTGCATTAAAATCTTTGAAACCAAGGTTGATAAAATTAACTGAACTTCAGGAAAAACTTAAACTATTTACTGATGAATTATCTCCAAATTTAAGCAACGAGTCACGGAAAATAATTTCATTAGAAACGACAAAAGTAGTTTTAAAATCTTATATTCAAAAAGTAAAATTATCAGATGAATTGACAGGAAAAGTTTTTTATAAGATAATGAAAGAAATTCAAAAAGAAACCGGTGTGAAAGGGAAAAATTTGTGGATGCCAATTCGTATAACTTTAACCGGTAAAATGCACGGACCGGAACTTGATTGCATTGTTGAATATTTTGGCAAAGAAGAAAATGTTTATAGGGTAAAACAATTCATTTAAGGAATTATAATGATCAAAATTGCAGCTGTTCAGACAAATCCTATTTTTGGGGAAATAGAAAAAAATTTAAGTAATATTAAATATCTTTTTCCAAGTTCTGCTGACTTAGTTGTGTTACCGGAACTCTGCACGACAGGATATCAATTTAAAAACTTGGACGAAGTTGAGAAATATAGTGAAGATTTTACTGATTCATATTCTGTTGATTATTTTACAAAATTAGCGAGAGAAAATTCTTGTGTAATTGTAGCCGGATTTGCAGAAAAAGGTGGTGATAAATTTTACAATTCCGCAGCTGTGATTTCAGAAAAAGGATTATTGGGAACTTACAGAAAGATAAATTTATTCTATCGTGAGAATCTGTTTTTTTCTGCCGGAGAAAATGAACCGCTTGTTGTAGATGTTGGATTTTGTAAAGTTGGAGTGATGATTTGTTTCGATTGGATATTCCCGGAAGTAACTCGTTCGCTTGCAAAAAATGGCGCCGACATTATTGCTCATTCAGCGAATTTAGTTTTACCTTTTGCACAAGATGCGATGATTAC
>JAYEOX010000081.1:0-16640 GCA_034723415.1 Fidelibacterota bacterium | reverse complement strand
ACAAATTCAGAATAAGATTTTTACTATTCGTGGTGTTCAAGTTATGATAGATAGTGATTTGGCTGAACTGTATAATGTTGAAACCGGAATTATAAATCGAGCCGCCAAACGAAATATTAATAGATTTCCTGAAAAATTTCGTTTTCAAATACTTGAAGAAGAAAAACAAGAGGTTATCACAAATTGTGACCACCTCAAGAAATTAAAATTTTCTCCTGCTCTCCCATATGTCTTTACAGAACAAGGTGTTGCTATGCTTTCCGCTGTTTTGAAAAGTGAAGTTGCTGACAAAATTAGTATTCAAATTATAAATGCTTTTGCAAACATGAGACGATTTATATCTTCAAATGCTTCTGTTTTTGCAAGGATTGATTCTGTCGAGAGGAAAAAATGGTTTGCATTTTCTAAATTTGATAAAAATTCATTAACGATTTTAAATAAACTTAGATTTAAAAAATAAAGAGAAAAAATTATGAACAAAAATATTATTTTAACTTCGCAAGATGCACAAACCGTTGACAAAATTGCAATGGGAGAACTTGGATTAGCCGGTGAAAAATTAATGAAAAAAGCAGGTGGATTTGCTGCGGAAAATGCTTTTAAGATCATGCAGGAAGAGAGAATTTCCAAATGTCAAGTTTTTTGTGGAAAGGGAAATAACGGTGGCGATGGTTTTGTTGCTGCTTATGAACTTTATCAACTTGGTAAAGATGTGGAAGTATTTTGTATTCCCGAAAAAGATGAGATTAAAGGCGACGCGAAGTATCATTTTAATAGAATGGTCGATGTTGGGATCAAACCAATTTATATTGATGATATACAAGAAATTGAAAATAAATTGAGTAATGATTCGTTATGGATAGATGGATTGTTAGGAACAGGACTTAACAGCGAATTGAGAGGAAATTTAAAAACTTTCATCGAATTATTAGTTCGGAAACATACAGAGCAACCGATTTTGGCAATTGATATTCCCTCCGGGATCGATGGTACAAATGGAAAAAATCGAGGGGCGGCTTTACGAGCTGATGTTACAACAACAATGGGGTTTTATAAGTTGGGCAATTTTTTGCAAGATGGAAAAGCACATAATGGTGAAGTAAAAATGGTCGATTTGGGTTACCCTGACGAGTCATTTAAAAAAGTGGAAAATTCAATATTTCTCTGTAAGGATAAAATGATAAAAAAATTAATTCGTCCAATTTCAATTACAGCTCATAAATATCAAATTGGGCAACTTGTGGCGATTGGTGGCTCGAGTTCGATGGGGGGTGCAATTACACTTTCATCACTTTCTGTATTGAGAAGTGGAGTTGGAATTTTGCATACTATCGTTCCCAAAAGTGTTGCAAGTAATCTAAAATCACACTCAATAGAAACGATAGTTCATCAATCAAACAATAAAAATTATTTAACAGTAGATGATATTGAGATTGTAAAAAAGTTGGATCCAAAGACAAAAGCATATTTATTGGGTCCCGGGATTGGTAGAAAAAAAGAAACGAATGCTTTTGTTCACGCATTTTTAAAATTTAATAAAAAGCCAGCTGTTATTGATGCAGATGGATTATTTCATTTAAAACCAAGTGATTTTTTATCAATTAATTTTCCGCTTGTTATTACACCACATTGGGGAGAATTCTGTCGTTTATTTTCAATTAAAGCGGAAGATCTCTCTGAAAATTTGATAGAAATATTAAAAACAACAACACAAAAATATAAAATAATTATTCATTTAAAAAGTTCAACTTCCATAACTGCATTTCCAAATGGCGAAATGTATATTCATTCTACAGGTGTGCCGGGAATGGCAACAGCCGGGTCAGGTGATGTTCTAACGGGAATTATTGGTAGTTTACTTGCTCAAGAATATTCACCTGAAGATGCAACTTTGATCGGAGCTCATATTCACGGTAGAGCAGGGGAGCTTGCAGAAAGAGATCTTGGAAATAGAAGTATGATTGCCTCAGATCTGATAAATTATCTGCCGAATGTATTGAAAATGTTTGAAAGGTAGAATTAAAGGTTAAGGTTGAGACTAAGGTTAAGATTAAGGTTGAGGAATGGAGAATTTAATGAAGAAAAAATGGACAATTATTTTTATTATTTCTCTGATTCCAATAGGATTATATACAAAATTTTATAACGGATTTGCGTCATCTTGGGTGCATGATTCTTTTGGGGGAATTCTCTATGTAATCTTTTGGTCTCTATTTTTCTCGATTGTTTTCCAAAAAACAAAACCCTGGAAAATTGCTACTATCGTTTTTATTATTACAACAATTCTTGAAATTCTGCAATTGTGGCATCCATTGTTTTTAGAAATTATACGAGATGGTTTTATCGGAAGAGCAATGCTGGGGACTTCATTTTCTTGGCTTGACATTATTCATTATTGTATAGGATTAATTATATCGTTTTGGCTGATTAAAATGTTGAGAAAAATAGATTGAGGTTCACGCCCCGATACGTGCACTTCGTTTTTTACGGAAGTACTGTTTATTTTGATTAATAAAACTGAAATACCCCGAAAAAAACGAGGATAATTCGTATAACTATCGATAGCATATTATGTTACATAAATAATATTTTAAAATTGTTTTTAATATTATCATATTAATTTATTTTATTAATATTTTTGGAGTGCATTAACCGTGTTAATGCAAAAAATCGAAGATTTTTATGAAAACAAAAAAGAAATGTCTCCGACATTTCTACACATCAACACGGTTGATGTATTCCATAAATCGTTAAATTAATAAAAACATAATTAGAATATTTTATTTATCTTGAATTTTCGGGGTGTTTCAATTGATTAATAAAATACTTGAACATAAACAAAATATTTTATACATTTAAATAGTAAAAAAATAGAAGTAATATTAATGAATATAGAAAAAGAAAAATTTCAAACCGAGCGATTGGGAAAAGCTAATCATGATTCTCATTTGAGAATAGAAAAATGTTGTTTTATTGAAGAGAATATGCAAGTTTTGCTTAATGTCCGCATTGGGGACAACCCAGTAAATGGAAGCCCTGCCTCTTTTGAGTTGGCTGGTCCAAGAAAAAAACTTTTCTTTGATCCTTCAAAAACAAATATTGGGATTGTAACTTGTGGGGGAATATGTCCCGGTTTAAACGATGTTATAAGAGCGATTGTTTACGAATCCTATGATGATTATAAAGTAAACAAGGTTTATGGTTTTAGATATGGTTATAAAGGAATGGTTAAAGACAATAATATTGAGCCAATATTACTTAATACTGATATGGTAAATGATATTCATGAAGATGGCGGAACAATATTAGGTTCATCTCGGGGACCTCAAGATGTGAAGAAAATTGTTGACTATTTATTAGAACTTAGAATTTCAATTTTATTTACAATTGGGGGAGATGGGACATTACATGGTGCAGCAGAAATTGTTGATGAGATTAAAAAAAGAAAATTGGATATTTCTGTAATAGGCATTCCCAAAACTATTGATAATGATATTCCTTTCTCTGAAAAAACATTTGGTTTTGAAACTGCCGTAGAGGAATCACGAAAAGTTATACAGTCAGCTCATGTTGAATCAAAAGGAACTGAGAATGGTATTGGATTAGTAAAACTTATGGGCAGAAAATCTGGTTTTATTGCTGCTCAAGCTACTTTAGCAAGTACCGATGTAAATTTCTGTTTTATTCCGGAAGTTAAATTCAAATTAGAAGGGAATAATGGTTTGCTTGAAATATTGGAAGACAGGTTAAGACGACACAAACATGCGGTAATTGTTATTGCAGAAGGTGCGGGACAAGATTTTTTTGAAGGCGAAAATAAAGTAGATGCTTCCGGCAATGTTTTAAATAAGGATATTGGTGTTTTTTTAAAAGAAAAAATAACGGAATATTTTAAAAAGAGGAATTTCCCAACTTCCGTAAAATATATTGATCCAAGTTATATTATTCGTAGTAAACCAGCCAATGCTAATGATTCATTGTTTTGTTTACAATTAGGTCAAAATGCAGTACATGCAGCTTTTTCGGGTAGAACAAATATGTTAGCAGGTTATATCAATCAGGAATATGTGCATATTCCTATTCCCTTAGCAATTTCAAAGAGAAAAAAAATTGACGAGATGGGAAAACTTTGGCAAACGGTTGTTTCTGTTACTGAATATAGATAATTCAAAATATTATAGAATTTGGTTTATTATATATTCAAAATCAGGGAAAATAAGGGAGATGATTTTAGTGGATATTAAGAATTAAAATAATGTAGGTATTAATATGAATAGAATAATAATAGTATCGAACAGATTACCGGTAAAAGCTACAAAGATAAAAAATAAAATTGTTTTTTCTTATAGTGTTGGAGGTTTAGCTACCGGATTGTCATCAGTTAGCAATTTTTACAAAACATTATGGGTAGGATGGCCGGGTATAATTACAAATAATAAAACTGAACAAAATACCATTAGAGAAAATCTTACTGCTAAGGACATGTATCCGATTTTTTTAACGAATGAACATATTAATAAATATTACTATGGATTCAGCAATGATACAATTTGGCCATTATTTCATTATTTTCCCCAGTATGTAAAATATAATGATAATACTTGGGAAACATACCGTGAGGTAAATCAAGTATTTTGTGATAAAATCGTAGAAGTTGCTAAACCTGGAGATATATTTTGGATACAAGATTATCAATTAATGTTACTTCCACAACTTATTAGGGAAAAAATTCCAAAAGCAACTATTGGTTTTTTTCTTCATATTCCTTTCCCTTCATTTGAAATGTTTCGCTCATTCCCATGGCGAAATGAAATTCTTCAAGGTTTGTTGGGAGCAGATCTTATTGGTTTTCATACATACGATTATGCTCATTATTTCATGAACTCAGTTATGCGTTTACTTGGTTATGATCATACTTCTAATAATATAAATTTAAGAGATCGAATTATAAAAATTGATTCTTTTCCTATGGGAATAAATTATAAAAAGTTTGCAAATGCCAATGATAATAATGATGTTAAAAAAGAGATTTCTAAACTTCGTAAAAAAATAAAGAATCATAAAATTATATTATCTATTGATCGATTGGATTATTCTAAGGGTATTTCTCAACGGTTAAAAGCTTTTGAACTTTTCTTAGAACAAAATCCTGAATATGTAGGAAAAATTTCATTGTTTGTTGTAGTAGTGCCCTCACGAACGCAAATAAAAAAATATGAAGAATTGAAAACTGAAATTGATAAACTCGTTGGGAAAATTAATGGTAAATATGGAGAAATTGATTATACACCGATATTCTATTTATACAGATCATTGCCTTTTGAAACTATGGTTGCTGTTTATAATATTGCTGATATTGCACTTGTAACACCATTTAGAGATGGAATGAATTTAATTGCAAAAGAATATATCGCCAGCAAAAAAAATAATAAGGGTGTATTAATACTTAGCGAAATGGCTGGAGCAGCTAAGGAATTGGGCGATGCTATTATTATTAATCCAAATAACATTAATGAAATTGAAATTGCTTTACAAACAGCATTATCCCTTTCGGAAGATGAACAAATTAAGGGAAATAAAGCCATGCAAAATAGACTTAAGACATATGATATAAAACGATGGGGAAAAGAATTCTTAAATTCTTTAAAAGAAATTAAAAAATTACAAGAAGATAAATTGATAAAATTATTAACTCCTCAAGCAAAGCAGAAACTAATAAGTGATTATTCTTCAGGAAAGAAAAGATTAATTTTATTAGATTATGATGGTACTCTTGTTTCCCTTGCTTCAACACCAGAAAAGGCCATTCCTGACGATAACTTGTTGAATTTATTACAGTCACTATCTAAACAACAAAGCAATGAGGTTGTAATTATTAGTGGTCGAGATAAGAATATACTTCAGAAATGGTTTGGCCATCTTGACATATCATTAGTTGCAGAACATGGTGCTTGGCTTCGATCTAAAAACAAATCATGGCATACAATAGAAAATCTCAATGTTGAATGGAAAAAAGATATACGCCCCATTATTAAACTATTTGTAGATAGAACACCAGGGTCATTTCTTGAAGAGAAAGAATTTTCGTTGGTTTGGCATTATAGGAAAACTGATGATAATTTGGCAAAAGTCAGGTGTGGTGAATTAGTTGAGACACTTAAATATTTTACAAATAACTTAAATCTCCATGTATTAGAAGGAGACAAAGCTATAGAAATTAAAAGTTTCGGAATAGATAAAGGAAGAGCAGTCTTGCAATGGCTTTCTAAAAGCAGGTGGGATTTTATTTTGGCTTTAGGAGATGATTTGACGGATGAAGAAATGTTTAAAGTGTTACCCAAGAAAGCATATAGCATAAATGTTGGATTTAATTCATCTGAAGCTAAGTTTAATATAAAATCACCGAATGATGTGAAACATTTATTAACAGAATTATTAAAGGAGGAATAGCGATGAAAACTGTAAATGATTACAGAGAAATTGTAGGTGACAAGATTATTAGTGAAATATATAAGAAATCAAGGAAATTATCCGGTAAAAGTGTAGTTCATATTAATTCAACATATTATGGTGGTGGGGTCGCTGAAATTTTGAGCTCTCTTATACCACTTATGAATGATGTTGGATTAGATGCTGGTTGGCGAACTCTTCGTGGCTCTCCGGATATGTTTGCGATAACTAAAAAATTTCATAATGCTTTACAAGGCGATTCAATTCATTTAACATCAATTAAAAAGGAACTATATCGTAAAACAAATGAAGATTTTTCTGCTTATACACATTTAAATCATGATTTTGTAATAATCCATGACCCTCAACCACTTCCTCTGATTCAGTTTTATAAAAGAAAACAACCATGGATATGGAGATGCCATATTGATCTGTCTCATCCTAACAGTAAATTGTGGCATTTTCTAAAGGGTTATATATTACAATATGATAATGTGATTATATCTCATGAAAGTTATAGAAATGATATTCCATTTGAAGAGAAAATTATTAGCCCGGTAATTGATCCTCTTACTCCCAAAAATATGGATTTATCTGAAAAAGTAATAAATAAATATCTTCATAAATTTGGAATACCAACTGATAAACCTTTAGTCACACAAATATCTCGATTTGATAAATGGAAAGATCCAATAGGTGTTATAAATACATTTAAGCTTGTTAAGGAAAAAGTAGATTGCAGATTAATATTATGTGGTAGTATGGCAGGGGATGACCCTGAAGGAATAGAAATTTATGAAACTGTTGAAAGAGAAGCTAATGATTTAATTGAAAAAGGCGATGTAATATTACTAAATATTAATAATAATATTCTTGTTAATATTTTGCAAAGAGTGTCTGATGTTATTATACAAAAATCTATCAGAGAAGGTTTTGGACTTACAATTACTGAAGCATTATGGAAAGAGACACCAGTTGTTGCTTCTAATGTTGGCGGAATTCCATTACAGATCACGAATGGTGAAGATGGTTTTTTATTTGAGCCGAATGATCTTGATGGATTTGCAAAAAAAATTATAGAAATTTTAAAGGATCCCAAATCATTTAAGAAAGTTGGTAAAAAGGGAAAAGAAAAGGTTAGGAATAATTTTTTGATAACAAGATTGTTGGGGGATTACTTAGATCTATTAAATGAAGTTTTGGGATGTAGATAATAAAAAGATATTGTTCAGTAAATTATTTACAATATCTCTAATATGTAATTAATACAGAATCAATAGTAAATTATTAATAAAAATCTAATTCACTTGAAATATGGATTAACACTTTGTTGTTATTGTCAATTTTTCCGGAAATATTTTTTATCTTTTCATTATGATGTAAAAAATATTCAAAAGATGCATTCCCAATATTCTCTATACGATAATCGGGGTAGCGATAATAAAAATAAATATCATCAATATATTTTATTAGTTCCAAACCTAAACCTGTTGTATAATACTGGAATTCTAAATTTCCAATGCTTTTTATTCTGTCCGGATATAGCGGCATATATTTTATTCTTTCACTTCCAATATAATATAGACGCTCTTTGACAATATAGCTAATTTTCTCTCCTGTGGAGTCAATTTGTTTTACTCGTACCTTTTCAAATCTATATTCCAATTCATCATAATTTAATTTTTCTAATTTATCATCTTGTACTCTGTAATTATATTCAAGATTACCGACAGATTCTGTTGCGATTTTTTGTATTTGCCCCTTATTATTGAAATAAAGTTTAAAGGAGTTCACAGAGATTATTATTTGTTCTAATTGTCCTTTGTTAGAGATATAGATCTTTGATAATTTTGCTTCTCCGAAAAGTTGTAAACTATTTAATAAAATAAAGATAATTATTGCCAATGATAATTTTTTTATTTTCTTTTTCATAAACTAACTCCTATATTCACTATTAATAATATAAACATTTATTTTGTTCTTTTGTTCATTATTAAGACTTTTTATATAGAAATGAACAAAATCTAAAGAGATCTTACCGGATTTACTTTTAATATATTAAATTTTAATATTTTTTAATTAATTATTTTGAATAAATTTTGTAATATTAGCATAAGAAAAATATGAGAGTTATATTATGAAAATATTTAAAAGGTTATTAAGAATTAAAGAAGAGAAAGGTGCGGGTTATTTTGTATTAATTGATCCGGATTCATTTTCAATTGAAGATGTTAGAGAAAAAGTAAATAAAATTTGTAATAGTGACGTGGATGCGATTTTGATAGGCGGTAGTTTATTAATAACAGATGGCTACAATGAAAAAGTTGAATTGATTAAAAAATATTCTTCCATTCCTATAATTTTATTTCCGGGTTCAGCATCACAAATTCGAAACGAGTTTGATGCTGTGTTGTTTTTATCACTTATCAGTAGTCGAAATGCAGATCTGATCATTGGGAAACAGGTTGTAAGTGCTCCTATTCTTAAAGCAATGAATATGGAAACGATATCAACTGCATACATGTTAATTGAATCAGGGAAAGTTACTACGGCTGAATTTATGAGCAATTCAAAACCAATTCCGGCTAACAAATCAGATATCGCAGTTGCACATGCTATTGCAGCAGAAATGCTTGGTTTTAAAATGATATATCTGGAAGCCGGCAGTGGAGCCGATAATCCTGTTCCAAATGAAATGATATCAACGATAAAAAAGAATGTAAATATTCCGATTATTGTCGGCGGTGGAATAACGAAACCGGAGATAGCAAAACAGAAAGTGATTGCAGGTGCAGATTTTATTGTAACCGGAAACATTTTAGAAAAAAAGGGTAATTCCTATTTAATGTCAAAATTTGCCGATTCAATTCATAAATAAATAAAAAGAGAAAAAAATGATTGATAAAACACAAATTATAAAAAATCATTTATTAGAAAGTTTAAATGTTAAAAATAGAATTATTGAAGATAATAAATTGATAGAACAGATCGTCGAAGCATCTGATCTAATAATAAATTCAATTAAAAAAGGCGGAAAGGTAATTTGGTGTGGAAATGGCGGATCGGCAGCAGATTCTCAACATCTTTCTACAGAATTATTGGGACGATTGAATTTCAATAGGAACCCAATTTCATCAATTGCCTTAACAACTGATACTTCATTTTTAACAGCTTGGTCAAATGATATTGGCTTTGAATCAATTTTCAGTCGTCAGGTAGAGGGATTAGGATATCTCGGAGATGTGCTTATTGGAATTTCAACGAGTGGTAATTCGGGAAATATTCTTAAAGCGATCAAATCCGCAAAAGAAAAAAACATTAAAACAATTGCTTTCTTAGGCAAAAATGGTGGCGAAATAAAAAATCATGCCGATATTTCTATAGTTGTTCCTTCCGAAAACACACAACATATTCAAGAATCGCATATAACTATCGGACATATTATTTGTGATATTATTGAACAAAAATTATTCTCCTAATGGTTTTCTATTCGTAAAAAGTATATATAATGGAATACATTCTAAAAGATTTTCTTAATCATTTGCGAGTTGAGAGAAATTTAGCAAAAAATACTATCAGATCTTATTCTATAGATCTAAATAGATATGTAAATTTCCTTAAGGAACAACAGATTTCAAAACCGGAAAATATTAAAATTTCACACCTTTATGATTTTATTGATATATTAAATGAAATTCCATTGGCACCATCGAGTATATCTCGGAACTTTTCATCAATACGAATGTTTCATGAATTTATGATGAACGAAGGATATGTAAAAAAAGATATCACTGAAAATATTATTTCTCCTAAAATTCCGAAGAGATTACCAAAAGTATTAACAATAAATGAAATTGAAAAGATCTTAAATGTGATTGATGTTACTAAAATTCTCGGCATACGAGACAGGGCGATGTTAGAATTACTTTATGCTTGTGGATTGAGAATATCAGAATTGTTAAAACTGCGTCTTTCGGCTGTGTTCTTTGAAAATGGCTGGATCAGAGTTTTTGGCAAGGGAAATAAAGAGCGGATTATACCTTTTGGAAAAGAAGCAAAACGATGGTTAAAAAAATATATAAATTATTTTCGCCCGGAATTAAAGAAAAAGAATATTCTAAAAGCGGAAGATTTTATTTTTTTAAATATTCGTGGAGGTCCGCTTTCAAGAATGGGCGTTTGGAAAATTATTCAGAAACATGTAAAATCTGCAGGAATATATAAAAAAGTTAGCCCACACACTTTTCGCCACTCTTTCGCAACGCATCTGTTGGAAGGTGGCGCTGATTTGCGAGCAGTTCAGGAAATGTTAGGGCATTCTGATATTTCTACAACACAAATTTACACACATTTAGATCGTGATTATCTAAAGGAAATTCATAAAACTTTTCACCCAAGAGAAAGAGAGGAAATTTGAATCAAGCAACTCAAATATTAGCATTAGCAATTCCAATTTTATTTGCACTCACTATTCATGAACTGAGTCATGGATTTGTGGCATTTCATTTTGGAGATCCAACGGCAAAAAACGCCGGAAGATTAACTTTAAATCCACTTGCACATCTTGATCCGTTAGGCACACTTATGTTATTCATAGTTCATTTCGGTTGGGCAAAACCCGTGCCGGTAAATCCTGCCTACTTTAAAGATCCCAAAAAAGATATGTTATGGGTAGCATTGGCCGGACCTGTTTCTAATATAATTTTAGCATTTTTAACAGGAATGATAATTCGTGCTGTTGGAATGGAAATGGGAAGTAACTTTACATTTAATTTTTTAAAATTAATGTTGTATTACAGTTTAACAATAAATTTAGCTTTGGCTGTATTTAATTTAATACCAATTCCACCATTAGATGGAAGCAAAATTTTACAAGGATTGTTACCACCAAAATATGATCATATTATGTATAATTTAGAACGATATGGTCCGTTTATTTTACTTGGAATTATTTTGTTTGGAAGATTTGTTGGATTTTCTATAATTGGATCTATAATTTGGCCATTTGTTAATGTTTTTGCGAATTTGTTTGCAGGAATGAGTATTTAACTGCAAGCAGCATAAAGAATTCTTTAAAATTGCCACTATTTTTTAAGACAAAGATAGACAAAATCAATTGTTCCTATTTTTAAATAGGGAATAAATAAGAAGAATAAACAAAAAAGGAGTTATCCCGAAGTAATTTTCTTTAAATAATTAATTTCTTCTGTTGTTAATTTTTTCCATTTACCAAAAGAGAGATCGTCAGCTGTTATACCGGCAAAAACAGTTCGATGTAGTTTTACAACTTTAGTATTATATTTTCTAAATATTCGTTTTATTTCTCTCTTTTTTCCTTCTTTAAGGATTATCTGATAATGTGTGCGTTTATCATTTAATGGAATTGCTTTTCCTTTGACTGTAACATTTCTATCAATTTTTATTCCATTTAGCAATTCTTTACCCGGGAAACCAACTGGCGGTCTGGAAATTTTTACATCGTAAATTCTTTCTAATTTATATTTTGGGTGAATCAAACGGTAATGCAAATCTCCATCATCAGTAAATAGCAAAACACCCGTAGTATTTTTATCTAATCTACCTACCGGCACAACATCAAGAATATTTGGAAGTAATTCCATTACAATTCTTTTCGCATGGGGATCCCCCGTTGTAGATATATAACCTTCGGGTTTATTTAATTTGATATAGGTAAATTTCTTTTTTAATGTAACTGTTTCAAGATCAACAAGCACATTATCATTATGGATGTCAATATCAATGGCCGGATTATCAACTGTTTTCCCATTTACTTTTACTCTTTTTTGAAAAATTATTTCGTCGCATTTTCTTCTTGAATCAACACCACATCTTGATAAAAATTTATTTAGTCGCATATTTATTTTTAATCCTTTATAAATCAATTATTATTTTAGTCAGAAATTATAAACAAAGATAGTAAAATTATTAACAATAAGTTAAGAAAATATTATTGTTTTTCGTACAAAAAGTTTATTATTTTTAAAATAATTTGGTGATTTGTAAAGATTCTATTTTAAAGGCAGATTGCTAATTGTACTGAAATTATATCCTATTTCTTGTAATTTTGGAATAATTATCTTTAAAACTTCTACAGTGTTGGATCGGTCTCCGCTTTCTAAACCATTGCCATCATGCATTAAGATAATACTTCCCGGACGGATTTTGTTTAATATTTTTTCACTTATTTTTTTTGCCGAGAGACCTAAATAATCTTTTGAGTTTATATTCCAAAATATAATTTTCTTTTCGAATTTTTGAGCAAGAAAAGGAAGAAGAATAAACATAAGACCAAATGGTGGACGAAATACTTTTGTTTCGATTTTATAAGTTTTTAATATTTCATCTGTTTTTTGAATCTCATTTTTAATAAAATCGTATGTTTTAAATATCAGTTTTTTGTGTGAATATGAATGATTGCCGATTTCGTGATTCCCGGAAATTATTTTTTTAACTGATTCGGGATATTTTTTAATATTTTCCCCTAACAGAAAAAAAGTTGCAGATATTTTGTTTTTCTTTAATACTTCTAAAATATTTTCAGTATAAGGCGATTGAGGACCATCGTCAAAGGTTAATGCGATGATCTTTTTTTTATCATTTCCACGAAAAATAATTTTTGCAAAAAATGTGAACCAACCTTTTTGATAGATAGAATAGATTATTATTATACCAATGATAAAAAATAATATTTTCATAATGAGTTAGTTCTTTTTGTAAATAAAATATTGAAGATCAATTTCCTCCATATCGCTTTTTGGAATTGATATTAATTTTTGCAAAAGTTTTTCATAGGCATTTTTAAAATCACTGTTAATTTTAAAATTAATTGGATATTTTGTTGCGATTATTTTTATTATTTCTGTATCTTCTTGTTTATTTGGGAGAAGATGCAACTCAAATTCTAAACCGAATTCTTTTTCATTTTTATTAGGTAGATTGAACTTTTTATTTGATTTGAGGAAGTTATTTTCTCTATATCTATTGGGGAAAATAGTAGCTACATTTCCATCTGACATGATGTTAAAAATTGTCAAATAACAATCTTTTGAAGATGTAACTTGTAATTCTAAGTTTTCTCCCTCTTTAAAATAATCTTCATTTAAACTCGCATCAATGGTAAAAGTCGGATCTGATTTCCCTTTTTGTTTCCCTACTTTTATTTTTACGGTAACATTTTTATAAAGCAAATTCCCTGTCTTTTCAATTGATTCTTTAATAATGTTTTTTTCTAAAACAATTCCATCAGATGCTTGACTTGTCAATTGAGAAAAATTATCAACAACTAATTTGTTCAAACTGTGAGATTGTAAATATGATGTCTGGCTTTTTACTTCAATTCCGGAAAAATATTCAATAGCTTGACGATAAGATTTTTGTAAAGCCAGCTTTTTTGCATCTTCGGGAGAAATATTTTCGATGGCTATCTTGGTAGTAATTTGACACCAATTGTTTCCAAGATCAATTAAATTTGGTTGTAGATTTTGATTTATAATTTCCGTTTTGGGAACAAAATTATTTTGCGTTGCACATGATGTCAAAATTACAAACATCAATATTGTTAATGTTTTTTTCATAAAGTTTTCTCCTCGTACTGTTCGTATTAAAAAGACTGATTAAATTAATATTGAATTGCTACAGTTTCTTTGTTTTTTCCAAAGATAGTCGGTGTTTGTTCGATACCATGAATTCTTCTTGTATAGTATGGGACGCCTTCACTATTATCAGAAACATATTTATAAATTTCTTCATAAGTAACTTGATTATCATTATTTATATCTGCATTTTTATTATGTATTGCTTTTAATAAGAAATAAGTAAACATACCATGTTTTTTTCCATTATACCAACTGGAAACTTGACTATCTTTTGAACTTGTTAACACAATATTGTTATTGAGATTTATCATTGGATTATCAACTTTTATTGTTATTGGGGAAATATCTTTAAAAATATCTGCCCCACTAAAGCATGCATCTAATAATATGGTAGTTGATTTTGATGGTATTTGTGCGAGGTTTTCATAAAATACATCTAACGGATATCCGCCCAATTCTACATAATTAGGATCGCATTCAACAGGCACAAAATATCCCTTATGATCTTTTAATCCGGGAGCGCCATGTCCGGAATAGTAAATAAAAACATCAGATTTGTTTGGTTTAACTGTGTTGAAGAGTTTTCCTTGATAATTCCCATTCATACCGAAATATTGTTCCATATCGCCTTTAGTTGCATTTTTTAATAAGAATATATTTCCCTCTTTTATACCAAATGATTTAATGAAATATTCTTTTATTGACATTGCATCATTGATAGCGTAATCAACATTTTTGGTATTTTTGTAATTGGAATTCCCAATTATTACAGCAATTGCATTTGCATTAACCGTATCGGTTTCTGGAATATTGGTATTAATATTATAAGAATCTTCGACATCTTTTGAGGTTATGTTTACTTCATGATATTTTTCAAACTCAATTTCCTCAAAATCTAATTTTAATTCATCTACTGGATTATAATTTACCATTTCTTCGCTGTTGTATTTATAACTTTTATCGTTTTGCACAAGATAAATTTCAGCAGTAGCTAATTCCCAGTGATTGTTTTTAAATTTTAAATCCGGATGAATAATTTGTAAATTTGCTTCATTATTTTTGAATGTTTTTGCCTCATCAATTGGAACTTTTAAAGCAACAACTCCGGCAATTGGAATTTCTATTTTGAAAGTTTCTTGTTCTGCATCATAATCGCCAATTATTTTGATATCCCAAGTGATTGTTGAAGCATATTCATTTTTTAAATTATTTAACGCTTCATAAGTTAATTCCACTATTTTATCGTTTCTTTTTTCCACTCTTTTTTTGTAATCAGTAACTTTTTCAAACTCTCCCTTTTTTTGCCATTTTGCCATTTCCTCTACTACATATTTATGGATATTTTCTGTTATGTGGGAGCTCTTCCAAATTTTGATCGTGTTGTCTTTACCACAAGAAGCTAAGTATTCGCCATTATTACCGAAACAAACGTCTAAAATATTATCAGTATGAGCATTAATAGTTGTTAATAATTCTCCCGTTTCAGAATTCCATATTTTTATACTATTATCCCAACCACCTGACACAATTTTATTACCATTAGATTCAAAATCTATGGAACTAATTGCAGATGTATGTTCTTCAAGGATTTGCATTTTAGATCCATATTTAATATTCCAAATTATTATTGTATTGTCTAAACTTGCAGATGCAAATATTTTATTATTATCATGAAAATCAATTGAACTTATCCAATCGAGATGATCACTAAATTCTTTGATGAATTCATAATTATTTGTGTCCCAAAGGTAAATGTTTTTTCCCCAACTGCCTGCTGACAAAATATATTTTCCGTCATCGCTGTATTTTACTGAACTGATATTTGAATCATGTTTATTAAGTGTTTTAACAAGTTTACCGGAGCTTAAATTCCAAATATTAATTGTTTTGTCTTCACTGCCGGAAACAAGGAATTTGCTGTCCGGACTAAAATCAATTGATGTTACAGGATAGGAATGATCACTAAAAGTGTATATCAATTCTCCATTATTGGCATTCCAAATTTTGATTGTATTATCGCTACTGCCAGATGCGATCATAGAACTATCGCTGCTGTAATCAACTGATGTAACTAATTTTTCATGACCTTCAAAAGTTGAAAGAAGTTGACCTGTTTTCACAGACCATTTTTTCACTGTTTTGTTTTCGCTGCCTGAAACAATAAATTTATCATCTGGACTAAAACAAATTGAAGTTGTGTAAGATGTATCTGTATTAATAGTTTTGAGTAATCCATAGGTAATTCCATAGGTGAATGATGTGAAACTTAATAAGATCACGAAAAAAATAATAATTTTAATTCTTTTCATTTTTTCACCTCTTTATTATAATATTCTACATATTAATATAAGTATATTAATAATATTTATTAAAAACAAGAAATATTTTAATTCTTTTTGTTTTTAAATTAATGTTGTATTTTTTCAATGTTGGAATTTATCAAAATAAAGGAATTTTTTACAATTGCTAATATTAAATTAAAGAAAATAAAGGATTCTCATTGAATACCAAAACGATATCAATAAAAATCTTACCAGAAAATAAGGTTATAAAAGAGAATGTAGAGGATAAAGA
>JAYEOX010000080.1:0-3203 GCA_034723415.1 Fidelibacterota bacterium | reverse complement strand
AAGAAGGCACAAAGGACACAAAAAATGATTATAATGTTGAATGAGGATGAAAATATTATTACATTTACAATTGTTTATGAAAACGAAAGATAAAGGAAAATAAATGCATAAAGAAACACATGCACGATCGATAGTCAAAACAATTTCTTGGAGAATCTGGGCAACTTTAACAACAATCACACTTGTATTGATTTTTGTTGGAGAAATTAAGATAGCATTGTATGTTGGTATTACTGAAGTTGTTGCCAAGATGATTTTGTATTTCTTTCATGAAAAGACTTGGAATAAGATTCGTTTTGGAAAAAAAGAGATACAACCGCTTGTTTTATGGTTTACAGGTCTGTCGGGGTCCGGTAAAAGTACTTTATCAGAAGCAGTTTATAAAGAACTAATAAAAAAAGACATTAAGACAGAAAGATTAGATGGCGATACAGTTAGAGATATTTTCCCCCAAACCGGTTTTAGTAAAATAGAGAGAAATGGACATATAAAAAGAGTTGGCTATCTTGCAAGCAGAATGGAGAAGAATGGTATTTTTGTAGTTGCATCTTTTGTGTCGCCTTATAAGGAATCGAGAGAATTTGTTCGTAATATTTGTAAAAATGTTATTGAGATCTATGTTTCTACACCATTAGAAACCTGTGAAAAAAGGGACACTAAAGGTCTATATAAAAAAGCAAGGAATGGTGAAATTGAGAATTTTACAGGAGTAAATGATCCCTATGAAGAACCACAAAATCCGGAAATAACTATTGATACAAGTAAAATGTCTATAGAAAAAGCAACTAAAAAAGTAATGAAATATATTAATAATAAAATGTAATTTAATATAATGAACTTAAAGGAAATAATAAATGAATTTAGGAGAAAAGATCCTTCAGATGTTCAAAGATTTACCACTGACAGATAAAGAAAAAAAACTATTTATAAATAGAAAAAAAGAAATTAATAAAATGGAAAATATCGGTAGATTTATGCAAAGTTCTATTTATGGAATTGCCGGAAGGGCAGGAAGCGGAAAAACTACCTTATTTAATCTTATAAAATTTTCAGATAAAAACATAATAAAAATCATTATTTCTATTTCAGAAAAAGAAACGAAAAATGTAATAATTGCAGATTTATTATATAAACTTTGTGAGAAAATACTTCAGAATAAGAAACTTTCTAAATCCCATAAATATGCAAAAGAAACATTGGAATTTTTGAGGAATGAAGAAGTTAAAGGGAAAGATAAAGGAGTAAAAGTAGGAAAAATAATTGAAGGTGAAAGTAAATGGTCTTTACAAACAAAAAAAAGATTTAATCTTTCATCAATAAAAAATAGATTAGAAAAAATTGTTAAATTAATAACATCAAAAAATAAAATAGTTTTTTGTATCGATGAAATTGATAAAGAACGAAAAAAAGATGTAATTGTAATTTTAGATTCAATTAAAAATGTATTAATATCGAAAAACCTCTTAAGTTTTATTGCACTTCCACAACTGATGTATAAACAATATTTAGAAGATCGAACAAGGTTTTTTAGTGAAGAAAATCTTGAAAATATTTTGAAGGATATTATATCTGTAGGTAATTTGTCGGATGAAGATATTGAATCAATGCTTGATAAAAGAACTCAAGAATTTCCTAGAATTTTACCTAAGAAAGTAAAAAAATTAGTAATAGATTATGCAGATGGGAATCCAAGAGAAGCTCTTCTTGTATGTCAAAATACTCTTTTAAATAAAAAAATCGCGGAAAATTATAAAAAAAAGGATTTTATACTAACAATAGATGAAGTCGTGAATGAGATTGAAAAATTTATTGAAAAGTGGATTGATTATTTGGAATTAACTCCAAGAGAAAAACAGTTTTTACAAATTATTTATGATGAACCTAATAGTTCGAAATTAGAACTGATAAAATTGGCTTTGAAAAAAAGTAAAATTCCGAGAACTACTTTAAATAGTATAATTAAAAGCTTAATTAAGAAAAAAATATTTATGGAAAGTTCTAAAGATATTTATAAAATTGATAAAAAAGTTAAATTGCATTTTAAATACATTGAACGATAAAAACGATAAAAACGATAAAAATGATAAAAACGATAAAAACGATAAAAACGATAAAAAATAAATTGATATATTAATGAACGAAAATAAAAAAATGAATAAAATTAATTTTAAAAAAAGGTTGTGAGAAAAAGTATGGATCATATAGAGCAATTAGAAAATAAAAGTATTTATATTCTGAGAGAAGCTTATGCAAATTTCAAAAATCTTGGAATGCTTTGGTCAATTGGAAAGGATAGCACAGTATTGTTATGGTTAGCACGAAAAGCATTTTTTGGACATGTGCCATTTCCGTTAATTCACATTGATACTTCTTATAAAATTCCGGAAATGATCAGATATCGTGATAAATTGGCAATGAAATGGAAATTGACAATGATTTACGGTCAAAATGAAGAAGCATTAGCTAATAAACAGACACTTCCTGATGGGAATGTCGATCATTTAACCTGTTGTCGTTTATTGAAAACCGAAGCACTAAAAAACACACTAAATGGTAAATTTAAAAGATATAGAATGAATTTGAAAACGGGAAAATATGAAGTTGATAAAAGTACAGAACCATTTACAGGAGTAGTTGTTGGTGTTCGTTCAGATGAGGAGGGGACTCGTTCAAAAGAGAGATATTTTTCAGCTCGCAGTAAGGAAAATGATTGGGATGTTGGAGATCAGCCGCCGGAATTTTGGAATCAATTTAAAACGGATTTTGCTCCCGGAACTCATGTAAGAATTCATCCACTTTTGGATTGGACGGAACTAAATATTTGGGAATATATAAAACGAGAAAATATTCCAACAGTATCACTCTATTATGATCAAGGTGATGGTACAAGATATAGATCTCTTGGTTGTGCACCCTGTACTTCGCCAATAAAATCAAATGCAAAAAATGTGGATGAAATAATAGAAGAATTGAGAAGCGGAAAGTTAAAAAATATTGCAGAACGAGATGGAAGAGCACAAGATAAGGAAGATGGCGGCGGGCTTGAGACACTTCGAAAAGATGGGTATATGTAATTATGAGTTTAAAAAATAGAGCCACGAAAAAACACGAAAAAACACGAAAGGTTAATTTAAGTTTAGAAGTTTAGAGGTTTAGAGGTTTAGAGGTTTAGAGGTTTAGAAGTTTAGAGGTTTAGAGGTTTA
>JAYEOX010000079.1:0-15463 GCA_034723415.1 Fidelibacterota bacterium | reverse complement strand
TCTATCTTAAAACCATCCTCTCCATTGGAATTGTCTGTCCAATTAAGTTGTACTTCATCTATCGCAATACTCTCATAACTAATATTTGTAGGTGATGGGAATATGTTATCTATTACATCAGTCTCAACCGATGACGAAACATTCTCACTATTATAAGCATAAACACGATACTGAAGTTTACTATTTATCTCTGCACTCTCATCTGTCCACTGCTTTACATTCTCACCAACTATTCCATATCCTGCTATCCAGTTCCCATCCTCTAATCTCTTATCTATCTTAAAGCCTTCTTCACTATTTGAATTATCTGTCCAAATTAACTTAATCTTATCAATAGCAATACTTCCGCTTACAAGATTCGTGGGACCTGGAAAAATAGTGTTGCTATTCTTTTCTATCTTGACTGAAGTATATTCACCTGAGTATGCATAAACCCTGTAATAAATTATATCATAATCACTAGTTATAGAATTATCTGTCCACTCTGTAATATTAGAATCAACAATCCCCAATGAATCAACCCATTTACCATCGTCTATCCTCCTATCTATCTTAAAACCTTCTTCTCCAATACTATTGTCCTCCCAAGTTAATTTACAAGTAGGAGTGCCTAAATCTATCTGTTCCAGCACAAGATTACTGGGTACTGGAAATGTATTGTCTATAAATTCTGTTTCTATAGAAGACGAACTATCAATACCAACATAAGCATAAACCCGATATTGAAAATTACTATTTATCTCTGCATTCTCATCTGTCCATTGAGTTATATTCGAATCAACAACTCCATAAGACAGATTCCAATTTCCCTCATCTACTTTTTTATCTATCTTAAAACCATCCTCTCCATTGGAATTGTCTGTCCAATTAAGTTGTACTTCATCTATCGCAATACTCTCATAACTAATATTTGTAGGTGATGGGAATATGTTATCTATTACATCAGTCTCAATAAAAGAAGAACTATCGTTATCAAAATATGCACAAATACGATACTGTAATTTTTTATTAATTTCGGCATTTTCATCAATCCACTGGGTTGTATCTGCATCAACCACTCCATATCCTGCTATCCAGTTCCCATCCACTATTTTCTTATCTATCTTAAAGCCTTCTTCTCCAACGGAATTATCTGTCCAACTAAACTGTATACTATTTATTTTAATTTTCTTATAGGTAAAATTAGATGGAGCAGTTAATTCAACTGTTGTAGGATCAAACAACTCTTCACAACCTGTCAAATAGAGAAAAAGCAGAATTAAGGGTAATTTCATAAAATTTCTATTAAATTTATTATTCATCTTTTTTCCTCTTTGTTTTTTTATACAAAATTTCTTTTAATAAACTAAATTATACTATTAAATTCCCTTATCGTAGATTACATTAATATTTCATGCACTGCCCCATAACATCAGGCACAATGCAAATATAAATGAGAGTCTTAATTTTTTCCATACCAATTAACGAATAGCGTACCATTCCAGATATATACAATCGAAAATAATGACCTGTTTACTAAATTCGTCATCCTAAATCCTTTATTTGTGTTTAGTTTAGCAATAATATAGGAATTTGGCAAGTAAAAAATAATAAAACTCTGTTTACCACATAGACATATTCCCTAGTTAAGTCAAAATTAATCCCGTCTGCTTCCTGTCTGCCACAGGCAGGCGGACAGGAAATAATCCTTTAATCTTACAGGTCCAAATGCCGGACTGTCTCCTCTGCAATGAATAATATATTTTTCTAACTCTTCACTTATTTTATCTGAAAAATGATTTTCGTATCGTTTCAATGGATTTTGTTAACCAATGTAATTCTTCATTCTGCTTTTAATCTTTTTAATATTAATAAAAATTCATCATAATCAATCAATTCTACATCAAAAAGACCTTTTTTTTGATCTAACAAAACATCTTTTACAATACTGAACATTGTATTTTTATATAATTCTAAATCAGTTTGATTTACAGAAGCAGGATTTTTTTCATAAGCCAGCTCAACTTTCCATAATCTATCCATCAGTTCATTCCCAATAAGTAAATGTTTACGATAAATAATATGAACAGCTTTTTTTTGTGGAGGATAACCAATAAAATAATGATATTCTCTCTTTGGTGCTTTAATCGTGGAATCAATAAAATACTGATTATTTTCAGAATCATTCCTTCTGCTACATCCTAAAACAAAAGAAATTACATCGCTAATTGTGTGATCTCTACTACTAATCAGTATAAAATCGCCTTTCTCAAGAGTTTCATCAGTTTCTTTAAACGAATCCAGTGCTATTTCGGAAATCTTATATCCTCCTGCACCACACAAACAAACATGTCCTAAATAATTACAGACATCATTAAATTCTACTTCCGTAGTTTCTTGATTTTGTGGATAACTCCCTGCAAGGATTCCATGGTCATAATGAAAAATGATGGGTTGAATATCATAAATAAAATCATATTTTTCGTTCCAAGAACTTGTCTGTTTTGTCTTTTGACATCCATAAAATGTAATTAATAATAAGATTACGAATAAACTATGTGCGCAAATGATAAAAAATTTATTTTTGACAGGTATCGGTTGGTAATACTTTTTCATAATACTAACTTTCCTCATTTAAAATCTTTTTTAATATACAACTTCCGAAGTTTCAAAAACCTCGGAAGTTTATTATTTAAATCTTATAAATTATCTTCTATCGTTTTTAATAATATTTGTATATCATTCTTTGATAATTTTCCATCTTTACTGAATAGAACTTTTCCCTCTTTATCAAATACAACAATGTCATTTGAATCATCTTTTAAGTTCCATTTCTTCACAACATGTTTTTTATAATCTTTAACATATATTGTATTTGGAAATTTCTTTTGTTTTCCCTTCAAGATCAGAGAAATTGCAAAATTCGGTTTCCAAGTTGCGGCATAATTTACAATTGCAACCGAACTCTGTTTCTCTTCCGGAAAATCTTTTGCCTTTATCGAATCAGCAGCAGGATCATTCAAATCTGATTCATCGGGATCTGCATAAAACACAACCCAAACCTTGCCGACTAATTCATTACTGCTCCATGGCGTTCCATCTACTCTCTCTCCAATTTTTCCCTTAAGTTCAATTACCGGTGGTTTTTCTCCCAATGGCAATTCAGCGAAAACATTTGTTACCATCAACACAAGCACCAAAATAAAAATCACTTTTTTCATCACACTCCCTCCTTTTAATTAAAAACTACTAATATATTTCAATTTAATTTCTCTATTAAATGATTCTACATTCTCACCAAATATCAGATTATTAAAATCGCATTCTACATAGAATTCTTCGGAAACTGCTATTCTTATTCCTGCATTTAAAAATCCGGATCCTTTTGTTATCTTAAAATTCCCCACATCGCAATATTTTTCATAATCAATAGCTGAATCATATTCTACAAACAATCCAAACTGAGGACTTATTTCCCAACTGATTCCCATGAATAGAGATGGAACTCTTACACTATCCGGCTGTTCAAATGAATAATTTATTCCCAAATGTAATCCAAGTTGACTATTAAATATTGTTTGCCAATTTTTGCTAACAACTGCATAAGCTCCCAGCGAACGAATTTCATATAGTCCAAGTGAATCAATATATTCTCCATAACCTTGCGAATTAAATCCTACAGCAGCACCGGGATAATTGTTCCCCTCGTCTAATATTCTAAATTTAGCAAGCACTCCGGGTTGTTTATTCCAAATTACCTCTTCATTTCCAATTATTCTTCCGCCTCCGTAAGAAAGTCCAATATCAAAACGATCAGATATCCCAACTTGAATTCCACCTAATACACCACCGCGAGTTGCAAATCTCATTTCAGTAGAAAAGTAACCTTTCCCAAGTGTACCTGCAGTTGGTGTATTTATTAGATCAACAGGCACAAGAAACTGCTGACCAAATATTATTGTTGTCAGCACTGTTAAAAGAATAAGTATTTTAATAAAAGCTTTCATCACTCACCTCTTATTTTTTAAAATCACTTCTATTATATGTAAATGATCTTACCTTGCCATCCTTATCAAAAGCAATATAGAGATCTTTTGTCTCAATTCCTTTAAATATTTTAAAATGATAATATCCATAAGTCCACGCTGTATTTCCGTTATCAATTCCTACTCGCCAAGGATCACCTAACATTTTTTTAACATCTGATTTTTTAGTTACTCCAATTTTAATCTTGTTAGCATAACTCCCTTCAAATTCCATACCGATCGATGCACAAGAAGTTAAAACAAAAACAAACAGTAAAATTAAAATAGTATTTTTTTTAATCATTCCGATTTTCAAGTCATTTCTCCATTAATTAATTCTAAAGTACAATTTTTATATCTTTATGTTCAGATAATTTTTTATAATATTTCACACGAGTCGCTTCGTCATCAACTTCGATATCCAAATTTACACTAATATACTTTGCAGATTTGCTCTTTTTTGAAATATCGGTTTTATAATTTTGCTTATTATCATTAGATAAAATGTTATTGATCGCATCAATAATTAATTCATATTCATTACCAATAACTTTATAAGTCCATTCGCAAGGATATTTTATATCTAACTTTCTATCAATATTTTTCATTTAGGTACTATTTTTTCCGTTTTGGTTTATCTATCATTCGTTATTTTCGCCTTCTTTTCAAAAAAAATTCAATTAATTCAAAAATAATGAAATTTTTTGTAATTATCATCATCTTTTTTAATTATATTAAGGAAAAATAGGAGATTTGGCAATGAAATACTTAAAAAAAATACAAAAAGATTTAATAACCGCTATGAAATCCAGAAATAAAGTTAAAATACTAACATTAAGAAGTGTGATTTCCAAGCTGAAATTAAAGAAAATTGAGCTGAATGAGGATTTGGATGAAAAACAAGAAATAGGTGTAATTAATAAAGAATTAAAGACCCGAAAAGAATCTTATGTTACATATTCTGATGCCGGCCGTAATGATCTGGCAAAACAGGAAAAAGAAGAAATGGATATTATTAAAACATATTTACCGAAAGCGTTAAATGAATCTGAAATTACAAAAATTATAAAAAAAGTAATAAAAGAAACCGGTGCTGAATCGATGAAAGATATGGGAAATGTAATGAAGCCCGTTATGAAAGAAGCAGCCGGAAAGGCGGATGGCAAAATTGTTCAAACAATAGTTAAAAAGGAATTGGGGGGCTAAATATGTACTGGGTAGATATTATTGCATTAATTATTTTAGTGTGGTTTGTTTATAAAGATTATTCTTCCGGTTTGATCATCAGTTTATTCCGCTTTATAGGATTAATATTAGGAATAATATTATCGGCTAAATACGGATATTTTATTATTGAATTTCTAAGTAACAAATTATCAGTTCCGGATAAAATCAGCAGCATTCTCGGATATGTAATTGTTTTTATAATAGTTGTGATCATTATTCAAATTATCGGGAATTTACTTAAATCAACTTTAAATATAATACTTTTGGGATGGTTGGATAAATTAGGAGGAGTGATCTTAGGTTTTGCCAAAGCAGCAATTTTAATTAGTTTACTCTTTTGGGGAATGATGATGTTACCGGCAAATGGGTTGACACAAGCAATAAAATATAAATCCAAGTCATATTCTATCTTTGAAAATGTTGCTCCTACAATATATAAAATTGTTATTCAACCATTTATTAAAAAGGCAAATATAGATCAACATTTTGACAATGTCACTGACAAATTTAATAAATTTAAGAGCGACAAAAAATTTACATCAAGGGATTTAAATAAAATACTTGATAATATTGATAATTTGACTTTCCAAGATATTCAATATATAAAATCAGTTTATGAAAATCTGTCTTCTGAAGAGAAAAAGAAAATTAATGAATTATTAAAACAGGGCGGCTCAAAAATGAAAGATGCAATTAAACTATTAAAAAATTATTAAGAATATGAAAATAAATAAAAAACTTATTCATATCACTTTGGGAATTTTAATTTCCGGAGCAGCTCTTTACTACGCATTTTCGGGAATTGATTGGCAGATATTTCTATCCCAAATAAAACAAATAAATTTATTTTGGTACATTTCCGGTTGTATTGTAGCAATAATAGCAATTTTTCTAAGAGCAGTAAGATGGAAATTATTACTCAAGCCAATAAGATCGTTTAAAGTTATTCCTCTTTTTAAAGGCACAATAGTTGGTTTTTTTGGGAATTATGTTTTGCCTATAAGAATGGGAGAAATATTGCGTGCTTATATTACAGGTAAATTTACCAATTACAGCGGAACAAAATTATTTCCAACTATCATAGCAGAACGATTTATTGACATGATCGCGTTTTTTGTATTTATTTTAATTGCTTCAATTTTCGTCCCATTTGGTGAGCAATTAAATTTTTTGAAAACTATTATACCAATATTCATCGGTGCTCTGTTCCTGATCTCTATAATTTATTATAAATATAAAGAAAAGATACAAGAACATTTTGATTCAAAAAATAATATTTTTCATAATTTTCTATCTAAATTGAATGTCGGTTTCAGCTCTCTATTTAAGGTTAAAAGGCCTTTATTAATTTTTATTTTAAGTTTATTAATTTGGCTAATTTATGGTGGACTATTTTATTGCGGGCTCATGGCTTTCTCTGTTGCATCGGCAATAAAAATCGCTTTATTTTTATTGGTTACAACTACTTTTGCAATAAGCATTCCGGCAGCACCGGGAAATATTGGAACTTATCATTCGGCTGTAATTATTACATTGAGCATGTTCGGAATTGAAAAATCAGTTTCGTCGCCTATTTCTGTAATGTTACATTTAATAGGATTGATTCCGGTAGTGATATTAGGATTCATTTTTTATTTAGAATCGCATATCAAATATAAAGAAATTAAAAAACAAGAAATAAAACAATAATAAATTACTAATTAATAACCACGAATTGAGAATTTTGAATTCCACACTTTTCACATTTTACTTTTCATTTTTTTAAAATTTCCTTTCTATTTTAATAAATATTTATTATTTTATTATAATAATAAAATGATGGGAAAATTGAATAATATTAATTGATACACCATATTAAAATTTATGAAACAAGTTAAATAATAATTATTCGATAAAAGGTAAAAGAGTAATATGACCGAAATTATTTCAAAAACAAAATCACTAATAACTGAAAATGGGAAAGAAAAAAGTGCATTAATCCCTCTGCTACAAGATGTACAAACTGAATATGGATATGTTCCGAAGGAATCTATTTACCTGATAGCTGAAGAATTGTCAATATTTCCGGTAGAAATTTATGGAGTTCTGACATTTTACAGTCAATTTCATTTAAATCCTCCGGGAAAACATATAATCAGAGTTTGCCAAGGAACAGCATGTCATGTTATGGGCGGGAAAGTATTATTGGATAATTTTTCTAATAAATTAGGCATAGAAGATGGTGAGACAACTGAAGACGGATTGTTTTCGCTTGAACGAGTTGCTTGTCTCGGTGCTTGTGGAATTGCTCCGGTAGTCGCAGTGGATGAAAAATTCTACGGCAAGGTAAAATTAAAAGAAATAGATGATATATTAAACAATTATAGAAAAACAAATGAAAAATAAAATATTAATATGTGTAGGAACAAGTGGATTATCTGCCGGAGCGGATGAAGTAGCGGATATTTTTCAATCGGAATTGGAAAAAAACAAACTTTCGGACAAATATGAAATCATTAAAACGGGTGATAAGGGATTATTTGTTGACGTAATTGTAGAGATTATAGATTCAAAAGAGACAACTTATATAAATGTGAAACCGAAAGATGTAACTAATATAGTAAAATCTCATATAATAAATAATGAATTATACAAAAAGCGGCTTGCCGATAAAAATTATGAAAATTTTTTCAAAGATCAAGAGAGAATCGTCTTAAAAAATTGTGGAATAATTGATCCGGAAAAAATTGATTCTTACTTGGAACAAGATGGATATAAAGCACTTCAAAAAGCATTTAAAATGTCGAGAGAAGAAGTTTTAGATGAAGTTACTGATTCGGGATTGAAAGGTCGCGGTGGAGGTGGATTCCCAACAGGAATAAAATGGGGATTTGGGAAAAAAGCTGAGAGTGATACAAAATATATTATCTGTAATGCTGATGAAGGTGATCCGGGTGCATTTATGGATAGAAGTGTTCTCGAAAGCGATCCGCATGCTATATTGGAAGGAATGATAATTGCAGGATATACGATCGGCGCAAATAACGGATATATTTATTGTCGTGCCGAATATCCGCTTGCAATTAAGCGATTAAATATTGCTATTAAACAGGCAAAAGAGAAAGGTTTTATCGGAGAGAATATTCTCGGAACAGATTTTTCATTTAATTTAAAAATAAAAGCCGGAGCCGGTGCATTTGTCTGTGGTGAAGAGACAGCTCTTATTGCATCTATCGAAGGCCGCCGCGGTCGTCCCAAACCAAGACCTCCATTTCCAGCTAACAAAGGACTTTGGGGCTATCCTACTATCATTAATAATGTAGAAACGCTTGCAAATATTAGACACATTATTACAAACGGATCAAAATGGTTTGCTTCAAAAGGAACCAAAAACAGCTCAGGAACGAAAGTATTTGCATTAGCCGGAAAAATAAAAAACACAGGACTTGTTGAAGTGCCAATGGGAACTACGATTAAAGAATTGATTTATGGGCCGGGTGGCGGATTAAAGAATAAGAGAAAGAAATTTAAAGCTGTGCAACTCGGTGGTCCATCAGGTGGATGTTTACCTGAGAGTTTGATTGAAACACCGATTGATTTTGAATCAATTAATAAAACCGGTGCGATCATGGGATCAGGTGGAATGATTATTATGGATGAAGATACCTGTATGATTGATATTGCGAAGTATTTTTTAAATTTTACAGTTGCAGAATCTTGTGGAAAATGTGTACCTTGTAGAGTTGGTTTAAAAAGAATGCTTGAAACATTAGAAAAAATTTCTGATGGAAAAGGAACTCAAGAAGATTTAGATTTTTTGAAAGAGATGTCACCAACTATTCAAGAGACTTCACTTTGTGGTTTAGGGCAGACGGCTCCGAATCCGGTTCTGACAACGATAAAATATTTTCCCGAAGAGTATCAAGAACATATTGAAGAGAAAAAATGTAGAGCAAAAGTGTGTGAAGAATTACTTCAATTTACTGTGGTTCCGGACAAATGTACAAAATGTGGATTATGTTTCAAAGCTTGTCCGACGGATGCACTCGAATGGAAAAAAGGTGAAGTTGCTTATATTAATAAAGATAAATGTATAAAATGTAAAGCCTGTTATGAAGCTTGTAATTTTGATGCAATTATATAAAAATATTAGGAAAAAATGATAAATTTAACAATTGATAATAAAAAAATAACCGCAAAAAAGAATCAAACAATTCTTGAAGTTGCCCTCGAAAATGATATTTATATTCCAAACTTATGTTATCATCCTGATTTAAAAAAGGAAACATCTTGCCGACTTTGTATTGTAGAAATCGAAGGAAGACAAGGTGTTTCTACAGCTTGTAATACAGTAATTTTAGATGGAATGAAAGTTAAAACAAAAACAGAAAAGTTGCAGAATCATCGGAAAAATTTGATTTGGCTTACCTTGAGTGAATTACCAAAAGATATTCCTCCAAACTCTCAATTAAAAAAAGTAGTTGACTATATCGGAGTGAAAAAAATATTATCAAATTATGCTCCACAAGAAAAGAACTTGCCAGTTTTAGATAATGAACCATTGATTGTTCGAGATATGAATAAATGTATTCTTTGTGGTCGATGTGTAAATATCTGTCAAGAAGTTAGAGAAACCGGAGTGATTGGTTTTGCAAATAGAGGAATAGATTCAGTTATTGCAACTGCCGAAGATAAACCACTTGCAGAATCAGGTTGTAAATTTTGTCTCGCTTGTGTTGAGGTCTGCCCTTCCGGTGCTTTGACAGATGTCCTATCTCGACAGTTTGATGAAGATAATGAAGTTGAAAGAGAAAAAACTTTAGTACCATGTAAGGGATCCTGTCCGGCAGGAACAAATGCAGCTTATTATGTCAGATTAATTGCCGAAGGGAAGTATCAAGATGCTTATGAAGTAAATAAAGAGATTTCTCCGTTAGTGGAAGTTCTTGGTAGAGTTTGTTTTCATCCATGTGAGACAGAGTGTAAAAGAAATGATGTAACTGATCCAATTTCAATAAGAGCATTAAAGAGATTCGTTGCCGAAAAAGATAATGGCAGATGGAAAGATAAATTAAAAATTACTGCTGATACAAATAAGAAAGTTGCGATAATTGGAAGTGGCCCTGCCGGTTTAACTGCCGGTTGGTTTTTAAGAACAAAGGGTCATTCTGTAACAATTTTTGAAGCAGATGAAAAAGCCGGTGGAATGATGCGAACCGCAATTCCAAAATATAGATTACCAAGAAGAATTCTTGATAACGAAATTAAAGAAATTGAAAATATTGGTGTAAAAATTGAGACAAATTCAAGAATAACATATCCTGACAAATTATTGAAAAAAGATTTTGATGCCGTTTATATTGCAATTGGAACTTCCGGAGTGATGAAAATGCGAGTTCCCGGAGTTGATCACAAAAATGTTTTAGACGGACTTTCACTATTGGCTAAGATAAATAATGATGAAAAAATTGATATTGGAAAAAAAGTTGGCATAGTTGGCGGCGGAAATGTTGCGATGGATGTTGCTCGTTGTTTATTAAGAGAGGGAATTGACACAACTGTAATATACCGCCGTTCTCGTGAGCAGATGCCGGCAACAGATGAAGAAATTAAAGAGGCGATGAATGAAGGAGTAAATTTCAAATTTCTAAATAATCCAATAGAAATTAAAGACAGTAAAAAAGAAGATAAATTAGATGTAAAATGTATAAAAATGAAATTAGGTGAACCGGATTCAAGTGGTAGAAAAAGACCCATTCCAATTGAAGGAAGTGAATACACTTGGGAATTGGATAAACTTGTTATGGCTATCGGACAAAAATCAGAAGTCCCTAAAGAATACGGATTAGAATTAGATAAATGGAACAATATTCAAACAGATGATAATCTATTAACAAATAAAGATGGAATATTTGCAGGTGGTGATGTTGTCAGCGGACCTGCATCTGTAATTGATGCAATAAATTATGGTAGAATCGGGGCAAAATCTATTGATAAATATCTTGGCGGAGATGGCAATATTGATCAAAATTTTGTTGAAAAAGATGAACCAAACATTTCCCTTGGTAGAGACATGAAATTTGCTGACAGGAAGAGAAAACCGGTAAAAACAATACCATTAAAAGATAGAGAACATAATTATAAAGAAGTGGAACTAAATTTTGAAGAATCCGTAGCAAGAAGTGAAGCAAACAGATGTTTGACCTGCCAATTGAGATTAGGAATTTCAAAAGCACCATTTCCACCAAAAAAATTTGATAAAAATAAGAATGTATGACAATAAAAAAAGGAGAATTTATGGCAAAAGCAAATGGTCATGTTGTAATCAAAAAAGATGAATGCAAAGGATGCGAACTTTGTGTTCATGCTTGCCCGGTGAATGTTTTATCACTTTCAGAATCTTTAAATCGAATGGGATATCATTATGCGGTTTACAAAGGTGAAGGATGCATTGGTTGTGGATTTTGTTTCTATGCTTGTCCGGAATTAGGGACAATCACGGTTTTTAAAAAATGGGATGATATTAAAGAGACACAATATTGTCCTGTTTGTAAAAAAGAGCAAAAGGTTTTTCCATCTGCAAAGAATCCAAAAGTAAATATTTGCACAAAATGTTTAAATGAAATAAAGTGAGGTTATTATGTCAAAAATGTTGATAAAAGGAAATGAAGCAATTATTAGAGGTGCAGCACTTGCCGGTTGTAAAAACTTTTTTGGTTATCCAATTACTCCTGCCAGCGAAGTAGCTGAAACTGCAGCATTCTATTTTCCATTAGTTGGTAGCAGTTTTTTACAAGCAGAAAGTGAAGTTGCCGCAATTAATATGGTTTATGGAGCAGCAAGTGCAGGAGTAAGAACAATGACAGCGAGTTCCGGCCCGGGAATAAGTTTAAAAATGGAAGGAATTTCATATTTAGCCGGATCGGAATTGCCTTGTGTTATTATTGATGTTATGAGAGGTGGACCGGGTTTAGGAAATATTGCTCCTTCACAAGCTGATTATAATCAAATTGTAAAAGGTGGCGGACATGGAAATTATAAATTAATTGTTTTAGCACCAAACAATGCACAAGAAATGAATGATTTTACCATGAAAGCATTTGAGTTAGCTGATAAATATCGTAATCCTGCAGTAGTTTTAGCTGATGGATTTACAGGACAAATGATGGAACCTGTAGAATTTCCGGAACCTGTAAAAGAATTTCCCGAAAAACCATGGGCAATAAAAGCTACAAAAGAGACAAAGGATAATTTAATCTGTTCGATTGATCTTGCCCCCGATGATCTGGAAAAACATAATATTCATTTGCAAAAGAAATATGCTGAAATAGAAGAGAATGAAGTTATGTGTGAAGAATATAAAACTGATGATGCGGATGTAATAGTTGTTGGTTTCGGTATAGTTAGTCGAGTAATCCAAACAGTAGTTGACAAATTAAGGGATATTGGAATAAAAGCAGGTATGGTTCGTCCTATTACATTATTCCCATTTCCAAAAAAGATAATTGATAAATATGCAAGTAAAAAAAATGTAAAGAGTTTCAATGTAATTGAAATGAGTAATGGGCAGATGGTTGATGATGTAAAATTAGTTGTAAATGGAAGAAAACCTGTAACTTTTTACAATCGCATGGGAGGAAATATTCCGACAGTTCAAGAAATTATCAATCATATAAAAAAGCGAGGTGAAGTATGAAAGACATTCAATCTACAATATTACAAAAATCATCAATATTTTATGATACATTTGAAAGAAAAGCCGGTGAAGAATTAAAGGTAACTCATTATTGTCCGGGTTGTGGTCACGGAATTTTACATAAATTAATTGCCGAAGCATTAGTTGACTTTGGTGTTGATGATAAAGCGGTTTTGTTAAGTCCTGTTGGATGTTCTGTGTTTGCTTACTATTATTTTCAAAATGGTAATATTCAATCAGCTCATGGAAGAAATCCTGCTGTTGGAACGGGATATAAAAGAGCAAACCCAGATTCAATAGTTATCTCTTATCAAGGTGATGGCGATTTGGCTTCAATAGGCGGAAATAATATTCTACAAGCTGCGAACAGAGGCGAAAATATTACCGTATTTTTTGTCAATAATGCAACTTATGGAATGACAGGCGGGCAGATGGCACCAACAACATTAATTGGTCAAAAAAGTACAACTACACCAAGAGGTAGAACTGTTCAAAACGAAGGTTATCCTTTGAAAATGAGCGAAATTCTTGCAACATTAGAAGCGCCGGTATATATAGAAAGAGTAATGCTAACAGATCCAAAAAATATAACTAAGGCAAGAAAAGCAGTTAGAAAAGCATTGAAAAATCAGATAGACAATAAAGGATTTTCATTTATTGAAGTTCTATCTGCTTGTCCAACCGGATGGAAAAAAACTCCACACGATTCCACAGAATGGATTGAAAATGTTATGGAAAAATATTTCCCGGTTGGTGTTAAAAAAGATGTAAGCGAAGAGAGAGAGCCGACAATTATAAAAAGAGAAACACCGAAATACAGTGACTTTCATAAATTGCTTGATATTCAAAGTCTAAATAATTTACCTGATGTTCCGAAAACTCCTGAAATTCAAAATATTTCTGAAGAGATAAAAATTGCCGGATTTGGCGGACAGGGAGTTTTAAGTTTAGGTTATGTATTAGCAAATATAGGTATGGGACATAATTATGAAGTAAGCTGGTTGCCAAGTTACGGACCGGAAATGAGAGGTGGAACGGCAAATTGCAGTGTTAAAATATCAGACAATCGTATTGGCGCTCCTATTGTTGATAATCCAACAACGCTAATTGCACTTAACAAACCATCGTTAGAAAAATTTGAAGATGATGTTGTAAAAGGTGGTAATATAATTTACGATAGTGGATTAATTGACACTCCTCCGAAAAGGAACGATGTGAATGTTTATCCAATAGAAGCAACTGAAATTGCAGACAAACTTGGTTCAACAAAAGCAGCAAATATGGTTCTATTTGCTCTCTATGCAGAAATAACCGGATATTTTGATAAGAAATATATCGAATGGGGAGTTAAGCACATAATTAATAAGAAAAAATTTGACGAACTTAATATGAATGCACTTCACAAAGGATTTGAATTCGGTAAAAAACATAAGAAATGAATAATACATAAAACTTCCGAAGTTAAAAATAACAAATCTAAACTTCGGAAGTTTAAGTAAATTAATTTTACAAATTATTCGGAGGTATTATGAAAATAAATAAGATCTTATTTACAACTGATTTTTCCGATTATTCCCTGTATCCATTAGATCATGCTATTGATCTAACAAAAAAATATTCTGCAAATTTAACTCTAATTCATGTAATTGAACCGATCATTGCTCCTATTGACTATTCATGGGAAAGTTATGGAGTTGGCTATAACATTAATGATATTGAGAAAAAAGCTACGGAATTTGCTAAAAAGGAATTTGAAACTATTTTAAAAGAGAAAATTCCTGCAAAACTAAAGGTAAATTATGAAATCTGTTATGGCAAACCATTCAGCGAAATTATTAACTTCGCAAAAAAGGGAAAATTTGATCTGATCGTGATGGCAACTCACGGAACTTCAGGATTATCTGAAATTATTTTTGGTACTACAGCTTCAAAAGTGGTAAAGAAATCGCCAATTCCCGTTCTGACAGTTAGACATCCGAATCACTCCTTTAAGATGCCGTAGGAAGATTTTCTCGCTAAGGCGCTAAGACGCAAAGGAAAAGAGACTGTGTGACTGTGTGACTGTGTGACTGCGAGACCTGGAGATTGAGGGATAAAGGAATTGAAAAATTTTGCAACGAACAAAAACTAACAAAAGCAAACCAAGGAAATGTTTTTGCAACGAACAAAAACTAACAAAAGCGAACCGAGAAAATGTTTTTGCGACGAACAAAAACTAACAAAAGCGAACCAAGGAAATGTTTTTGCAACGAACAAAAACTAACAAAAGCGAACCAAGGAAATGTTTTTGCAACGAATAAAGAACTAACAAAAGCGAACCAAGAAATGTTTTTACGACGAATAAAGAACTAACAAAAGCGAACCAAGAAAATGTTTTTTGCGACGAATAAAGAACAAACAAAAGCGAACCAAGAAAATGTTTTTGCGACGAATAAAGAACAAACAAAAGCGAACCAAGAAAATGTTTTTGCGACGAATAAAGAACTAACAAAAGCGAACCAAGAAAATGTTTTTGCGACGAATAAAGAACTAACAAAAGCGAACCAAGAAAATGTTT
>JAYEOX010000078.1:0-3393 GCA_034723415.1 Fidelibacterota bacterium | reverse complement strand
TAAAACTCATAGTACCGCCACCTTGAAAAATGTCAAATCTATTAAGAAACCGGTAAGTAATGGAAAAATTGAAGTCTTTTGTTATTTAAAAAAGAGTGAAGTTAATAAAATATTCCAACAACGCAAAAAACTTATTTCGGAGATAGTAAGCAAAGCCCATCAATATGAGCAGGAATACAACTATGCTCATGCTCTTAAAAACTATTATTTTGCAAATATTCTGCTCAATTCACTTTCTGATCAAAATGTAATTTATAATGGCAGAAATTACACAACTCTTATACCCAACAAGATACATAAAATACTCTTAAATACTAATTTTAAATATGTTAATAAATACGATATTTCTGCTAATGAAATGGAAGTAACTCTAAAAGTTCTAAGTAATGGTCATCCAATTTCTTTATTGGATTTTACTTTTTGGGATGGTAGGAGTCAAGTGAATGTTCAAGCTAAAGATGGTATTGCCAGTTTAAGGCTAGTTGGTAGTAGTATTGATTTCAAAAAATTAAGAGTAAATATAAAGTATTCCTATTATCAATGTCGCAAGGAATATAATGTAATAGCTGACCTATGGGATCTAGTTTTAAAACCGGTTTACAGGGGAGCTAAAGTGATAAAACTGGAAAAGAAAAAGAAAAAAAATCTTGGTATTATAAGTAAACCTATTGTTGTATCAAAAACTGATGATTTTAATATACAGTTAAAAACTGATCAAGATTCTGTACCATTGAAAAATATTGGTCAATCTACTCAGAAATTACTGAAACTTATAAACAACAATAATATTAGTAAAATCAAGCGATCCTATAGTAATGATAATTTTTTAAAAACAAAGGTAGTTGATTATCTCAAATATAACAACGCTAAACCTCAGGATAGAAATATCGGTGCTAAGGTTAATAAAACAGAAAATGGTTGGGAAGTAAGAAAGATCAGGATGTTACATAATTATCCAAGTATTCATAAACAAAGCACAGAATATATGGTATTAGATTTTTCTAAAGATGGAGAGTTAAGAGATATAAATATTGCTATTACAAAACAATTATATGACAAATTTGTTAAGCAGGGCAAGTTTGGAAGGGACTGGGATAATCGTCAACAGATAATCAAATTTCTTGAAAAGTATAGAACCGCTTATATGTCCCGTGATATTAATACTGTTGAAAAGATGTTTGCTGAGGATGCCTTGATAATAGTAGGACGAAAAATAAAACGTAAAAAAATATCCCCAGAGGAAATTTACAATAAATTTGGTAATGAACCTGATTATGAATATATTAGGATGAAAAAGGAAGAGTATAATAAAAGGCAAAAACAAGTATTTGATCATCAAAAAGATATATTCCTTGATTTTGCATCCTTTGAAATTAATAGAAAGAATAATCAGCCCAGTGTGTATGGCGTTGAGATGAGACAAAATTACTTTTCTACTACCTATTCTGATGAGGGATATTTGTTTTTGTTAATTGACTTTTCTAAAGAAGATCCGACTATATATGTCCGAGCATGGCAACCGAATGAATGGGATGAAGATAAACTAATTAGTTCAGGTAATTTTAAAGTGTATAAATAGTAATCATTTGAAATAGGTAAAAGATAGTTATGCAAAAACCGGCAATTATTTTTATTATTTTTCTAATACTTCTCACTACCAATCTATATTCTCAAATAAAAAAAATGAGAATTGTAGAGAGACCAATACTCTCAAAATCGGAAATAGTTGGTAAAACAGATGTTAATGGTCGCTATTGTGCAGCTATTAAAGTTGTTTCCAATATGTTAGGTCTTGCCTATGAGTCCTATAATGGAATAGTGGATTTGGAAAGTAAACCTAGTGTTGATATTGTTTATTTATCTTCTAACGAGCGAGTATTGGAAATATACAAAACAGGATATGCACCTCTTATAATTGTTCTAAGTGAACATGGTGTTGATCTGGAAGGAAAACAAATGTGGGAGATCCATATATCGGGAGACAAAGAAACTGAAAAAATATCGGTTGCTTTTATTACAAAACCCGATAACATAGAGATAAGTATCAATGATCAAGATTTCAAAAAAACAGATACTTTTGAAGTTCCTCCCGGAGAACATATTGTTCACCTAAAAAAATCCGGATATAAAGACATACAAGATACAATAAGCGTTACTAAGGATAATTTCGTCTTTAAATATACAATGGAGGAACGAACGTATGGAAGATTATTAATTTATTTTCAAGGTGCCGTTGATATTGATATAAATAATAAATCTGTTGATAGATTCAAAAATGTAATGAAAGAATCCGGAGGGTTAGTTATTGATGGTTTGGATTTCAAAAAATATAAGATCGAGTGCAACAAGAAGTTTTTTAATAAATATACCACTACAGTAGAATTAACCGAAGAAGATAATATTGCTCGAATTAGACCTAAATTTATAAGAAAAACTACTTCTTTAAAACTTATTTCAGAAAATGTTCCGGCAAATGGAACTCTTTCAGGTTCGGATATAACAAAAAAATTCTCAATAAATGCCAATGATAGTACAATATTTAAAATTCCTTACGATAATTATAAAATCACTGCAGAATCTAAAGGTTATCTTCCTTATGAAGAAGAGATATCATTAATATCAGCCAATTCTAGTAAAGTGAATCTGGATTTTCAGACACCATCAAAATTAAAAGCGGTTTTACGATCAGTTGCATTTCCCGGTTGGGGGCAGAGGTATAGTCAAAAGTCAATCAGGGGGAATATTTATTCTTTTACTACTTTGCTATCAATCGGTTATGGGATTTACTTTGGTTATCAATATGAAAATGAGTTATCATCCTACAACGAGCTATCGGACAAATATTTAAATGCAACATCTGTTGAAATGATGAATATCTATTACAACGATTGGAATTCAAGTCGTAATAAATTAGAAAATTATCGCAGACAGTTTTTAGGTTCTTTGGGGATTACTGCACTAATTTATTCTCTGAATCTTGTGGATATTTCTTTCTATTCTCCTCCTGATAGAAAAATAACTACAGATATGAGTTATAATAATAAAACTAACCGGATATCATTAATATTTTCGAGGAATTTTTAGATGTACAGAAGATTATTATTAACAATATTAATGATCGTGGTATTCATAAGCTGTGATATTATGAAAGGTCCGGAAAATATCACTAATCCATATAATCCTGCAGATCCCGATTTTGATCCTCCTCAAGCAATATTTGATCTAGGTCCTAAAAATGGAGAGACCATTGAAAATTGTAATATAATTTTTACTTGGATCGGAAATGCAGAAAATATGAATTTTCGATTCAAACTTGATAATGATATCTGGAGTGAATGGAACAGTGATAAATCTATTGAATATACTTTATTAGATGAAGGTTTACATACTTTT
>JAYEOX010000077.1:0-3423 GCA_034723415.1 Fidelibacterota bacterium | reverse complement strand
TTTATTCAACTTATTGTTACTAATATATTTCTCAAATTCAAAACCAATATTCAAAATCTATCCCGTTTAAATTCAGCGATATATTTAAGTTTTTGTTACAGATCTTTTCGGTTTCATAAAATGCAGTCGGGACAGCAATTCCCAATGCGGTGCCAAAAGCGACATCGCTTGCATAATGTTTGTTATCATTCATTCGCGATAGAGCTGTAATAATTGCCATTGCATAAGCCGGAATTCCTATTTTGTAACCATACCACTTTTGGAAAACTGTTGCTGTAGTAAATGCAATTGATGTATGAGCGGAGGGAAAAGAATATATATCACCATTTGGGCGTTTTCTATTAAAGCCAACTTTGATAGTTTTGGTTAGCCCATAATTTACAGCATTCGAAACAATTAAAAATCTTATTGGTTCAATATAATTATCATTTTGATGACCTTTGAAAATTGCACCGGCAAATGAAACACCCACAAAAGCGTAACTGCTTATCCATTTATCACCAATATGTGAAACATTATCAGGTAAAATTGGATTTTCTTGTATCCAATTATTTATTTCATTGTCGATCAACAAAAGTCCACCGGCTGATAATAATCCAACTCCTAATATCACTTTGCTTTTTTTGTATTCAATCGCTTTGGGAACGACTTTTTTAACATAATCGATATTTGATATTTGTGAATATGAAATTTGGACTAAACAGAATATTATAAGTAAAACTTTTTTCAATAAATAACTCCGTTTTTTGTTTTAAAAATTATCTTTCGTGTTTTTATTTTTGCTCATTTTTTATTGTTCTTTAAACGGAATAAAATATTTTAAAATCTCATCCGTAGTTGCTCGCCACAATCCCCAGCTGTGTCCTTCAGGATATTTGTTATATTTAATTTTGAAATTTTTACTTTGACTAATTTCAATAAATTCCTTCATCATATTATCAACTATCTTTTCATAAGTTCCCCAAACGGCATAAAAATCAACCTCACTCTTTTTGACATTGCTAAATAGATCAATTACTTCAAAAGAATTTGGTTGAAATGCAGCGGAGTGTAATCCACATTTCCCAAACACATTTGGATAATAGTAGCAAATTAAAGCACTAATATTTGCGCCATAAGAATCACCAATAACAATTTTCTCTTCTGGTTTTGAGAAGGTTACAAATTGTTCATCAATATATGGGACCAATTCTATAGCAAAAAACTCAGCATATTTATTTCTATCTTCAAAAGCATATTCTACATTACGATTTGTTGGTGTAACGAAAATTGCTATTGTCGGTCTGATCATTTTTTTATGGATCAAATTGTCTAAAACATTGACAGTACTGCCTAATTCAATATATTCCGCTCCATCTTGAAAATAGACAGATGGATATTTTTTCACTTCATTTTCATTATAGTTTGGCGGCAAATAAATCGATATGTTATATTTTTTATCAGTTGTTGTGCTGTAGATCTTTTTATTGATGAGTCCACCGTGAGAAATTTTTTTATTATAAATTATCTCTTTAGGTTGAATATATTCCGGCATTGCCAATTCTGAGTTATTTCCAAATCCACCCTTTATTGTATGTGGATTTAGTGGATCAAGTATCCATTTTCCATCGTCAATAATTAATTTATAATCAATTCTTGCTTTTTTGTTTAATTCCATAGAATAATAAAAAAAATCCGTATCCTCTATTTTATTAAAAACAATTGAACTGTCATTCCAACTGTTGATATCGCTTGCTAAATTTACCTTATTTGCTTTTCCATGATAAATAAAATGTACTACTTTATTTTCAATTAATGGAATTCCACTATCTTTTGCTTTAAGTAAAAAATTATTTATAATTTTTTCTTTATCACCAGCACTTTTAGTTAATTTAACTTTTTTTATTAATTGATCAAAATTTGGTTGACCGAAAATTGTGGTAAAAAACAACATTGTTATTAAAAAATATATTATTTTTTTCAATTATTTTTCAAACCAAGTATTAATTAGTTTTTCGTTTTTTTCTTGATACTTGATATTATGAAATTCATTAGTATGGGAATTGTATTCGTAATCCTTGCTCCATTTATTACTCTTTTCAATCATTGTATCTAAAGAATCAAGAATGTAATTTATTGTTTTATCTGACATCGTAGGATGGAATGAAATTCTAACCCACCCGGGTTTATTTGAAAGATCGCCTTTTTTAACACTGGATTTTAATGTCTTTGATCTTTGATGAGACAGATGAAGTAAGTAATGGCCATAAGTTCCCGCACAAGAACATCCTCCGCGCGTCTGAATTCCAAAATGATCATTAAGTAATTTTACAGCTAAATTATAATGCAGATCTTCAATAAAAAATGAAAAAACCGCAAGACGATCAGAAATGTTACTTTCTAAAATATGAACCCTATCCATGTTCTTTAATTTATTAAAAACATTTTCAACAATTTCATGTTCCCTTTTGAGCATGTTTTCAATACCCATTTTTTCTTTTAATTTTATTGCTAATGCAGCTTTAATAGTTTGTAAAAAAGCGGGAGTTCCGCCATCTTCTCTTAATTCAATTTCTTTAAAATACAAATGTGATCCATAAGGATCTGTCCAGCGAACAGTTCCACCTCCGGGTTGATCGGGTGTTTTCCGTTTATATAATTTTGAATCAAATATTAGTACACCGGTACTTCCAGGTCCTCCGAGGAATTTATGTGGAGAAAAATAAATAGCATCAAGTTTTTGCAATTGATTTTTAGGATGCATATCTATTTTTACATACGGGGCAGAACAGGCAAAATCAACAAAACATAACCCATTATTTTTATGCATTATTTCTGCAATTTTGAAATATGGTGCCTGTATTCCCGTTACATTGGAACATGCTGTAACTGCAGCAATTTTAGCCTTCCTGTTAGAATATTTTTTAAGCAATTCATTTAAGTGATTTAGATCAACAAGCCCTTCGTCATTTGAATTTATTATCTCCACATCGGCAATTGTTTCAAGCCATGTGGTTTGATTTGAATGATGTTCCATATGAGTTATAAATACCACAGGCTTTTTATCTTTGGGAATTTTTATGTATTCGGTTAATTTTTCATTGCATTTCAAACCTAAAATCCGTTGAAATTTATTTACGACTCTTGTCATCCCGGAACCGGATGTGATAATCACATCTTTATCAGATGCATTTACATGATCTTTTATGATTGTATGCGCTTTGTGATATGCCAAGGTCATTGAAGTTCCTGTAACTGTTGTAGAAGTATGTGTGTTTCCTACAAATGGACCGAATTGTTTAGAAATATTTTCTTCTATCGGAGCATATAAACGTCCACTTGCAGTCCAGTCGGCATAAACCATTTTCATTAAACCATAAGGGGTTTGGAAATTTTTATTATTACCGATAATTTTTTTACGAAATTGTGAAAAATGTCTTTCTA
>JAYEOX010000076.1:0-16042 GCA_034723415.1 Fidelibacterota bacterium | reverse complement strand
TCTTTAATTTTGAATTCCGGATGTTTTGTTACATGATAATCACCGATTTTTGGACTTAACAAAATTAATCCCTTTTCTCCGGAGGGTGTTTTTGCCGAAAAGACAATACTTCCTTTTATTTTCAACTGTCCTTTACATTTGGGACATAAATAATCATTTTCCATTTTTACCTCTGTTTTATATTAACTTCCTTTCTAATATAATAATAATTAATTTTTAAATTTCAAATTGTTTTTTATATTTTATTGAGAATATTGGAACTATCATGGTTTTTAAAATGCTATGTGAAACTTGTTGGATCCATCCACTAATTAAATAGCGAGATATTGAACCGATAAACCCACCGATCCCAACAGCCAAAATTTTATTAAGATTAGTCCACATATTTATTGTCTTCTATATTGTTCAAACCATTCAAGCATAAGTTCCAATCTTTTGACTCTTCTATCAGGTCTTCCGTTCCTGCTTAATCCGTGTGGTTCTTCCGGAAATCTTATTAGGCGAACATCTTTTTTATCATATTTTAAGCGAACGAAAAGTTGTTCTGCTTGTTCTATTGGACATCTTAGATCATTTTCAGAATGAATGATCATTAAAGGTGTTTTAATTCTTTTTGCATAAGTTAAAGCCGACCATTTTTTATATGTTTTCTTTTCCTTCCAAGGCGGTCCGTTAAATTCTGTCGCCAAATCCCATCCAAAATCAGAAGTGCCAAAGAAAGAAGAAAGATTTGAAATAGATCGTTGAGTAACAGCGGCTTTGAAACAGTTTGTCTGTGTAACTATCCAATTAGTCATATATCCACCATAACTACCACCGGTAACGAATAAATTATTTTTATCAATATATTCTTGTTTAGAAAAATTTTTAACACATTTCATTAAGTCAGAATATGCCGGTTCTGCCCATTTGCCTGTGATTGCATCTGCAAATTTTTTCCCATATCCTTGACTTCCTCTTGGATTCGTATATAAAACCACATAGCCATTAGCAGCAAAATAATGCATCTCGTGGAACCAATTGTATCCATATTGACAACGAGGACCACCATGGATATTTAGAAGTAAAGGATATTTTTTCCCGGGATCAAAACTTGGTGGTTTTAATAGCCAAGTATGAATAGAGGCAGATCCATTTTTTACAATAGAAGAAGTCGGTATATTATAAATACGTTTGTTTGTATATTTTTCATTCATTGAAGTTACTTTTTCAAATGATTTTTCATTAATATTTAGATGATAAATTTCATCAGGATATTTCATTTGAGTTAAATGGATTGCAAACGAATTTGCATTTTTAGAAGCAGAATAACTTACAATAGAATGTTTACCATCAATTACATAAGAAACTTTATCAGTTTTAAGTGATAATTTCAATAGTGGATTTCCACCATTTGAACTAATTGTAAAATACATGTTTTTCATTTGTGGATCAATGATCGGCTCCTGCATCGTAAACATTGGCGAAATATCTCCCAATGTTAACATCTCTGTTGTTCGATCGATTTTTTTAGTCATTGATTTGATTTTACCATTTTGCAGTGAGATCCTATGAATTCTCATATTTTCTGCACCCCAACTATGATTGGGCTTAAAATGTCCGGAAAAATAGAGGAATTTATTATCCGGAGAAAATTTTAAGAAACCGACCGGTCCTTTTTTCTTCTTCAATTTCTCTGTTTTGCGTTTTTTTAGATCGTAGATAAAAATCTCACTTTCTTCCATATATCTGTCCGGATCATCATTAGCGTTGTAAGTATATGCAATTTTATCACTATAATCTGACCAGGTAAAGTTGAGAATATCTTCTTTTACATTAGTGATTTTTTGCAATTTATTATTTTTACCTTTAATAATATATAATTGTGTTTTCTCAGAATCATTAAAACCATTCCCATCCTCTCTATAATATAAACGATCAATATCTCTGACAACCGGTGTTTTTTGCTTATTTTTTTTATCAAGTTTTATCTCTTTCCCGAATTTATGAACTAATAATCCAATATATTCACCGTTAGGAGAAAACGCTATTTTTTTCATTTCGCCTCTTTTAAAGACAGCGATTTCTTTCTCTTTTTTACTTTTTAAACTAATCGAGATTAAACTTGAAATATTGTCTTTTTTACGAATAAATATTATCTGTTTTTTAGTCGGATGCCAGCGTGGAAAAATATCAACTTGATTGCCTTTAGTTAATGGTTTTTCTTTCTTATTAGGAATTTCTACAGAACGAATATTTGAATAATATTTATTGTCACTTTTGTGGATCCATTTTTTAACATAAATTAGTTTTTTGCCATCAGGCGAAATTTGTGGATCGGATGGGAAATATAAATTATAAATATCTTCTGCTTTAACATATTGCTTTTTCATTTTTTCCTCCTTATTGATCTTTAATAAAATATATGAAATAATTTTGACATTTTAAATGTTTTTTTTAAATTATTATATTAAATTAAAATTTATTTAGAGGGAATCATGAAGACAAAAATATTTTGGATCTTTGGAATACTTCAGAGCTTATCATTGGGAACAATAATATTTCTAATATTTAAGTCATTGAATTTAATTAATGGAGAAAATGTAATCGGGGTGGATACTCAAATATTACTAAGTATTTCATTTCCATTATGGCTTTTAATCGTTGAATATATTATTTATAGTAAAAAAGACAACTAATTTTAGAAAATTGAGTTTTGATATTTTTTCAAATTAATTGTTGATAGTATCGCGTAGGGGAATTGAACCCCTGTTGCAGGAATGAAAATCCTGAGTCCTAACCACTAGACGAACGCGACTTTAAAAAAGCTTATAAATATAATAGAAAAATATATCTATTGCAAACTTTTTTTGAGAATATCTTTTAACGGGATTATTAGAGAATCAAAACGGTCTGTAAAACATATATATAAATTATAGAATTATGAATTTATTAAACACTGCTAAAACGAATTAACATAAATTTTAATAAAATAATAAATTATCCTGTGAACAGTGTGTTTTAATTTCCCTTTTTATTTTCTCCCTTACCATTTTGCAATAAATTTATTCGGTGTTTTCGATGGTGATATTGTTCCAAGAAAAAAAACTTAAGAAAAATATCAAAAAAGATATTAATTTTGCTAAAAATATATTAACTTAATATATAGAAAATGAAATAATGAAAATAAAAAGTCATTTTAAGGTTTTGTTAATAATATGAGTACAAAAGATAGAAGCTGGACAGAAATCAATCTTTCAAATTTTGAATTTAATTTGTTACAGCTTAAAAAAAATATTCCTCAAAATGTAAAGTATATGCAAATAGTAAAAGCAGATGCTTATGGTCACGGCTCTGTAGAAATTGCTGAAAAAGCTATTAAATTAGGGGCTTCATTCCTCGGTGTAGCAAATGCGGAAGAGGGGAAATTATTACGACACAACAACATCAAAATCCCAATTTTAATATTATCTCCATCTTTTGAAAATGAATTAAAGATGATAATTGAAAATAATTTGACACCAACAGTTTCTACATTTAAATTTGCTGAAAAATTAAATGAATTTTCTAAAAAGAAAAATATTGTTACAAATATTCATATAAATTTTGATACAGGAATGGGTCGAAGTGGTTTCAATTATAAAAAAGCTAAAAGTGAATATGGCAAGATCCAAAAATTAAAACATTTACAAATTGAAGGGATCTTTTCACATTTTTCAGCAAGTGAAAATGATTACGAATTTACTAATTTACAATCTGAAAGATTTGCTCATATTCTTGACAAGATTAAAATGAAACCAAAATATGTCCATATTTCAAACAGCAGCGGAGTTGTCAATTTTCAAAATAAATATTCAAATTTAGTAAGAATTGGTTTGTTGTCTTATGGCGTATATTCTGACGAATCCTTGAAAGCAAAAATAAAATTGAAACCGGTGATGACCTTTAAATCGAAAATAAGTCAGATCAGAACGGCAGAAATTGGTGAATCAATTGGCTATAACAGAACTTTTGTTACAAAAAGAAATATCAAATACGCTATTTTGCCAATAGGGTACGCCGACGGTTATGATTATTTGTTATCAAATAAAGGTAAAGTTTTGATCAACGGAAATATTTGCAATGTCATTGGTAAGGTAAGTATGGATATGATCGCTGTTGATGTTTCAGAGTTGGGGAAGGTAAAAGTTGGTGATATTGTTACTCTATTCGGCGGAAAAAATGATAAAATGAGAGTTGAAAATATTGCATCTTTTTACAATGGGTCGAGTTATGAATTACTGTGTCAGATCGGAAGACGCGCAAAAAGATATTATTATGATAATGGAAAGAATATATCTGTTTCACCTTTGACGCGTCGTGAATTTGTATCAAGTGATTATCCGGGAGATAAGATAAATGAGATAATTAAAAAATCTATTGAACAAAGATTTCCTCAAGAAGAAATTTCAAAAATGATATATTCAAATATTTTAAAAAATTATTTAAATGAAATTAATCAGAATGTTTATTATAGAAAAAACTTTGTTCATAAGGTTTACTTTAAAAAATCACAGCAAAAAAAATTCTCAGATTATTATAAAGTTCATACTTATTTGACATTTGAAAAAATATTAGAAAATGATTATTTTTATATTGCTTGTGCAAAAAATGAGAAGTTATTACAAAAATATTTCAACAGAAACGATGTGGAATATCGCTGGTTATTAGATAGTAACTTTGATTTACAGAAAGATCTGTTTTCAATAAATAATGTTAAAATAAATGATATATTTTTAGAATATGAGCAATCAATAAGCGATGATTGTATCGAATTAAAGTGCTCACATTCAAAATTAAATAAATTGATCGGTCAGGAAGTGAAATTTTCAATAGAAACAATTACCTATTATCCCAAATCTTATCATCAATTATCAATTTATATTACGGGATTTACACAAGGTGCTTTTATACAATTTGAGTATGACAATTTGTTTGACAAGGTAACAAGTGTTCCAATGTTTTATGACAAAAATAAAAATGTAAAAATAATTAAAAAGAAAAATTCTATTAGTGTCTCATTAAACAAAGATCAGTGGATACTTCCAAATAGTGCTGTTGTTTTTGTGTATTGAGAAAGATAATAATATTTGTTTTTTTAATATTTTTTGATAATTTTAACGAAAAAAAGAAGAAAAAATAATGAATAAAGAAAATTTATTAAAAATCATTGGAAAAGGTGAAAATATTTTCACTGAATTCAAAGAGAGTAAAACCGAATTAAATAAAAATGTTTTTGATTCTATTTGTGCTTTTCTAAATAGAAATGGTGGCAACTTGTTTCTTGGAGTAAAAGATAACGGAAAAATCTGTGGAATTGAAAAAAATAAAGTTGAAAAAATCAAACAAGATTTAGTCGCATCTTTAAATAACCCAAAAAAATTATATCCAACTTATTTTCTCATTCCCAAAGAAATTGAATATAATGGTAAAACAATTATTCATTTACATGTCCCAGAAAGTTCTCAAGTTCATCATCATAAAAATAAGATATTTGACCGAAATGAAGACGGAGATTTTAATATTTCCAACAATTCCGGTTTGGTATCAGCTATGTATTTGCGTAAACAAACTTCCTATTCGGAAAATAAAATTTATCCGTATGTTGAAATGAAAGATCTGCGAACTGACCTTATCGGAAGAGCGAAAAAATTGGCATTAAATCAACGTCCAGGACATATTTGGAATGAAATGTCAGATTTTGAAATGTTAAAAAGTGCTCAACTTTATCTCAAAGATTATCAAACAGGAAAAGAAGGTTTCACGCTTGCAGGTATTTTACTTTTTGGGAAAGATGAAGTAATTTTATCTGTTTTACCTCATTACAAAACCGACGCAATTTTACGAAAAAAAAATTTAAATAGATATGATGACAGAGATGACATTCGCACAAATCTTATCGAAAGTTATGATCGTTTAATGGCTTTTATTGCTAAACATTTATCAGATAAATTTTATTTAGAAAAGAATCAAAGAATAAGTTTAAGAGATCATATTTTTAGAGAAGTTATTTCAAATATTCTCATTCATAGAGAATTTATTAGTCCTTTCCCTGCAAAACTAATTATTTCATCAGACAAAGTTACTACAGAAAATAGCAATAAACCACATGGATTTGGCTTGCTCAATCTGAATAATTATTCTCCATTTCCAAAAAATCCTTCTATTGCAAGAGTTTTTAGAGAAATTGGCAGGGCTGATGAGCTTGGTTCCGGTATACGAAATCTTTATTATTATTGCAAAAAATATTCAGGCAAATCACCTAAACTTTTAGAAGAAGACATCTTCAAAATAATTGTAAATATCCCATCTGAAAATATGACTGTAAATAAAAAAACAGTTGAGGGATTAAATGAGGGATTAAATGAGGGATTAAATGAGGGATTAAATGAGGGATTAAAATCTTTATTTAATAAAATAATTAAAAATGAAGGTGCTAAAGTAAAAGAATTATCAATTTTACTAGATAACCGCCCAATCAAAACAATTGACAGACAGATAAGAAATTTAAAAGAAATGGGAATAATTAAAAGAAAAGGAAGTAGAAAAACCGGTGGATATTATCTTACAGAAAAAATGATAAAAATATTAGAGAAAAAGAAAAAATAATGAAAATGTCCGTCTGTCGAGCGGATGAGGAGAAATTATGCCAGAAGCTGAAGGATTAAAATTAACAATAAAAGGGGAAGATAATATTCAACCGAAGTTCATTGAAACAATTAAATATGAAGGCAAAAAACAACTTATCACGATTGATTATCCTGAGTTTAGTGCAGTTTGCCCATTTAGCGGTTTGCCGGATATTGGGAAATTAATCGTTGAGTATATTCCATCAGATAGAATTATCGAATTGAAATCTTTAAAATATTATTTAACCTCATTTCGTGAAGTAGGAATTTATCAAGAAAATGCAACAGATAGAATCTATACTGATCTAAAGAAAGTATTGAAGCCGAATTCAATAAAAATTACTACTATTTATAATGTGCGTGGCGGAATGGAAACAACTTGTGTTATGGGAGAAATTAAAAAATAAAGATGAATGTCTTCACGCCAAGACGCCAAGTCGCAAAATGATTTAAAGCAAAATTTAGAGTAAAATAAAACACGGTTATCGAATATGAAAAAATCAAACATCTTCAAAATGTATTTATTGTCCATTCTAATATTTTCGTTTATTAACTGTTCTAAAAAAGATGTGCTGCATAAATTTAGCGGACAAACAATGGGGACGGTTTATAATGTAACTATTAACGAGCCGAGTTTGTCACAGGATGAATTATCTTTAGCAAAAGAAAAGGTAGAATTGTGTTTGCAAAGAGTTAATAAAAAAATGAACCCATTTGATCCTCAAAGTGAAATTTCCAAATTCAATGACTATCATTCCATAAAACCATTTTCAATATCCAATGAATTTTACAATTTGACCAAAATCGCTAAAGAGATTCATCAAGAATCAGATGGTGCATTTGATCCAACGATCGCTCCGTTAATAAATTATTATGGATTCGGAACAACAGGTGACGAACCAAAAAGTATATCCAAATCAAAAATAGATTCAATAAAACAATTTGTCGGATTTGATAAAATTATAATTGAAAAACAAAAGCTGATAAAATCTAATTCCAATTTAAAGTTAGATCTGTCTGCAATTGCTAAGGGATATGGAGTTGATAAAGTAGCACAAATGTTGATTACCGGTGGCTATAAAAATTTTATAGTTGAAATAGGTGGTGAAGTATTTGCAAGTGGAAGGAAGAATAATAAAAAATGGAAGTTGGGAATTGATGTCCCTAAAACAAATAACATGCCCGGAGAAAAGTTGCAATCGATTTTACAAGTAGAAAATAAAGGTGTAGCTACATCCGGAGATTATAGAAATTTTTACACGAAAAATGGAAAAAGAATTTCACATTTGATAAATCCTAAAACGGGAAAACCAATATCACATAATCTTGCCAGCGTAACTATTGTAGCAGAAAATTGCACTTATGCAGACGCAATTGCAACTGCTTCAATAATTCTGGGTGAAAAAAAAGGATTCAAATTTGTAGAAAATATTCCGAATGTAGAAGGATATTTTATTTTTAGAAATGAGGAAGAATTTTTTGTAAAGGAAACTTCCGGGTTTAGGAAATAATATATTAAATTAGCAACTAACCCCAATGAAATATTCAGTAAACTGAATTTCACAGGACAGGCAATAACTAACAATAAAAAATTATATAGTAACGAATCTCAATGAAATATGTTTCGCTTTTACAAAGTGCGCAAAGATCACAAAGAAGCGCAAAAAATGCAAAGGATTAATGAATAAAATATATGTAATTTTTTCCGGCTTGTCGTCTTAGCGAGAAGTATAGTCCTCAATTCCCAACTTGTTTTCAGCCAAATATTTTTAAATAGAGATATTTAACAATACTAACTTCCCATCTATTTTTGCATTCACAGTTTCTATTTCTTTTCGTAATATTTAATGCTTCATAAGCTTTGGAATGAATTAATTGTCGCCATTGAAAATAGTTTGGATATTTATAAGAACGATATGGATTAACTGCATTTGTAAGTAAAATAACAAATAAATTATTAGTTGGATCTATCCATAATGATGTGCCTGTAAAACCGGTGTGACCGTAACTTTCTTTACTTGTAAATAATCCACCGGAGCATTCCCCATCAGGACTATCCCAGCCGAGACAACGAGAATTATCTTCAATTATTTTTGCACGTTTAGTAAATAATTCGATTGTTTCCATGTTAAAAATTTTCGTTTTGTTCAACTCCCCATTATTTAACATCATTTGTGAAAAAATTGAAAGATCATTTGCCGAAGAAAACAATCCCGCATGACCGGCAATTCCATCTAAACTATATGCATTTTCATCGTGAGCATGTCCTTTGATAAATTTTCCTTCTTTTTCCGAATACTCTGTAGGTACAATTCTATTTAATTTTGATTCAGGTGGATTATAAAAAGTTGAATTCATTTCTAAAGGTTCAAATATGTTTTTTTGTGTATATTCGGCTAGAGTTAAATTAGAAATTCTTTCAATAATTTTCCCTAAAATAATAATTCCGACATCTGAATATTTATATTTTTCTCCAGGCGGATTATTTAATTTTGTTATAAAAATGCTGTCAAGCGGTGATTCCATTTTGTAAAAATGCCGGAATGGTGGAAGCCCGGATGTATGCGTAAGTAAATGTCTGATCGTAACTTCATCTCGTTTTCCGGATTTCCCTTCATCGTTTTTTGCAAATTGCGGTATATATTTCGTCACTTTATCATTTAAATTTATTTGATTAGATTCATATAATTTCATTGTAGCAGAAGTTGTAGAAATAACTTTAGTTATTGAAGCCAAGTCGAAAATATCGTCGGTTTTTGTTGGGACTTTTTTTGAATAAGTATGAAATCCAAAAGATTGTTTTATTAGGATCTTATTTTTGTTACCTGCAATTAATACTCCTCCTGGAAAAGCAGAATCCTGAACAGCAGATTCTAACACTGTTTGAACATTTTGAGAATTATGCGGATAGGGGTAGTAAATGATTTGAGGAAAGATAATTACCCAAAGTAATAATGCGACAATAAAAATAAATATGGCTTTTTTCATTTTTTCTCCTTTTGGTAAAATATATTTTAATATTTTGATAATTCCAAATTTTTTCAATTTTAATTTTTAATTGTATTTGTATTATTTCTACAGTACTACATATTATGCTGTGTTGTTTTTCATTTTTAAAAAAATAATTTCGGCAGCGAAAAATAAAAGTAAATAATAAAACCAGCTATTATTTTCTATCATAAAATTTCAATATTATAATTTGAAATAGATAAATTTATTTGTAAATTTATATAATTATGCAAGAATGTTAACTTAACCAATAGAGAATAAAATAAATGTATATATCAAAATTAGAAATATTCGGGTTTAAATCCTTTCCACAAAAGACAATTTTACAGTTTGACAGAGGTATAACTTCAATTGTCGGACCTAATGGTTGCGGTAAGACAAATATTGTTGATGCGATCCGTTGGGTGATGGGCGAACAGCATACGACATTGCTTCGTTCCACGAAAATGACAGATGTTATCTTTTCCGGATCTAAAACACGAAAACAGTTAAATTATGCTGAAGTTGCTTTGACTATTCATAATAATGAGGGAATTTTATCTGTTGCTTATACAGATGTTGTTGTATGTAGAAGATTATATCGTGACGGTACAAGCGAATATTTGCTAAATGATGTTCCTGTTCGCCTGAAAGACATTAATGATCTATTTATTGATACAGGAATGAGCACCAATGCATATTCTGTCATTGAATTAAAAATGGTTGAAGAAATTTTAAATGTAGATAAGACACATAGAAAATTATTGTTTGAAGAAGCTGCGGGAATAAATAAATACAAAAGTCAGCGGAAAAGCTCATTTCGAAAATTAGATTCGACTCGTGAAGATCTTGAACGGCTTGAGGATATTATTTATGAAATTGAAAAGAATATCAGATCATTGAAAAGACAATTAAAACGCTATGAAAAATATGAAGAATATTCTGAAAAATTAAAGGATATAGAGATCCAATATGCTCAAATGAAGCATGAAAAATTAGAAAAGCTGATAAAACCATTAGAAAAACAATTATCTGAAAACCAAGTAAAAAGAAAAGATACCGGAAAGCAACTTACAATTGAAGAATCTATGTTAGAGCGATATCGTAAAGATATGGACAAAATTGAAGTTAGAAGTTCAAATATCACCGAAAATATCAATGAATTGAAAGATACAATAAGTAAAAACGATTCACAATATTTGGTTTGGGATGAAAAATTACAAAATGCAAGAGTAAATATAGATCGTTTAGATGAAGAAAAGGCAAATTCAGAATCGAGAATAAAATCAAACGAAAAGATACGAGATGAATTATCTAATCAACTGAATAAGAATGATCCTCAGATAAAGCTATTGGAAAAAGAGTATGATGGGAAGAAGAAAAAGGATGAAGAAATTGAAAAAGAGTATCAAAAAATTAATGACCGTCTTACAGCTATTCAAAATGATAAAATAGAAAAAAATCGAAAGGCAGCGGAACTATTACAGAAAAAAAATAGATTAAAAGATCAAAAAGAAAATTTTCTACAATTATCAGAAGAACAAGATCAGCAAAAAAGCGAATTAGAGAAACAAGTATCACAAAATAAGAAAGATAAGATAATTTATACTGAGCAGAAGTCAAAAGTAGATAAAGAAATTAAAATTAATCAAGAGAAATTATCTTCTGCTGAAAAAGAGCGAACATCAATTGATAAAAATATTGATCTGCAAAAAGAAGAGATCAATAAATTGAATTCTCAGTTGGATAGAAACAAAAATGAGAAGGAATTTTTAAGTGGGCTGATGGAATCCTATAGTGGCTATAGTTCCGGTGTAAAATATGCAATTAAAACAATAAAACATCCGAAGGTATTGGGAACTATTTCTGATTTAATTAAAGTAGATAAAAAATATTCTGCTGCTGTTGAAGTTGGGATGGGTGATATTGCCGGTTATCTTGTAACTGAAACAAAGAAAGCTGCATTGGAAATCGTTGAAGGCATAAACACGAAAAAAGAAGGGCGGATCACTATCGTTCCAATAGATACTGTACAAAAGTTCATTACCAAATCTATAAAATATGACAATAAAGATTCAAATATAATTGGTTATGCAAAGGATTTTATTAAATTTGATAAGAAAGCAAAAGTTTTAATTGATTATTTTTTGAATGACTTGATCATTGTTAAATCGCTGAAAAAAATACCCAATAAATTATTAAATGAAAATAAATTTTGTTTTGTTACATTAGAAGGCGATTATATAAATAAAAAGGGAATTATCAAAGGTGGACGCGGTTCAAAATTCCAAAATTTAGTTGGCAGGAAAGAACGGATCAAATCATTAAAACGATCAGCTGAAAAAATTGAAAGTGAAATATTATCAGCAAATAATAATTTAAAGAAAGATCAGCAATCGCTATTAACAATAAAAAAAACAATTGAGAAAATAATTGCTGAAATCAAAAAATTAAAAGATATCCAAAATGAAACTGATAAAAAAATAGATAAAGCGGAATTTTCAATTGAGCAATATAAAAAATCGTTTGATAACATTGAGCAAAAAACATCAACATATAGTTATAAGTTGCAAGATATTGAAAAATCATTAAAAGAGTTGATAAAAGAGAACAAAAATGCGGAGTTATCAATTAGTGAAACCGAAACCCGATTTAATGTAGCAAAAAATAAATATAATGAGATATCTGAGATCAAAGAAAAATATTTCCAAGAGACACAAGAGACGAGAATAAAATTAATCACAATTGAGAGAGAGAAAGAGACAACAAATTTTCGTTTCCAAAATGCTATTGACACGATCAAGGAATTATCCAACAGAATGAAAATTATTGAAAAAGAACTTAAATCTTTTCAGGATATTATTGAACAAGGGAAATTAGAACAGAAAAAATTAAAAATTGATCTGGAAAAATTAAACGATAAATTAAATGTTGTAAAAAATGATGAAATTAAGGTTAATAGCGAATATCAAAAAAAGAAGAAGCAAATTTATGAAGTAGAACATTCCATTACGGAGAAGCACAAAAACCAAGAAAATGTTTTTCAAAGTTTAAGGGATATAGAAATTAAATTAAACGAAATGAAAACTGAAAAGGATCAGCTTATAGAGAGAATAAAAGATCGTTACAGGATCGATATTCTAAAGAAAGAATATATTATATCAGATCTGTCAGAAGTTGAAATGCAGGTAAAAATTGAAAAATTAAAAAATCAAATTGAACTTATCGGCCCAATAAATATGGCAATTAAAACGGAATACGAAGAAGAATCGACTCGATTGAAATTCATTAAAGAACAGAAAGAAGATCTGGTAGAAGCTGAAGAAAGCATACTTGAAACAATAGATAAATTAGATAAGGAAGCTCGTCAAAAATATATCAAAACATTTGGTCAGATCAAACAAAATTTCGTCAAGACATACGATATGTTTTTCCCGGACGGTAATTGTGATTTAAAATTGGTTGGTGACCCCGATCCGTTAGAAGCAGATATTGAAATATTATCTCGTCCAAAGGGAAAAGAGATGAAGTCAATTCGCGCTCTATCCGGTGGTGAAAAAGCTTTAACTGCTATTTCGCTTTTATTTGCTATTTATTTAGTGAAGCCATCTCCATATTGTATTTTAGATGAAATAGATGCTCCTTTAGACGATATGAATGTTGAAAGATTTAATAAAGCTCTGTTACATTTTACAGATAGAACACAATTTGTTATTGTAACTCATAATAAAATGACAATGAAGTCAGCTAATTATCTCTATGGAGTAACAATGCAAGAAGAAGGCGTTTCCAAAATTGTTTCAGTAAGATTTGACAATGAAAAAGAAGTCTCCCAAAAGGACACTTCAACAAGTTCAACATAAAACGAAGTCACAGAAAAAAATAGAAAAATTATGGTGAGAATATTTTCACAAAACCGGCAAGAATAAACAAAAAAATAATATTTATCATTTTGTAAATATAAAAAGAGATTAGTTGTTGTTGGTTTTTGTTAGTTGCTAAAGAAAAAAAATGGAGAAAATTATGAGAAAAATAAGAAATTATGTTTTAGTTCTTTTATTTAGTATGGTCTTAATTCCTAATAGTGTTTTAGCAAGTAAAAACAAGATTCCTTTTGCATTGGATTATGCCTCATTTTCGGATCAACAGGGTCCGTCTATTGTGGAAATTTATTATTCAATAAATAGAGGGCACCTCACTTGGAAAAAACAGAAAGACGGGAAGTTTATTGGGACTTGTTGGATTACCACCACATTATATTCAGATAAAAAAGCAATATTTTCAAATGAAATGGAACTCAATGATGTAACAAGCGATACGCTTTCGGTGAAGTCAAACCAGAAAATTCCCGATCAATTAATGTTGCGTGTTTCACCGGGGAATTATCAATTAGTAGTAAAAGTAAAAGATGCATATTCAGAGAAAAGCAGCACTCTACAAATTTCTATGGAAGTCAAATCGTTCTCTTCCGATTCATTAGATATCAGTGATATTGAAATCGGATCCTATGCGGTAAAGACAGTACAAGAAAACAAATTTACAAAATTCGGGATGTATGATATTATTCCCTACGCTCAAAGAGAGTATAGTGAAGAATTAAGCGATATTACAATATATACGGAAATATATAATCTCACAGTGTTAAGTGATAAAGCAAATAATTACACCTATTGGTTTGAAATTCTATCGCTGGATGATGAAATTGTAAAGACATTTGGAAAGAAGACATTTGATACACCGGGGAATTACAGCATGATTATTGACAAATTTAATGTTGCCGATTTGAAACCGGGAATTTATTATGGTAATTTGAATGTTGTTGATAATAATAATGGACAAAAAGCAAGTGTTAGAGAAAAAATTTATTTTACGGGACCGGCAGAGGAATTACAGACAAATGAACTAATTGCCGAAATGGTAAAAAATAAATCAAAAAGTGAATTAGATTCAATATTTAATAATATCAAATGCCTGATGGGAAATAAAGAAAAAAGAATGTTTAAGAAAAGCAATTTAACAGGAAAACAATCATTCCTAATTGGATTTTGGGAAAGGAAAGATCCCAATATTAAAACACCCGCCAATGAATATAGAATAATGATCGAAAAGAGAATAAACTACGCTATTGAAAAATATTCTACTTCAATGACAAGAGGTCCATTAACAGATCGCGGAATAGCAATCATAAAATATGGCGAACCGGATGAAATTGAAAAAAAACCAAGTACTGCCGATACCAGCCCTTACGAGATCTGGCAATATTATGGAATGGAAGGTGGTGTCATGTTTGTCTTTTACGATCCAAATGGTTTTGGCGATTATGAATTATTACATAGTTCAAAACGAGGTGAGAGGCATGATTCCAATTGGGAAAGTAAAATAAAAAATACAGTAGGAGGTTTTGACTCATTTTGAATAATAAAAATTTAATCGGAATCGATCTTGGCGGAACAAAAGTAAGAGTTGGGATTGTTTCAGGAAAAGATCATTCTATAATCGGGGAAACGATCAGATTTGATTCTTTTGATTGTAAAACCGGTGATGAACTTGTTGAACGAATAGCAAGTCAAATCAAAATATTACTCGATAAGAACGATCATAAAAAATCAGATATAAAAGGAGTTGGCATCGGCTCACCAGGTCCTTTGAATCCATTTACCGGAATGATTCTTGAAACATTGAATATTAAAATATTGAGAAATTATCCTCTGAAAGATAAATTGGAAGAAGCAATTGGTTTAACTGTGTTTGTAGATAACGATGCGAGTTGTTTCGGATTGGGCGAACAAAAAGCGGGAAAAGCACAGGGGAAAAAACATGTCATTGTTGTAACTTTGGGAACCGGTTACGGACTTGCATATATTTTGAATGGAGCAATTCTTCATGGTGCTACCGGAACTGCAACTGAGATCGGTCGAAATGTTTACAGAGATGGAATTTATGAAGATTATATCTCCGGCAGAGGTTTGCAATCAATTCATAATAAATTACATGGCGAACAAGTTGAACCGATAAAAATTTCCGAACGGGCATTTGCGGGTGATGAAAAATGTAAAAAAACATTTGATGAATTTGGTAAACATTTGGCATTTACACTTGTTCCGATAATCAATTTGTTAGATCCGGAAATTCTAATTGTTGGCGGAAGTATTGCTGCAAACTGGGAATTCTTTTCAAAATCACTCGACAAGACAATCAGGGAAAATATATTCGAACAACCAAGCAAAAATATTGTAATAGAAAAAAGTGAACTTGGCGAATTTGCAACACTGATCGGAGCTGCAAGTTTAGTTGAAATGGAAAGCGTTTATTAATTATAAATTTTGCAGCGAACAAAAGATAATAGCAACGAACAAAAACGAACAATAACTAACTATGTTTAATTATAAGTTTTGCAACGAACAAAA
>JAYEOX010000075.1:8426-45397 GCA_034723415.1 Fidelibacterota bacterium | reverse complement strand
GGTTTTAATTACTTTACCGCAGAGACACAAAAACGCAGAGAATAAATTAATGTGGACTTTACCGCACTTCGACTTCACTCAATGAACGGTTTATTCTCAATCTAAACCTTGTTTTCAAATTATAATTCTTCTTATCCCAAATTACCATAAAATTCAGAAGTAAGTTGTCTTTTCTTGATATGATCTGGAATATAATCCGGTAATATAACAGGAGCAATTTGTTTTTTATCAATGCCTAATTTTTCTACTTCTTTTTCATATTTATTTACATGTTCTAAACTTAATTTACCAAAAACCACTTTCCCTTTTGCTCTTTTAGAAGCATTTAATCCAGCTCTTCTACCAAAAACAATTAAATCCAGTTGTGAATTTCCCATCAATCTATTTCTACCATGTAAACCACCGGAAGCTTCGCCAGCAACATACAATCCTTTAATTGAGGTTTCACCTTTTTTGTTTATCTCAATTCCACCATTTTGATAGTGAAGGGTTGGATAAACTAACATAGGATATTTTCGTATATCAATATCAAATCTGCTATATTGTCTTACCATTGCCGGTAGATTTTTATCTATTGTTCCCTCACCCATAATTTGTTCTATTAAGGGAGAATCAAGCCATACACCTTTTAATCCGGATGGAGTTGTAATTCCCAAATTATTATCACATTCTCGAATTAATGTGGATGCTTCAATATCACGTGGTTCTAAGGGGTATACAAATAATTCACCATTTTTATTTAATGGCTGTGCTCCCAAAGTCCTTAATTTTTCAGTACAAAGAAATCCAACAATTTGTTCTGGGAAAACAGCTCCAGTAGGATGATATTGAACTGAATCCATATATAATAAATTTGCTCCTGCACGATAGGCAATTACTAATCCATCGGCTGTCGCACCATAATGATTAGTTGTTTCGAATCCTTCTATATGTAATCGTCCGAATCCGCCTGTAGAAATAATAACGGATTTCGCTTTGATTATAGAATATTGTTTAGTGTCAATATGATATGCAACTGCTCCCACTGCATCACCTTTTTCATTCAGGATCAATTCAACAATTGCTGTATATTCTATATATTTAATTTTATCTGGTTTGTTATAAACTTCATCTCTCAACACACGACAGATTCCCGCTCCAGTATAATCTCTTGCTGAATGCATTCTGTTTCTGGATGTGCCTCCACCAGGTTTCACTGACATCGAACCATCAGGATTTTTATCAAACATTACCCCCAAATTTTCCAGCCATTGGATTGATTTCGGAGCATCTTTCACTAATGCTTCCACTAATTCGGGTTTATTGTCAAAATGACCTCCTCCGATCACATCAAGATAATGTATTGAAGGTGAATCGTCATCTTGATCGGCTGCTTGAATACCACCTTGAGCCATCATTGAGTTAGAATCACCTAATCGTAATTTTGTCACAAGCAGAACATCACTACCATTATTAGCGGCGGTTATTGATGCAGACAATCCTGCAGAACCTGCTCCAATTACTAACACATCAGTTTCAAAATCCACTTTATTAAGATCAAGCTTTCTCGGATCGATTCGAGAATGTGATTCAAGCATATCGGCAACTTTTGTAGTCAATTTTTCACCTTTATTTGGTCCAACGTGAATTTCTCGCCGTGCATTTTTATGATAATCCGGATGATACTTTTCTAATATATCCCCTCTCTCTTTTTCACTCATTCCCGGAAATACTTGTTTCCCATATTTTTTAACTAATTCCAAACGACGTGGCCTGGTCTTTTCTACTTTCTTAATTGATTCCATCATATATTCAGGATACATATATTACCTCCTACTATTTTCTATTATTTTGTTTAATATTTTTTAGTTGTGTGAACTTTTTTAAAACAAAGGCATTTGATACTTGATGCTTGATACTTTTTGATGTTTTATATTTGACACTTATCATTTTTTCTCTATTTTTGTACTGTTGATGAATCCATTTAATTTTGGACCTAATTCATCTATTATTTTTTTGTATTCTTGCATTATTTTTTTAAAAATAACTTCTCGTTTATATAATTTACGAAGCCATGCTTTTGTTTCTTCAAATGAACCACGAGAATAATAGTAAAATTTCTTTTTATCTGCACTGGAATACCGACCATAACCTTCTGCTAAATTAGCTGAAATACTATCCGATGACCTAATAATCTGATAACCAATTGTGTTACGAACCTTTGAAGACCAGTTGTCAAAATCATTCCAGATTTTATCTGACAATTCTTCCGCCAATTTATACACATTATATTCGTAAATCTCTCTCATATTCACCTTTTAATTATTAATTATCAGAATTTAACATCAAGTATCAAGTATCAAGTATCCAACTTAATTTCACGAGAATAATATTTTTCAGTAAGATCTTTCCTATTCATTTCTTTTAATTCCTTTATTTCTTGGTCATATTTACCATCTTCAATCTCCTCTACTCGTTTTATTAATTCAGGACTTTTTTTAGCTAAATATTTGCCATATAATCTTCGCGCTAAGGTTCCTGCATTGTATTGAACAATTTCAGCAGGACAACGCAAAGCACACAATCCACAACGAATGCAATCAAAAGATAAATCAGCAGCTTCGGCAATATTACCTTGTTTAAGGGCTTGAACATAATCCATAACTTGAATATCTTGGGGACACGCTTTCGTGCAAGTATTACAAGCAAGACAGCGAAATACTGTGGGAAACAATTCCTTTATTGTATTTATATCTGGAGTTATTTTATCCATATCGTAAACAGGTTTTTCTGCCGGAACAAAAGGAATTTGAACTAATGACATTCCATCTGTAGCGACTGTCTGACATGCAAGTCCCCCTTTTAATTTATAATCTCCTTTTTCTCTATAAACCGTTGCACAAGCACCACAAAACCCTTCTCTACAACCAACACCTTTCTTTAGTTGATATCCTGCATATTCAATAGCATTTAAAATTGTAGAACCTTCAGGAACTTTTTGTGCTTCACCCATAATAAAAACATTGATCATTTTTCTTTTGTCAGTCATTATTTATACCTCATATTCAAATTTTTATTTTATTCACTTTTGAAGAATATTTATACTTTAATATTTTTTGATTTAAACAATTTAACAGAGTTAATATAATTTCCATCGAAACCAGTTATTTCCTTAGGAAACCCAAATGCCAAAGCCATTAATTGTGTAAAATATACAACCGGAATTTCTTTAAATTCCGGATATTTTTCTTTAATATTTTTTTGTCTATTATCAAGATTATATGCGCACAAAGGACAACTTGTAACAATTATATCAGCACCGGATTTTTGAGCATCTGTTAAAATATCATATCCAAGATCTACGACTACCTCTTTATTATCTACTGTTAAAAAACTTCCACAACACTTACTTTTATTATGCCAATCAACCGGATTAGCGGAAATTGCAGAAATAAAATCTTCAAATATAATCGGTACCTCGCTATTATCTATTCCGATCTCTTTTGGTCTCAACAATTTGCAACCATAATATGCTGCAACATTCAAATTTTCTAACGATTTGACAACTTTGTCTTTAACTTTATCAAACCCCATCTCTTTTAAAACTTCTAAAAAATGAACTATCTTTACACTTCCATCATAATTCATTTCTTCTTTATACATAAAATCGTTAAGAACATCTAAATCATCAATCAATTCATTTACTCGTAAATTAGATCTTTTTAAAGTACTATAACACATTGAACATAAAGTGAGTAATCTTTTCTCATCTTTTACTAATCCATCTCTATTCATTTCCAGTACTCTTATCATATTTCTCACCGGTGCTACATGACGCATAATATCATCAGTCGCCAGTGGAGCTACAACACCACAACAATTCCATCTTGGAAGTTCAACAAATTCAATTCCTATTTTTTTAGCACTTTCTATCGCAGAATCTTCAAAATGTTTTGCAGTTGATTTTAAAGTACAACCAGGGTAATATGGTATTTTCATCTATTCTTTCCTCTCTATTTATGAAGTTAATCTTCTAAAAGCTCCAACTAATGCTATTTGTGGTAAATCTTTTAATTCTTCTTTTGGAATTTTATCAATTTGTATCTTATCAAAAGATGTTCGTAATCTTATTTGTCTCAATGCTTCTGTCACTTTAGAAACATCTAATCCTCGAGGACAACGAGCGGTACAATAATTACAAGTAGAACAAACCCACATCGAATTGTAATCCATAACATCTTCTTGGCCAAGCTGAACCATTTTCATAATATTAGATGGTGATATTTCCATTTCAATTGTTAACGGACAACTACCGGTACAAACACCACATCGATCACAAACTGCAATATCTTCACCACTTATTGTTTTCACCTTTTCATAAAATGTTTGATTATGAGAAGTTATTTTAATTTTTTTTATCATTTTATATTCCTTCCTTATTTCTCAAATAACCATTTAGATATATTCTTTTCAAGTATCTCTCTATTTGCTTTTGAAATAGGTTTATTATCATTACCAATTTTAGCCATTTTATTCATTAGCATTACAAATTTCGGAAGCATAACCGTAGCAAATTGAAAAATCATTACTCTTTCCGGATTTTCTTTAATTTCAGTTAGAATACTCTTAATCTTATTTACATTTTCAGTTGCCATTTCTAAACTACCGGCAAAATCACTTGATTTCGATTCACAATCTGCTAAAAGAATTCCATCAGCTCCCATAGAAAATGCTTGAAGCATCAATTTTGTAGTAACTCTACTTGTTGATGGAACTTTTATAATTCTAACTGCATCATTATATGCTTTTTTCGCTGTACCAACTGAATCAGCCAATTTATAACCACACATATCATTTGCAAATACTAAAACTATTCTTTCATTTTCTTTTTTATCTTTTAATGCTGCTTCTACTTGTGCTAACATTTGTTTATTAGTGTACATATTAAGATCGATAGCATCAACATGACAAGAAGCAATACACATTCCGCATCCTTTACATAACACAGGATTGACAACAGCTTTATTATCTCTCATTGTAATAGCTCCCGGTGGACAACTATCTACACACAATCCACATCCATCACAAAGATCTGTTTCAATAAAAGCTTTTAAGGGTTCTTCTGTTATTTCCCCTTGGTTCATAAGTCGCATAGCTCGTGATGCTGTGGCACTCGCTTGAGCAACAGAATCCGGAATATCCTTTGGCCCTTGAGCTGTACCTGCAATAAAGATACCATCTTTACCTGTATCTACGGGACGAAATTTAGGATGAGCTTCTTGTAAAAAACCATCTTCACTTTTAGGAATTTTTAGGATTTCCGCAATTTCATTCCCACCCTCGCTAAGTTGCATTCCAACTGAAAGAACCACTTTATCAAACTCACTCTCTATTATTCGATTATTTAAAGTATCTTCTACTTTAATAGTTAGCTTTTTTGTTTCCGGATCTTCAATAACCTCTGCCGGTCTTCCTCTAACAAATTTTACACCCATTTTTTGAGTTGCTTTATAATATTCCTCATATCCCTTTCCAAAAGTTCGCATATCAGTATAAAATACATAAAGTTCTTTTTTTTCGTTATTAACATTAGCCATACTTTTTAATAATTGAGAAAGTTTAGTAGCATACATACAACATACTCGTGAACAATATTCTATCCCAAGTTGTTCGTCTCGAGAACCTACACATTGAATAAAAGCTATTCGCTCTCCCATATCTATAGTTGGTGTTCCCTCTCCTTTATGAACAATTACTCTCTCAACTTCCGGAGCAATCATAACATTCTCATATCTTCCATATCCATATTCAGGTTTCCGAGTGGCATCAAATACATCATAGCCGGTTGTTACAATAATAGTATCCACTGTAAATTCTTCTCTTTCAGGTTTCATACTAAAATCTATAGCATCTTGATGACAAGCTTTCTGACACAATTTACAAACATTTGAAGGTTTACCTGTCTTTTTTTGAGCTTTAATATTTAAACACTTGTCACCATCAATAAGATATTTATTGGGAACAGCAAAATCTATGGGAAGATAAATAGCTTTTCTTTTAGTTACGCCCCATTGCATTTCATCTGGCATTGAAACAGGACAAGGAGTTACACAATCTCCACAAGAAACACATGCATCAGGATGAACATAAGTAGGTTTCTTTTTAATTGTTACCTTAAAATTACCAATTGTACCTTCAACCTTTTCAATTTCAGAAGAAGTACTTAGTTTTATATTTTTGTTTTTTGGTACATCTGCCATTTTTGAACCTAAAATACAAGCCGCACAATCGTTTGTAGGAAAAGTCCTACTAAGCTGAGCCATCTTTCCACCTATCGTAGCTTTCTTTTCAACTAAATGAACTTTATAACCAGCATCTCCTAAATCAAGAGCAGCCTGAATACCAGCAATTCCACCACCAATGACTAAAACCCTTTTTCCAATTGGTGTTTTTATTGTTTCCAATGGTTCATTATTTCGTACTTTTTCTATACCTATTTTCGTTAAATCTTTTGCTTTTTCAGTTGCCTTCTTTTTGTCATCAAAATGTACCCACGCACAATGCTCTCTAATATTTGACATTTCAATTAAATATGGATTTAAACCTGCTTTTGCTGCTGCAGCCTTAAAAGTTTCTCCATGAAAAAGTGGTGAACATGCTGATATAAGAACTTTATCTAATTTATGTTCTTTAATATCATCTATCACCATTTGTTGTCCATTACCCGAACACATATGAGAGTAATCTTTTGCAAAAATAACATCACCCTGTTTTTTGGCTTCTTGTGCAACAGCTTTAACATCTACAACATCAGAAATATTACCGCCACAATGGCATACATAAACTCCAATTCTCATATTCAGTAAATCTCCTAAAATTAAAACAAATTATATAATTTTACTTCTCTTCCCATTTTTTTTTACCTTCAATATAAAGATCATTTCCATAACAATCATTAATTACTATTAAAGGCATATCTTTTACTTTTAATTTCCTTACTGCTTCCGGGCCTAATTCATCAAATGCAATTACTTCTGCTTCCAAAACTGATTTTGAGAGAAGTGCAGCGGCTCCACCTGTTGCTCCGAAATATACTCCACAATATTTCTTCATTCCATCAATAACTTCTTGTGAACGAGCACCTTTTCCAATCATTCCTTTAACTCCAACTTCCATCATTTTATTAGCAAATGGATCCATTCTGTAACTTGTTGTTGGTCCTGCTGCTCCAATTGCTTGTCCCGGCTGAGCTGGCGAAGGACCAACATAAAATATTACACTCCCAACAGGATCAAACGGTAATTCCTTTTTTTCTTTCAATAGATCTACTAATTTTTGGTGAGCAGAATCACGAGCCGTATAAATCGTTCCTGATAATAAAATTTCATCACCAATTTTTAAATCTTTAATTTTATCTTCCGTTAATGGTGCTGTTAATTTAATACTCATTTATATCTCCTTTTTAAACCGCTATATTTTTATATATTTATCAACAATGTTAAACAATATTTTATTATATTGCAATTCATCTTCTAAAATTTTCAATCTACAAAACAAAACTTTTCTTTCTATTTGCATTACATTGAATATTTATTGCTACCGGATATGTTGCAATATGACGAGGAAATACTTCAATAAATAAATCCAAAGAAGTTATTTTTCCGCCAAGTCCGGCAGGTCCAATTCCAAGTTTATTAATTTCCTCTAACCATTCAGTTTCATATTTTGCAATCTGTTTATCCTTATTTCTATCGCCGAAATCTCTCAAAATTGCTTTTTTTGCCAAATACGCGACATAATCAAAAGTTCCACCGATTCCAACCCCAATCACCGTTGGCGGACAAGGATTTCCACCTGCATTTTTCACCGTCTCAATTACAAAATTCTTTATTCCTTCAATCCCATCTGCCGGTTTCATCATTTTAATTCTACTCATATTTTCTGCACCGCCACCTTTTGGCAACAGTGTGATTTCCACTTTATCTCCGGAAACAATATTGGTATGTAAAATTGCCGGAGTATTATCACCAGTATTTTTAGGATTTGTTATCGGATCTTTTATTATGGATTTCCTCAAATATCCTTCAGTATACCCTTCACCAACTCCTTTATTTACAGCATCTTGCAATGAGCCACCAACAAAACTTATATCTTGTCCAATATCCATAAATACTACAGTAAAACCTGTATCTTGACAAATTGGTGTCTTATCAGTTTTACTGATTTCAATATTTTCCAATAATTGCTTTAAAACAGCTTTACCAACAGATGATTCTTCTATTTTTTCCGACTCTTTTAATTTATTGATAAGTTGATCGTTAGCAATCGTAGATGCTTCCATTGAAAGTTTTTTAATTATTTCAGTAATTTTCTTTACTTGAATTTTACGCATTTTTACCTCCTATTATTCCAATACTTTTTTTATTGTATCACCAATCATCGCTGCCGTTTCTGCAACTTCTACACCAGCTTTTTTCAATGCTTCAATCTTCTCTTTAGCAGTTCCTTTACTTCCGGCAATAATCGCACCTGCATGTCCCATTCTTTTTCCTTTCGGAGCTGTCTGTCCTGCAATAAATGCAACTACTGGTTTTGTAACATTCTCTTTTATATATTCTGCAGCTTGAATTTCTAAATCACCACCGATTTCACCTATCATTACAATTGCATCTGTCTCATCATCAGCTTCAAATAATTCTAATAACTCAATAAAAGAGTATCCAATTATCGGATCACCACCGATTCCAATTCCTGTTGAAATTCCATATCCAGCTTTTACAACCTGATTAGCAGCCTCATAAGTCAATGTTCCTGATTTTGAAATCAATCCGACTTTTCCTTTTTTAAAAACAAATCCCGGCATAATTCCAATTTTTGCCTCTTTTGGTGTGATAACTCCCGGGCAATTTGGTCCGAGTAATTTTGTATTATTTTTTTTCAGATATTTTTTTACAATCATCATATCTTTTGTTGGAATTCCTTCGGTAATACAAACTACAAGTTCAATCCCTGCATCCGATGCTTCCATAATTGCATCAGCAGAAAATGCTGGAGGAACAAATATCAATGACACATTTGCTTTCTGTTCTTCAACTGCATCTTTTACCGTATCAAAAACCGGAACCCCAAGATGTTTAATTCCACCTTTTCCCGGTGTAACTCCAGCAACAACATTTGTGCCGTAATCAATGCACTGCTCTGCATGAAAAGTTCCCTCTTTTCCTGTGAATCCTTGTACAACTACTCTTGAATTTTTATTTACTAAAATACTCATTTATATATTTCCCTTTGCATATTTTACGGATTTTTTCGCACCATCAGACAAATCAGTAGCAGAAATTAGCATATCGATATCAGATTTATTCAATATCTCAATCGCCTCTTCAGCATTTGTTCCATCAAGACGAACAATAATCGGAACATCAATTGAATTATCTTTAGTTGCTTTTATAATTCCTTTTGCAATTCTATCACAACGAACAATTCCACCGAAAATATTTATAAAAATCGATTTTACATTTTTATCTTTTAGAATAATTTCAAAACCTTTTGCGACTGTTTCAGCATTTGCTTTTCCGCCTACATCCAAAAAGTTTGCCGGCTCACCACCTTCGTGTTTGATAATATCCATTGTTGACATTGCAAGACCTGCACCATTTACCATACAACCAACATTTCCATCTAGATTAACATAACTCAATCCATATTCGCTTGCTTCAACTTCCACAGGATCTTCTTCATCAAAATCTCTCATCTCAAGAATATCTTTGTGACGAAATAGAGCATTAGAATCAAAACCCATCTTAGCATCTAGTGCAGTTATTGAACCATCATCCAAAAGTGCCATAGGATTTATCTCAACCAAACTTGAATCACTTTCATAATATGCTTTATAAAGTGACATTGCAAGTTTATAAAAATGCTTAATCTGTTCGCCCTTAAAGCCTAATTTAAATCCCAATAATCTTGCTTGAAAACCTTGCAATCCAACTAATGGATCTATCTCTATTTTTATTATCTTTTCAGGTGTCTTTTCTGCAACTTTTTCAATCTCAACTCCACCTTCCGTTGAGGCCATCATCACAGGAATTTCTTTTTCTCTATCAAGAACAATTCCTAAATAGAATTCTTGCTTGATATCTCCTGCTTCAACGATTAATACTTTTTTAACAAGTTTTCCTTCGCTACCTGTCTGATGTGTAACAAGATTCATTCCGAGAATATCTTTTGCATGTTTCTCGACTTCATCAAGAGATTTGGCAAATTTTACTCCACCACCTTTCCCTCTTCCACCGGCATGAATTTGAGCTTTTACAACCCACATATTACCACCGATATCTTCTGCAATTTTTCTTGCCTCAGATGAAGTAGAAGCTACTTTTCCACCTAATGTTGCAACACCATATTTACTTAAAATACTTTTCGCCTGATACTCATGAATATTCAAATTAACATCCCAATTTTAATTAATAATTAGTTAAAATCTATATCAAATTATAATCCAATAATTTATTCTTTGTTATTTTTTTTCTATTCATCACGACTTCAAATATAATATCTTTAAAATGAATGTCAAAACATTTTTTAAAGTTCTTTTTTACTTCTACAAAATATCCAAGTATTAAACATCTATTTAATTTGATAATTAACAACAAATAATAGATGTTTTTCTATCTCAAAAAATTAATTATATATTCTATAATTTCTTCGGAAAACACATCGGAATATCTATCTCTGTTTTTATCAAATAATTCACTTGCTTCTTCTCTATTTTTTGGTAATTGTTCTAAAAGTTTATGATCTGGATTTGAATATTGTTTTGCTTTTTGTTTATAATTTTCCAAATCATTTAATCCTACATTTATTGCTTGACAGATTCCAACTAATAGAAAAAAATGATTAGCAGAACCATCAGCACTACGCAATTCTACCGTTTGTTTTTTAAATGGAGAATGAAATGATTCTCTATTATTTTCATTTATTATTGAAGCCATATCTTCACCATTTTTCCAAGCAAGTGGAATTCTTATCAATGCATTTCTGTCTAATTCATTCCAATATGCAGTTGATGGTGTTTCCTGTCCTGAGTTCAATCTTTCATAAGAAGACTCAACTCTATTTCCCATTGCTGTTAATGATGAAGCATATTCACATAATGCAGCAATTATTGCAAGCGATTCATCTGATAATTCTCCATTTTCATTACGCATTATATTATTTTTGTTCTTCAAAAGTTCTAAATGAAAATGAAGTCCATTACCCGCATGACCATCCTGTAATTTAGGTTCAATACTAATACCGAGCTTATATTTCGCGGCAATATTTCTTGCTACCCATTTTGCAATTGCAACATTTAATCCGGCGATTTCTATTGGTGCCGGTAAAAATTCGACTTCATATTGTTCCGCATGTTTTCCATTCCATTTTGAATTCGGTTTTTCAATCTTTGGAATATATCCAACTTCACTGTGAGTATATTTTACATTTCCGGTAATTTGACTAACAACTTTTGCAATTTCATTTGCTGCTGAACGATATTTAAGAAAAGGTGTAGTTTGATGATATCCGTTTTGAGCTTGTAAATTGAATGAGCTATTTTCATATTCACCAATTAAATAAAATTCCAACTCACCTAATGCCCATAATTCAAGATCATGGTTTTCTTTTATCATATTGGCAGCATTTATTAAAACATTATTCGGTGTAAATTCAGCTCGTTTTTCATGTTTATCTACAAAATTACAAATAATATTTATTGAATTTTCATCAAACGGATTTTTATAAGCTGTTGAATAATTGGGGATAATGTAAAGATCAGATCCGTCTGTTGGAATAATTTGTTTAAAAACACTGCTGCCGTCAATTCGTTCACCGGAAGCAAGAATTCGACGCGCATATTTAATAGAATTAATCGGAATTACCAATTCGCGAATCTCTCCTTCCAAATCAATATACTGAAAATATATTGTATCAATATCATTTTTTTGAATATATTCCAATATGTCACTTCTTTGTAAATCTTTTGGTTGTTTGTTTTGTTTAAAAGCAATACTCAATTCCATTTGTTACTCCTTTTTTTATTTGATCAGATGCAAAATAGACAGATCAATGTTACATCAATAATTTGTTTAAATTTAACAATATTATTTTTCAAAAACAAACAGATCTATTTAAATTTAAATTCAATTATAAAAATTATTTATAAATTAATCAATAAAAGAAAACGGTTAACATTTTTATTGAGCGTTTTTTTTGAAAGATTTCATGTAAAGATTTCACGCAAAGTCCGCAGAGAGAAAAAAGACGAAAAGAAGAAGTTTAGATTGGTTTTCTAAATTCTATTTAATTTTTCATATTCATTAATTATTTTCTTGTGGCCTTTATGAATTCCTTTGCCTGCCCTATAGCGAAGTATGTCAGGGTGTTTCTTGTGGTTAATCTTTCTTTTGTCTATTTTCCTCTGCGTCTCTCCGCCTTTGCGGTAAAGCACAATCATTTTCCAATTCTTTAAATCACACAATCGCATTTTCTCCTACTCGCTCTATACTTTTTCCCTTTCTTGTTCTGTAAATGTTTACCATATTAAATTTGTAAAATTATTTAATTGTGGCCGAATATATATTTCACCGGGTTCACTTTTCCTTTCTTGTCAAAATACTAACAATAATAATTGTTAACAGAGCTAAAGCAAAACTTATAAATCTAACTGAGATAAGATCATTTAAAAAAGAAATATTCTTCCAAACGACAGTTGTAAATGCACCGGTAAGCATTCCTGCAATTGCTCCTTGTTTAGTAATTTTTTTCCAATAAAGCATTAATAATAAAACCGGTCCAAAGCTTGCGCCCAACCCGGACCAAGCATAAGATACCATTGCAAAAACCATATCTTGTGATTTATAAGCCAAAAGAAAAGCAATAATTCCGATAATTATCGTGGCAACTCTACTGATTAAAAGCATTCTTTCCGGTGTAACTTTTTTCTTACCGATTTTATGATAAATATCTTCACTTATTGCAGAAGTTGTTACCAACAATTGTGAATCTGCGGTGGACATCATTGCGGCAATTGCACCGGAGATCAATATTCCGGCAAACCAAGTTGGTAATAAATGAGTTGCCATAAAAGGCATAAGTTTTTCCGGATCAACGAATTTCTCTGCACCATATAATTTCAGGCCAACAATTCCTAAAAAGAAAGCTCCAAAAAAAGCAGGCACAGCCCAAGAAAATGCGATTTTTCTACCGATTTTTAATTGTGATGATCTGTTGATCGCCATATATCTAATTAATAAATGCGGCTGTCCGGTATATCCCAACCCCCAACTTAATCCACTAATAATTCCTAAAACAGCAAAAATACCAACTTTATTTCCAACAAAAGATTGAAGATTTGGAGTTAATGAATGAATTTCATTCGCCGGCATACTATTCAATTCTATAAATCCAACAATTGGTAAGATCACTAAAGTAGCAAACATTAAAATCGCCTGCACAACATCTGTCCAAACAACTGCAAAAAATCCACCTAAAAGTGTATAGATCAAAATAATTCCTGCACCAATGATCATTCCTTGAAGTTGAGATATTCCGAAAGTAACATTTAATACTTTACCTGCTCCGCTAAATTGAGCAGCAACATAGAATGTAAAAAAGAAAGTAATTATCAAAGATGCGATTATTCTTATAGAATTTCCTTTATCATCGAAATAATTAGTAAATAAATCCGGCAAAGTCAATGAATTATATTTTCCTGCAAGTTCTCTTAACGGAATAGCAATAAATAGCCAAGCGAAAAATATTCCAAGCAGACAACCAACAACAGACCATATTTCCAAATAACCAACTGCTAAAACCGCTCCCGGCAATCCAACTAAAAGCCAAGCTGATTCTCCACTTGCACGTTCAGATAATGAAAGAGCCCAAGCACCGATCTTTCTATCAGCTAATAAAAAATCCGCATGTGTCTTGTTTTTTCTGAATGCTTTGTAACCAACAAACAATACTATAAACAAATAAATAAATAATCCGATTGTAATTGAATTCATATTATTGCTCCTTTTTATAAAAAACTTATCAGTAGAGAAAAATCAAAGATAGTTTCTGTATGTGCTTGTATGAGAAAATTGTTTCATATTATTGCCACCTGCTTCGAGTAGGTTGATGTTTTGAAAAGTTAAATTCCTTTTGATCCTAATTTAAATAATCCCTTACTTGTTTCTTTATGCAGAATCTTGACGCTTTTTTGTATGGATTTTCTTCTTTACGAAACAATTTTTACACCTGCTGATGCACCTAATCTACTCGCTCCAGCGTCGATCATTGCAATCGCTTCTTCATAAGAATGAATACCACCGGACGCCTTTACTTTCATTTTTTCTCCAACAACTTTTTTCATTAATCTAACATCTTCTATTGTAGCTCCATTAGATGAAAATCCAGTTGATGTTTTAACAAAATTCGCACCGGCTTTCTTAGATAATTCACATGCTTTTATTTTTTCAGATTCTGTTAATAAACATGTTTCAATTATGACTTTTACACATTTACCTTCTGATGCTTCAACAACTGTTTTAATATCTTGAAAAACATTTTCGTGGTCTCCTGATTTCAAAGAACCAATACTTATCACCATATCTAATTCATCAGCACCATCTTTTATTGCTTGGACTACTTCAGCTTTTTTTATTCCTGTTGTATTAGCTCCAAGTGGAAATCCAATAACTGTGCATACTTTCACATTTGAATCTTTTAATTTTTCCGCACAATATTTTACATAATAAGGATTTATACATACAGAAGCAAAATTGTAATTATCTGCTTCATCACATAATTTTTTAATATCATTTGTTTTAGCATCTGATTTTAATAATGTATGATCAATATATTTTGCTAATTCTTCTTTTGTAATTTTATTCATTTTGTGTCCTTTATTTTAAAATTATTTTGTTCTATAAACTTCCGAAGTTAAAAATTATAAGAACGAAAATATTTTAATTATCGTGGAAGAAACAATGTAAAAACTTCGGAAAATTAGCTACACAATTCATCAATTTTTTTTACAAATCTTTTTCCCAATTCCACAGCTTCTTCCAATTTAGTTGCTTCGCTATATACTCTTAGAATCGGTTCTGTATTTGATTTTCTGATATGAACCCAACTATTTTCAAAAATAATTTTTATTCCATCAACTGTATTAATATTTTCATTTTTGTATTTATTTATTAAATTTTCAATAATTTTATCTTTAGATTTATTACCGACTTCAGCTTTCATCTTGCTCATTTTAAATTGCGGTAACTTTTTATATTTTTCACTTAACTTTTCATCTCCATCGACAAGAAATTGCAAGATCAATGCTGCTCCGACCAATGAATCACGACCTAAATGAGAATCCGGTAAAATAATTCCACCGTTTCCTTCTCCACCGATTAGGGAGTTTATTTCCTTCATTTTTTTTGATACATTTATTTCACCAATCGCTGTTCTAATTACTTTTGCATTATATTGATCGGCAATTTTATCGACAGCAAGTGTGGTTGATAAATTCGTAACAATTACAGGATTACTTTTAGTATTTTTTTCCAATACTGTTTTTAATGACATTACTAACGTATATTCTTCCGAAAGATATTTTCCGTTTTCATCTACAATCGCTAATCTATCGGCATCGGGATCTACAGCCATCCCAATATCTGCCTTATTTTCTTTTACTTTTTCTAATAAATCAGTTAGATTTTCCGGTAAAGGTTCGGGAAGATGTGGAAAATGTCCGTCAGGCACACAGTTAACTTTTATTATTTCACAACCAAATGCATTTAATAATTTTGGTAATGCAATTGAACCACCACCATTTACTGCATCGATAACAACTTTAAAATTTTTGGAACGAATTTTTTCTATATCCAAATATGGAATTCCCAAAATATTTTTAATATGGTCATCAATAGCTTCTGAATATTCTGAAATATTACCAAATCCACCGCTTTTCTTAAAACTAAATTCTTTATTTTTCGTAAAATTCAACACTTTTGCTACCTGATCGGCATCTAAAAATAATCCTGTTGGAGCAATAAATTTTATTCCATTCCATGGAAAAGGATTATGACTTGCAGTAATAACAACGCCACCTGCAGCTTGAAATTTTTCTGTTATAAATTGAACAGTTGGGGTTGGGACAATACCTATATCAATTACATCAAAGCCCATCCAAGAAAGCGTATTTGAAAAAAGATCTGCAATAACTTTTCCCGAAGGTCTTGAATCTCTACCAATAATTATCTTACCTTTTTCAGCCCATTCACCGAACCCACTCGCATAATTCATAACTTTTTTTGGAGTTAGTCCGGTTCCTACAACACCTCTAATTCCTGAAATTGATTCGATCAACATATAAATCTCGCTTTTAATAATAAATTAAAAAAACATCCAGCAGAACCGGATGTTTTATTAATGTTAAATTGATCTATACTAAAAATCTCTATCATATTTTTCTAATCGTTCCATTCTTTTTATTCTGCGAATTGCTTTTGCTTTTGCTATTCTGCGATTTTGGCTTGGTTTAATATAATAAGCATTTTTATGTATATCTTTAATAATACCTGCTTTCTCAAACTTCTTTTTAAATCTTCTCAAAGCTCTTTCTAAATTTTCATTATCATGAACCGTAACTTGAATCATTTTTGTAAATCACCTCCAATCAACAATTTATTTATTATCCTAAAAAGGATTTTAATTTTTTACTTCTGGATTTATGTTGCAATCTACGAATTGCTTTTTCTTTAATCTGTCGTACTCTTTCACGAGTTAAATTAAATTCTTCTCCAATTTCATTTAATGTTAATGCATATTCTCTGCCAATACCGAAATACATTTTTATTACGCTACTTTCTCTTGGTTCTAAAGTTGCTAAAACCGATTGAATTTCCGATTCTAATGACTCATCAATCAATGGTGATTCAGGCGGATTTTGTTCATTATCTTCAATAACATTTATAAGTGAATTTTTTTCACCCTCTTTAAATGGTGCATCTAACGAATGATGCCTTTTAGCAATACGTACAGCATCAGAAATTTCATTTGTTTTAACACCTAATTTATTTGCAATTTCATTTACATTCGGTGTCCTTTCATTATATCCTTCTATTTCTTCTGCAGCTCTACTGATTTTACTAATTGTACCGACTCGATTTAATGGCAAACGAACAATTCTGCTATGTTCAGCTAATGATTGCAAAATAGATTGCCTGATCCACCAGACAGCATAGGAAATAAATTTGAAACCACGAGTTTCATCAAATCTTTCGGCAGCTTTTATCAAACCTAAATTCCCTTCATTGATCAAATCTGTTAGCGGTAAACCTTGACCTTGATAATCTTTTGCAACACTAACAACAAATCGTAAATTTGATTCACACAATACTCTTAAAGCGTCTCTATCACCTTGCTTTACTTTTTTTGCAATTTTTATTTCATCTTCTGGAGATAAAGGTTCAAAATGTCCTATTTCATCAAGATATTTACTTAGCGATCTATTAGCATCATTCCTTTGTTTAACTTTTCGCTTTTTAAACCTTTTAGTTCCTTTTGATTTCTCTTGTTTGGTCTTTTTTGTTTTATTTACTTTTTTTGTCATTTGCCCTCATTTAAATTTACCAACATTAATTATACAATATTTTTAATATAAAAACAAACATTTTTTAAATTTATTTTATCTTTAAACATTTTTTTGCAGATTAAAAAAATCTGATACTATAATGATTTTTTAATACCTATGAAAATTTTATACGTCATCAATATTTATTATCTCTTTCAAAAATTTTTTTATTTCTTTTTCCTTAATTTTTTTCGGTGTATTCTGTGAATAATTTTTTACTTTTTTGATCTGTAAAATGCCAAAGACAATATTTTACTATGTTTACATTTTCCCTTCCTCTTTTCTAATTAAATCAAAGTTTTTATTTGATATATAGCATAAAATTTATTATACTATTACCCAAAATAAATGGAGAAATATTTTGAGAAGTATGACGGGATTTGGAAGATATGAGGGAGAGTTTAAAGGCAAAAAATTTCATGTAGAAATTCATTCTGTGAATAGTCGCTACTTTAACATATATTTTAATATAACTAATGAATTAAATTTTCTACAAGAGCAATTAAATAATTTACTAAAAAATAAAATATCCAGGGGTAAAATATCATATAAAATAATTTTCTCAGATACTGATGATTCTATAATTAATAAAAAAATCAATAAAGGTATCTTAAAAAATTATATCAACGAATTACTTTCTATTAAAGATGAATTTAATTTAGATAATGATCTAAAAATATCCGATTTAATTCAGTTACCTGACATTTTTACTACTAATTCAGAGGAATTAATAAATTCTAAATTAGCAAAGGAAATATTAACTTGTACAGAAGGAGCTCTAAATAATTTAATTGAAATGCAGGTTAAAGAGGGAGAACATATAAAAAGATCTTTTATAAAAATTCTAAAAAATATCGAACAAGAAAATTTATCTATAAGGAAATTACAGAAAAAAAACATATCTGAGCATTTCAATAAATTAAAAGATCGAGTAACAAAATTATTAAACACAAAAAAAATAGAAGCCGGATTAATTGAACAAGAGATCGTTTTATTAGCGGATAAATTAGATATTTCAGAAGAAAATGAAAGATTATCAAGTCATATCAATCAATTCAACAACTACTTAGAATATGATGAAAATGTTGGAAAAAGGTTGATATTCCTTCTACAAGAAATGTTAAGAGAGATCACAACGATTGGCAACAAAGCAAATTCTTCTAAAATATCTCAAAAAGTTGTAGAACTAAAAAACCAAATAGAAATATTAAGGGAACAATGTCAAAACATTCAATAAAAGGACTATTGGTAATTTTTGCAGCTCATAGTGGAGCGGGAAAAACAACAATAATCAAGCAATTATTACAAAAAAACAAATCTTGGAAGTTTTCAATTTCGGCTACGACTAGAAAAAAGCGAGATTATGAAAAAAACGGTAAAGATTATTATTTCATTTCATCAGACAAATTTAACAAATTATTATCTTTAAATGAATTAGTAGAATCTGAAAATGTACATGGAGAATATTATGGAACAATAAAAGAACAAGTTACAAACACAATTAATAATGGCCAAATACTAATACTTGATTTGGATGTTTTGGGAGCATTAAATGTAAAAAGACAATTTCCAAATAATTCAATAACTATATTTATTGATGTTCCGAATGAGGACCTTCTTATACAAAGATTAAAAAAAAGAGCTACAGAATCAAAGGAATCCATTGAAAAACGACTTTCGCGCATTTCTTTGGAAAAAAAAGAAAAAGATAATTTTGATTTTATCGTAATTAATGATAAATTAACTAGTTGTATAAATAAAATTGAAAAAATAATAAAAAATAATATTTTAAAATTAGGAGAATAAAAATGTCACCAGTAAATCAATTAGATAAAAATGAAAAACAAGATATTTTCGAAGCTATTACAGTTATTGCAAAGAGAGCGAGACAAATAAACCAAGAAAGATCAGAAAAATTCAAAATTAAATCATACTTATCAGAAGAGGAGATGGAAGAAAGTTTGGAATACGATGAAATTGATTTTTCTTCTCTCGAGAAACCGTCAACCATTGCAATGGAAGAATTTGCAAAAGGTGAAATTGAATTTGGTTATAAAGATCCCAATAAAAAAGTTGAAGAAGACGAATAATAATATATTTATAAAAAAAAATTGATGAATTTAAAAAATAAAAAAATATTACTCGGTTTAACAGGTGGAATTGCAATTTATAAAATTGCTTCTCTCATCCGTCATCTTACTAATGATCATAATTGTGATGTAAAAGTAATAATGACAAAATCAGCTCAAGAGTTCATGACACCTCTTATTTTTGAGACCTTTACCGGAAATAAAGTTCTTACAGATATGTTTGAAAAAGAGCGGATAGTTTCGACTCGCCATATAGATCTTGTAAGTCAATCCGATATTTTTTTAGTCGCGCCGGCTACTGCAAATATCATTGGAAAAGTTGCTAATGGAATTGCAGATGATCTATTAAGTACGATGTTAATGACTTCTAAGCCGAAGAATACTTTTTTCGCTTTAGCAATGAATAAAAACATGTATCACAATCCATTTTTCACAAAAAACAAAGAGTCACTTATTAAAAACGGTTATAACATTATTGAGCCGGAAACAGGTAAATTAGCAACAAATATTGAAGGTGAAGGAATTGGAAGATTAGCAGAGGAAAAAATAATAATTGATAATCTGTATTCTGCTAATAACAAATTCTTAAAAGGTAAAAATATTTTAATCACCGGTGGCCCAACAAGAGAATATTTGGATTCAGTACGATTCATTTCAAATCCTTCTACCGGAAAAATGGGAATTGCTCTGGCGAATTCTGCTAAAAAACATGGTGGAAATGTAAAATTAATTTTAGGTCCCACTTCCCTATCAGCACAAGAAAATATTGAAACAGATTCTGTTGTTTCGAGTAAAGAGATGTTTGAAGCAGTTATAGAAAAATTTGAATGGGCAGATATCGTGATCATGTCAGCGGCAGTTGAAGATCTTAAACCAACAAATAGAGAATCTAATAAAATAAAAAAATCCGATATTCCAAGAACATTAAATTTTACAACAACAAAAGATATTTTATTAGAATTAGGGAAAATAAAAAAAGATCAAATATTAGTTGGTTTTAGTGTTGAAACTGAAAATAAAATTCACAATTCAATTGAGAAATTAAAAAAGAAAAATTTGGATTATATAATTGTAAATGACCCAAATGAAAAAGGCGCCGGGTTCGAAAGCGATACAAATAAAGTCACAATAATCACCAAAAATGAGAAAATTCTTGAAAAGAAATTAATGACAAAAAATGAATTAGCTGATGAAATATTAAAAATATTAATATGATCACAAAAAAAATTGATAATAAAACAATAAGATATTTAAATTATCTAAAAGATGTTTTTGGGAATAAATTAATGCTAAAAAAAGATCTATTTACAAATAAATTAGAAGTATATAAAAGAGAGATTGAAAATTGCAAAAAATGCCAATTAGGAAATAGTCGTAACAAGTTTGTATTTGGTGATGGAAATGCAAATGCGGATATTATGTTTGTTGGTGAAGCTCCCGGAGCGACCGAAGATGCAACCGGAATTACATTTGTAGGAAGAGCAGGTAAACTTCTTGATAAATTATTGATGGAAATTAATTTAAGCAGAGATGATATTTTTATTGCCAATGTATTGAAATGCCGTCCACCAAAAAATCGCGATCCTCTTCCAGATGAAATTGCAACTTGTGAACCATATTTACATAAACAAATTTCTTTGATCAACCCAAAAGTTATTGTTGCCTTAGGAAGAATAGCCGGAAAAACATTAATAAAAAAAGAATTATCCTTAGGTAGAATGAGAGGTCAAAAATACTATTATCAAAATGTTGATCTATATGTTACATATCATCCTGCAGCAATTCTTAGAAATCCAAATTGGAAGGATAGTATTATATCAGATTTCAAGATGATAGCAAATAAATATTTATAATATTATATTTTAAAAGGAATAAAAATTGGTAGAAGACATTACAAGAACTCCACCACAATCAATAGAAGCAGAAATTGCCGTATTAGGTGCAATGATGTTAGAACCAGACGCTGCTTATCGTGGGATAGAATTATTAAAAGAATCTGATTTTTATAAAGAAGCACATCAGTTAATATTCAGATCGATAAAAGAATTATCTAAACTATCACAAGCCATTGATCACTTAACTGTAACAGAAAAACTTATACAGCTAAAATTATTAGATAAAATTGGTGGAAGTGCGACCATTTCAAAGATAATAGCATCAGTCCCAACAGCAGCAAATATTGAATATTATGCCCAAATAGTTAGTGACAAAGCAACATTAAGAACAATTATTACCACTTCTACGAAACTTATTACAGATGCATATAATGAAAAAGAAGAAGTTGGGAATATGTTGGACAATGCCGAACAGAATATTTTTTCATTAAAAGAAAGAACATTTAAAGGTGATTTTAATCCTATTCCGGAAATAATTCAAGATACTATAGATCATGTAGATAAGTTATCTCATCATAAAGGAGAAGTCATTGGAATACATACTGGTTTTGCTCCTTTAGATTCAATTACATCCGGATTTCAACAATCTGATCTTATTATTATTGCAGGACGCCCTTCCATGGGAAAAACAGCTTTAGCAATCACAATGGCGAGATCTATGGCAATTTCACATCATTATAAAGTTGGAATATTTTCATTGGAAATGTCTGAGCAACAACTCGGCTTGAGATTTTTAAGTTCACAAAGTGGAATTGATCATCAAAAATTAAGAAAAGGAAATGTTCCGGGAGCTTTATGGAATGACTTGACAAAAGCAGCAAGCGCTCTCTCAGAAGCAGATATTTTTATTGATGACACCGCCGGATTGAATATTTTAGATATTCGCAGTAGAGCAAGACGATTAAAAAATGAAAAAGGTTTAGATATTTTGTTTATCGATTACTTGCAATTAGCTCATGCAACAGGGAGAATTGATAACAGACAACATGAAATATCTAGTATCAGTCAAGGATTAAAAGCATTATCAAAAGAATTAAAGATTCCTGTTATCGCTCTTTCACAACTTAGTCGTGAAGTAGAGAAAAGAGGTGGTGACCACAAACCGCAATTATCTGATTTAAGAGAATCCGGAGCTATAGAACAGGATGCTGATGTAGTAATGTTTGTTTTTCGTCCAATAATTTATTCTAAAGATCCTGAAGATGAAGGCAAAGCAGAATTAATAATTTCTAAACAAAGAAATGGCCCAATTGGTAAAGTTGACTTGAATTTTCAAAAAAACATTGCAAGATTTTATGAATTGACTTTAGGTGAATATCAAGATCAAATAGATAGCGCATTTTAATGAAACCCGAGAAAATCAATAAAAAATATCCAAAAAAATTTACAGACCTAATAAATAAGATCAAAGAATATAATCCACAAGTGGAAAAAGATATTCCATTATTATGGAAAACATATAATTTTGCTAAAAAAGGACATGACGAACAATTTAGATTGTCAGGTGAACCATATTTTGAACATTTATATCAGACGGCAATAATTCTTACAGAATTATCTATGGATACAACAACTATTTGCGCCGGATTACTTCATGATATTTTAGAAGATACAGAATATTCAAAAAAAATAATTATTAATGAATTTTCTGAAACTATTGCAAATATTGTTGAGGGCGTAACCAAAATAAGTGATATAAAGTTTAATAGCCAGGAAGATAGACAAGCAAGTAATTTCAGAAAAATGCTGCTTAGTGTTGCCAATGATATTAGAGTTATAATTGTCAAATTTGCCGATCGCTTAAATAATATGAGAACATTGAAATCAATGCCCAGATCAAAACAGAAGCGTATATCACTTGAAACCCGTGATGTATATGCACCACTTGCACACAGATTAGGAATGTACAAAATAAAAAGCGAATTGGAAGATCTGTCTTTTAAATATCTACAATCAGATCGATATAAATTTTTAAAAAATCAAGTGCTTAAAAATAAGAAACATTTTAATGAATATATTAATAAGTTTAAGAAAACAATCCAAAAGTCATTGAATGAAAATAATATTAAAACAAAAATTTTAGGAAGAACTAAAAATTTATCTTCTATAAACAAAAAAATGAATCTTCAAAACAAAGATTTAGACAAAATTTATGACATTTTGGCTATTAGAATTATCGTAGATAAAGTGTCCGATTGCTATGCTGTATTAGGAATTATTCATCAACAATTTAAACCTATCGCTGAAAGATTTAGAGATTTTATTGCCACTCCAAAATCAAATGGATATCAATCGGTCCACACCACAATAATAGGACCGGAAGGAAAAAATGTAGAAATTCAAATTAGAACTGATGAAATGGATAGAATTGCAGAAACAGGAATTGCAGCTCATTGGAAATATAAAGAAACCAGTAAAGATATAGATGAAATTGATAAAAAAGTACTTTGGCTCAGAGAGTTAATTAATATTTTAAAAAGCGATCCAAATAGTAGTGAAGATTTTATGGAAACATTGAAAATAGATCTTTTTAAAGATGAAATTTTTGTATTTACTCCCAAAGGCGACTTGATCACATTACAAAAAAAAGCTACGGCTCTTGATTTTGCATTTGCAGTTCATACTGAAATTGGACTTTCTTGTATCGGATCAAAAGTCAATTCAAGAATTGTTCCATTAAATACAATTTTAAGTAGTGGGGATAAAGTAGAAATACTTACATCAAATAATATTAAACCAAGTTATAACTGGCTAAAATTCGTAAAAACTAACCGAGCAAAATCTCGTATTAGAGGCTGGTTTCGAAAAAATGAGTATATAGAAAGTATCAATTTAGGTAAAGAAATTCTAGATAAAAAACTTCGCCAAGCAAAAATGGCTAATAAGATCAAAAAAATATCTAAAAAATATGAAGAAATGGGATTCCAGACACAAGACCTTTTCTTTCAAGCAATTGGAAAAGGTGAAATTACTATTAAGGAAATAATAGATAAAGTTTGTAAAGAAAAAAACATAAATAATGATAAAGACACAAAAGATCATAAATTTTTCCCACGATTTTATAAGAGCACTTCCAAGGGTGTTACCGTTCAAGGGGTGGATAATGTTATGGTCAATTTTGGAAAAGGCTGCAATCCTATACCGGGTGATGATATTGTAGGATACATCACAAGAGGAAAAGGAATTACAATACATCGTAGCGATTGCCCAAATATTCCAACAGAAGAGACGGAATTGGACAGATTGATCGAAGTCAACTGGAATAAAAACATTGATTATACATTTTACTCTCACTTAAGTATTTTAAGTGAAAACAGAAATGGTATTCTTCAGGATATTAGCAATGTCATTCAAAATATGAAAACCAATATTGCTTCTATAAATATGAAGTCGCAGGGTGCAATTGCACAAGGAAACATCATTATTATTGTTGATAATTTAAAACATATAAAAAATGTTATCAAAAAATTAAAAAAAATACCGGGAATAATTAAAGTAGAAAGAACATAAAATAAGGAATCGTTATGACAAAAAAAACATTTACAAAAGTGGATATTACCAGAGAAATGGCAAATATATCCAGTCACAAACAAAAAGAAATTAAACCGCTTGTTGATGACTTTTTTACTGCTCTTAGACATTTATTAATGAAAGATGAAGCAGACACAGTTAGAATAGAAATTCGTAATTTTGGAACATTTGAAGTTAAACCTACAAAAGCAAAACCCAAAGCTCGCAACCCAAGAACAAATGAAATTGTATATGTGAAACCTCATAAAAAAACTCATTTTACACCTGGTAAAATATTAAAAAAATATTTAGAACAACCCTTAAAGAAAAAATAATGAGAATTATTTCCATTGACTATGGAAGTCAACGAATAGGAATGGCAATTTCAGATCCGCTAAATATAATTCCAATTTCTTTGCCCACATTAATTATTAATAATTCTAATGAAAATGCGATAGAAAAAATTAAAAATGTATATAACAAGTATTCTATTGGAAAGATCATAATCGGTTATCCTATCGGGCTTTCAGGAAATAAAACATCTCAAACCGAGAAAGTAGATGTTTTTATTAAATTACTTGAGATAAATTTTGATTGTCAAATTATTAAATGGGACGAAAGATATACAAGCAAGGAAGCAAAAGAAATTCTAATTAAGAAAGGAATTAATACTATTAAAAATAAAGAAAAAATAGACCAAATGTCTGCTTTTATTATTTTGAAGGACTATTTAAATTCAAATAGTTGATAGTATGACAAAATATTTAAAAATAATTTCAAAATTTATACTTACTCATCGTTTAATAACTATTTTAATTTCAGTAATTTTTATTGTTTTATCATTTGCTCCATTCAATCAATTTTATTTTGTATTCATAGCTCTTATTCCACTTATTCATATTTTAAATAATACAAAAAGTGGTTTTAAAATCGGATATTCTTTCGGTTTTATTTACTCTACTTTTATGATTCACTGGCTTGCTTTCAATGTAGGTACCAATTTTATTTTTGCAACTATTTCAATGATATTGGGTGCGTTATATTTAGCTGTTAATTATGGAGTCATCGGCTACCTATTTACTGTAATAAAAAAACGAAATGCTAATCTTGCACTATGGTCATTCCCATTATTTTGGGTTTCAATTGAATTTATTAGAAGTTACGGCGTATTTGGATTCCCATGGATCTCTCTTGGCAATTCTCAAGTAGGTAATCTTCCCTTTTTACAAATTGTTGACATTGGTGGAATTTATCTCGTTTCATTCATAATTATTCTAACTAATATACTTTTGTATAAAGCAATTTTATCAATAAAAAACAGTAACATCAAATTTAAAAAATATATTCTTTCTGTCGCATTATTACTTGCAATACCTTACATTTACGGAATTATTATACTTAATATTAATTTCAAAATTGCAGAAAAAATCACATTTCGAATAGTACAACCAAATTATGGCTCATTAGATAAATGGAAGATAAAAAATAGAAAAAAAGTATTTAAAAATCTCGATTCGCTAAGCACAAAATCAGGACTTGATTCTGTTGATGTTATTGTTTGGCCGGAAAGTGCCACTCCAGTACATATTCGAACAAGTAAATACAGGAAAGTAATAGAAAAATTAGTTAACAACACAAGCAAAATATTGATCACCGGTTCTCCGGATCACTATTATATTAATAAAGAAATAGAATTTAATAACAGTTTATTTTCTTTTGTTAAAAATAAAGGAATTGTAAGTGAATACGATAAAGTGCATCTTGTTCCCTTTGGAGAATATATTCCATTTTCAACAAAATTTGAATTCTTAAAAAAATTAAACTTAGGGCAATCTAATTTTTCACCCGGAGAAAATAACGAACCATTTACAATATTTAATGGAAATGTAATGATCTCTCCAATGATCTGTTATGAATCTATTTTTCCACAAATAAGTATTAATAATGTGCGTCAAGGAGCAAAATATCATATAAATGTGACTAACGATTCTTGGTTTGGAAATTCATTAGGACCATATCAACATGCGGCACAATCAGTAGTAAGAGCAGTAGAATCTAAACGAGCATTCGTAAGATGTGCAAATACAGGTATTTCTATGGTAATAACTCCAAAAGGAATTGTAAAAAAAGAAATCCCACTGAATAAAAAAGGATTTTTTGATGCAAAGTTAAGCACCTTTTCATATACACCACTTTACATAATCTGGGGAAATACATTCGCTATAATCTGTGTAGTATTTTCGATTTTTATTTTAGGATTTATTTTGCTCGATCAAAAAATGCAAAGTCCCTCAAAAAAATAAATAAAGTTTAGATTTCTGTCTAAAAATTCGTATTAATATCTATGTTCTATTATTATTCTCAAAAAAATATACTTATTTTAAAAAATATTCCTTATCTTTATTGATAAGCTAAAAGGAGCTATAAATGGCAGCAAAAAGTACAACATTATCTTTTCTCTTCATAACAATATTCTCTGAATTACTATATTTAATATTTAAAAATGTTATTTATTTAAATTCATTTTTACTAATTGTTGTATATATATCATTATTGTTATTTTTATTTTGTATATATTTCTTTAGAGATCCAAATCGAAAAATTCCCACAGAAGGAAATTTGTTAGTTTCACCTGCTGACGGAAAAATTATTTCCATCAAGGAAAATATTCTACATCCTATTTCAAAAGAACCATCAACAATGATCTCCATTTTTCTTTCATTGACGAATGTACATATAAATCGTATTCCTATTGGCGGAAAAATTTCATTAATAAAATATCATAAGGGAAAATTTTTAGCTGCATTCAATCCAAAAGCTTCAGAATTGAACGAAAAATATGTTTTTGATATTGATTCAAAATATGGTTCAATAAGAGTCCAACAAGTAGCAGGAATCATTGCCAGACGATTGGTATGCAATTTGCAACTAAATGACATTGTAAAAGCGGGAGAAAGATTTGGATTAATGAAATTTAGTAGTAGAATTGACATGATAATTCCGAAAAAAAATTTTAGATTAGATGCAAAAATCGGTGAAAAAGTTCGCGGTGGCGAAACAATAATTGGTAAATTTACAAATAACGATAAAATCAAATGAGAAGAAAAATAAAAATAAAAAGAACCGTTTGGCCAAGCATTTTTACATTATTAAATATGTTTCTTGGATTTATATCTATTTCATTCTCATTTAGGCAGGGCTTTGATAATTTTATTATCGCAGGATGGTTAATATTTTTCGCTGCAATTTTTGATGGATTAGATGGTAAAGTTGCGCGATTAGTTCACGGTTCATCTGATTTTGGTGTTGAAATGGATTCATTGGCGGACCTAATTTCATTTGTTATCGCTCCGGCAATTTTATCATATAATATGTTTTTCTGTAAATTTGGTGGATGGGGATTAATGCTTTCATTTACTTTCGTTATTTTTGGAACCATCAGATTAGCAAGATTTAATGTTATAGCACATAGAGAATCCATTGATCATTTCATTGGAATGCCTTCACCATTAGCCGCATTGTCAATTGTAAGCTTTATTATGTTTATAATCGTTCATAAGAATCTTCTAAATAATATTTATTTCCCAATTAACATTATTTTCCCAACTTATTATATAATTATCGGATATTTAATGGTAAGCGATATAATATTTAAAAAAGTTAATAAATTTTCTTTAAGAAAAGATTCTAAATACAAAAAAGATACAATTCTTATTTTATTAATATTATTGATACTTATCGTATATCAAGAAAAGATAATGTTCCCGTTAATTTTTTTATTGATCTTAATTAATATATTAAATTATTGGCGGAAACAATCATCGTCTAAAAATGAAGAAATGGAAATTGATATAGATGAATAATCAGCAATAAAACAAAATTTTTGGAGCAATTTAGAATGAAAAAAAATATTGGAAAGGTGATAGGCATTTTATTAATTGGTGCAATTATTGGAAGTGTTATCAGTGAGATATTTGTATTGATCTTACCGGCAGGAGTGGTCAAAGAATTCTTTCTTGCAAGTATTCCACTTGGAATTAAAGACCCGCTCTCTATAGATCTACATTTTATTAAATTCTCATTTTCTTTAATGTTGAGGTTCAATGTTGTTGGCTTGATCGGAATGGCATTTGGTTATTATTTATTAAAATTTACTCGTTAAGAGGATATTATAAGTATATCCGGATTTTGAATACTAATATTTTTAATAGTTATACTATTATTTAGAGCTAAAAAACTACAAAAATTATCTAAAGGCATGGGGAAAGGTTTAAAAGAATTCAAAAAAGCCATTAATGATGTTAAAGACGATATCAAGATGAAAATGAAACTAAAAAAAAAGATAAAAAGAAAAACAATTTGAAAAAAACAATTGTATTTAAAAGAATATTCAAATTAATTATATTATTATTAGTATTTACAAATATCAATAATTCACAAAATATTTCAACTCCAAAAAGTATTTGGAAAACTTCCGCAGCAGTTAGAAATATTAATAATTCTGCTATCAGTTTAAGATTATATAAAACTACATACCGTCCGGATAAAGATGCGATATTTACATCTAAAAACAATTTATTCAAATTACATTTTGACAATAGTGGCAATGATTCCATAGCTCAATCATATACTTTAAATACTTCTATTCCTGATTATATAATTCGCGCCGGTCAATATTTAGAAGCATCATATTTTTATCTACACGATACATTAGGATTTTTGATTCCACCAATAGATGATTCTGAAGATCCACAAATTGATGTTTATTTTTCAAATCTTGGGAACGGAAATTATGGAGGTACAATACCTGAAAATGAGGTTACATCAACTCCAAGGACACACGATTACACCGCTTACATCGAAATTGACAATGATATGATCGGTGATCTTTATTATACCAATGATACATCTGCACTGAAAGTAACTTGTGCTCACGAATTATTTCATGTCTTTCAACTTGGTTATAATTTCTTTTTTGATAGTGATGTTTGGTATTTGGAAGCTTGTGCTGTTTGGTTTGAGGATAAAATATTTCCGGAAGTAAATGATTATATTCAATATACAGAAGATTATATAACAAATTGGGGCAATCAAATTGATAAATATAATAGCCCCGGTTTTTACCAACTTTGTAGTTGGAATATTTATTTAGATGAAAAATATAAAACAAATAAAAATAATCCAATAATGGAAATTTGGGGAAACATTTTAGAAGGAAATGCAATGTCCGCCTTGACAACTTTTTTAAATTCTAACGAATCCGGCTGGAATAATGCTCTATCCGAATGGGGCGTTTCTCATATCTACTGCGGTGAAAATAATTTTCCAGAACAATCGTTTTTCCCCGATGCTGAAATTATTCCTTCAATAAAATTTTCAAATAATACAGATAATTATTTTTATTATAATGATGATCAAACGATGAATATTCAAATTGTAAGTGGACATTATTCAAATACATTTTACAAAATTGCAGATATAAATATTCCACAAATAAATATTCATTTTGAATCTGATGATTCCTATCAAATCTCTGCTGTTTTATTCGATGGAAATACTACAAACGTTTATGATATTTCTTCAAGTTCAACAAAAATCCAAATCTCTTCATTATCAGCTGAGCTTTTTTTATCAATCGGTAGTCAAGACAGTGTAAAAGGCAATCTAATTATTGAAAAATATTTTACAGAGCTTACATCAATTTATCCAAATCCGGTCTCATCAAATCAAAATATTACACTGGAATATTTCATACAAAATGATTACAATTCAGGAAAAATTAATTTCTTCAATATTCTTGGACAAAAAACAAACTCGATAAATTTAAATAATTCAGAACTTACTGAAGGAAAACATAATTTGACAATTTCGCCTCAAACCATTAGCAGATCAAACACACCAAGTGGTATCTATTTTTTACAATTAATTTTGCCCGATAAAAAATTCATCAAAAAATTCACATTCATAAAATAGACAAAAAATTCACTTTTAATGAAATATTATACAATTAAAAACACACAGCAATTTAAATTTATTGAAAAAGGAAGTAAATTTATCGGAAATGTTTTTCATGTAAAAAGTATTGATAAAATTGATGAAATATTAGATAAAATGAGAAAGAAACATCACTCAGCAAATCATAATTGTTATGCTTATCGAATTGGAATAAAAGACAATGATAATTTTAGATATAATGATGACGGTGAGCCAAGTGGATCTGCAGGCAAACCAATTTACAATGAATTCTTAAAGCATAATATTTCTGATGTTTTACTAATTGTTACACGATATTTCGGTGGTAAAAAATTAGGGATCGGCGGATTGATAAAAGCTTATGGCTATTGTGCTGAACATACACTTGCTTTGAGTAAAAAAAAGAAAATAGTTTTCGGGCAAAAGATCTATTTTAAATGTTCATATACTCAGCATCCATTACTCCTTAAAGAATTCAATAAAATAAATATAATTAAATTAGATCAGAATTTTAAAAAGAATATTTCAATTGTACTCGAAGTTAATTTCGGAGAAGAAGAAATAATAATTGAGAATGTTAAGAATGCTACGAGTGGAGAAGTTGTTGGTGAGTGTATAGAGTGAAAAAGAAGAAAAATTTCACACAAAACACGCAAAGAATAAATTAATCACTAAGTAATTTTTGTGATTTTGGTTATTAAGTTTTTTACACAATCTTTTTTTATTTTTACTTTTGGTATTTTTTCGGTGTATTCGGTAGTTAATTTTCCTACTCCATTCCTTTCCACATTGCATCCCAAGGCGGTAAAATAATCGGTTCTGTCTCAAGTGCTTTCAACATTTTTGCTGACAAATGTTTCTTTTCAATTATCACGCCATACATATATTTATCAAACCAATCATTCCCTAAAGTCCAGTATCCTTCTCTACCCCTATCTGTTCCCCAAGAATTTTCTACCAACCATTTTTGCGGTTTATTGTCTTTTATATCTACACCAATAAAAACCATCGCATGTGTTGGAATTGATGAATTATAGAGAACTTGTTCTTTTCTTGTAAGATCAAAATTAATACCAAATAAACTCTCATAATCCTTAATTCCCCTTATCATAAAACCGTCACTGTCAAATTCCTTTCCAACATCACATCCAAACCAAACAGGAGTATCATCCATAATTTGAGCTGTTGCTAATTTTTTCATATCACTTGTCGGTAAATTTAAAACGAACATATTTTCTTTGTCAAACATATCTCTATCCAATTCCACTCTATATGTCTGATAATATTCTTCTAATGGATTACTCAAAATATAAACATAATTTTCCAAATCAACTTTTACAATTTTTTGAGCGAATTCTTGTGGAGTATATTCTTTATCAATTTTAACATCACCATCCTCATTTTTGTATTTCCAAATGAAACTTTTTGGTGGTTTTCCAAATGTCATTGCTAATAATTTATAAATATCTCCAAGTGCATTTATTCTAATTTCCTCATAATCTTCAACTGTCGCATCACCTGTTTTATTTGCATTAAAAATTTTTGAAGCTGTTTGATACATTTTCTTTCTCATCAAATATGATAGATCTCCAGTATGAGAACTTGAATATGTTTCAGGCATCGCATATTGTGGAACCATTCCGTATTTTTCTATCAAATCAACAACCATATTCCACTGCCCACCATCACCAACTACATGATCTAATAACCAATCAACTTCTCTACTTTCAGGATCTTTATCCTTCCACTTTATTATTTGATTAATGAATAGATTTGATTTTTCTAATTTATCATAAAAAGATAAATAACTTTGAGAAAATTCAAAATTTTCAAGATTATATTTTTCTATCATTCGCGGACGAAAAATATTTAACCCTGCGAATAACCAACAACGACCAGTCGATTTTTGATTTGATATTCCCTTTACATCTAATTTCTTTGTAAATAGTTCATCCTGTTTTATATAAGTTTCCCTATCAACTGCCAAATCTTTTATACGATGATTTGCTAAGGCATTCATTATTGCTTTCTGACTACCTGTTCCTGATACACTTTTTTTAAAATTTTCTAAATTTTCATTAGTAATCGCACCATTATTCTGTGCAAAAACACTAGCTGAAATCAAGATTAGTATTACAAAATAGATTTTTTTCATTGTTTCCTCCAATAATATTTTTTTTAACAACTGAATAAATTTAATTTATTTTTTTAAATTTATCAAATAATTAATTAAAATTCTCATTATTATATAATTGTTTTTTTTGAAATACTTTTGTATTTTTCCCATGAAATTAAAAAGGAGAAACATGCAATTAGGATTTATTGGATTAAAATTTTCTGGGAAAAGCACACTATTTGAGTTGCTAACAAATAATCATTTTGAGACTGCAAACACCGGAGTTGGAGAAATTCGACGAGGACAAGTTGTTGTTGCTGATGATCGCATTAAAAATTTAAGCGAAATATATGAACCAAAAAAAACAACTTTCGCAAAATTTGATTGTATCGATATTATGGGAATATCATCAGAAAGCAAACACAATATATCAGGGAAATATTTAGAATCCGTGAGACAAGTTGATGGATTAGTAGCTGTAATTCAGATGTTTGATGGTGTAAATTCAGACGGAAGTCAATTCAAAATTGATCCGAAAAATAATATAAAATTAATTGAAGAAGAGCTTATTTTTAGTGATTTAATGGTTTTAGAAAATCGTTTAGAAAAAGTAGAAAAGTTAAAATTAAGAGCAGCTCCAATATACGATCCAAAAGAACACGATATTCTTTTAAAAAGTAAAAAAATATTAGATAATGAAAAACCATTACGAACTGGCGATTTTTCCATGGAAGAAAACAGATTGATTAGAGGATTTCAGTTCCTTTCTCAAAAACCTTTAATAATCGTTCTAAATTTCGACGAGTCACACTATTCACAAAGAGAAAAATACCAACAAGAAATTGAAAATATATTCCCAAATAAAGCAATGACTTCAGTATCCGCATTGGAAGAAAAAGAGATTCAGGAGTTAAATCCTGAAGAACAAAAAGAATTCATGCAGGAAATAGGAATTGAGGAACCGGCAATAAAACAAGTTATAAAAACCGCCTATAAAGGATTGGGATTAATTAGTTTTTTTACCGTAGGAAAAGATGAAGTTAGGGCTTGGACAATTAAAAATGATTCCACAGCAAAAGAAGCAGCCGGTACTATTCATTCTGATCTGGAAAAGGGATTCATCAGAGCAGAAGTAATAAATTACAATGAATTTATCAAATACAATTCCATCACAAAAGCAAAGGAAAATGGAGCTGTCAGAATAGAAGGGAAAAATCATATTGTCAATGATGGAGATATTTTAAATATTAGATTTAATGTTTAAATTTAAAAATATATAGGAGAAATATCATGCGTAAATTATTAATATTGTTATCTATACTCATGATCTTCATTAGTTGTGGAAAAAAGAAAACGGAAAAATTTACAAATTTTGGTTCACAAATTACTGCAACAAAATTCATTTCACCACAAGAATTGATCAATCAAAAAGATAATTTAGAATGGAGAGAAATAGCTGTAAAAGGAAAAATTTCATCTGTTTGTGTTCATTCCGGTCGTCGAATTAGTCTTAAAGTAAATGACAGCACTGAAGTAAATATATTTAGTATTGACGACAACAAACCATTTGTATTTCCAAAAGAAAAGTGTCTTGGAAAGCAAGCAGAAGTAGTTGGAATTTTTCAAATAAAAGATGGATTCCCTGAACGTTCGGCAAATGATGAGACAGATGAACATGAACACAATAATAAAAACGGAAAAGTTTATTTGATCAAAGCAAACGGTGTGAATATTTACGGGTTATAACTTCAGAATAAATTATTTATATTTCATTTCGCAAAATTTTGTTATTTTCAAAACTACTGAAGTGGTTAAATAATTATAATCAATCATTTCTAAATCTATCTTTAATCTTTAATCTTTAATCTTTTCTTCTTCGCCCATTTTTTTATTATTTCCAGATCATCTTTTGTATCAACCGATGGTGATTCTTCATCGGTAATATGAACACCAATTTTGAATCCATTGACCAAAAATCTCAGTTGTTCCAACGATTCGGTTCTTTCTAATTCTGCCGGATGCAATTTAATAAAGTCAACGATCGCCTCTTTACGATAACAATATAAGCCGAGATGTTTATATGTATTCGGTGGATAATTTTTCCATTTATTTCTTGGATACGGAATATTTGCCCGCGTAAAATACATTGCTTCATTATGATCATTTAAAACAACTTTCACTCTATTTGGATTTTTCCATTCATCTATATTTTGAAAATTTATAGCTGTTGTTGTAACAGAGAATTTAGGATTATTTAGTAATAATTTTATTGTATTGTCGATTACTTGCGGTGAAATGAATGGCTCATCACCTTGAACATTTACATAAAATTTTGCATCGTATTTTGACAGTATCTCTCCTATCCTTTCAGTTCCGCTTTGATGATCTTTACTTGTCATTTCTACAGCACAATCATAATTTTCCACATTTTCTTTAATTCGAATATCATCGGTAGCTACGACTATTTTATCAATAAGTTGAGTCATTCTAACTCTGTCAATTACTCGTCTGATCATTGTTTTTCCAAGAATCTCAATTAACGGTTTCCCCGAGAATCTCGTTGATTCATATCTCGTCGGAATAACTCCAACTACATTATATTTCTCATTATTTTTTTTAATATGTAAATCCTCCATTATTAGTTAAATTTAGTTTTATATTTACAAATAATCAAATAATCTTTAAAAAAAATGGAAATAATGATATTATTAACTTTATACACATATTTTTTTATTCATTCCCAAGCATTAATTTTGTATATTTAATTTTAAATAAAATGAAATAAGGAGTTAAAATGAAAATAAAAAAATTACTTATATTGTTAATTTCTGTTGTGATGATATTATTTGCAGAGAACAATAATTCAAAAAAGATCTATAATATGACAAATTTTGAAATTGATTCATTGTTGAGAACAACAAGTCAAAATAATTTGACAGTTACGGAAAGAATAAATTTCTATTCGGAATTATTTTTGGGAATGCCATACAGCTGGACAGCTACCGGCGATGGACCCTATGCCCTCTTTGAAACTTATCCTTTAGTTGACTTTGACAGCACTAATTGTATGGTTTATTCAGAGCATGTGCTGGCAATGTCAATTTCTGATAGCTGGGATAATTTTTTCAATAATCTTCAACAGATACGATATAAAGATGGAATAATCGGAATGAGAACGCGAAATCATTATACGATCGGCGATTGGCTGCCTGAAAACAGCTGGCTGCTAAACGATGTTTCAAAACAAGTCGTCGGAAAATATGCAAAAAAAATGACAAGAACTATTTCACATAGACAATTTTTCAAAAATAAGGGAATTGAGGATCTGCGATATATAAAACCTGATAGGAAAATCACAATTGATTATGTTCCTTTAAAATATTTGGATAAAGTAAAAGATAATGTTCACAATGGCGACATAGTTGCACTTTTATTTGCAAATAAAGATGATATTTTTTCAGCTCACATGTTAATGATCGTAGAAAAAAATGGAGTAAAATACTTTAGAGAGGCATCTACAAGTAATTATTCTACATTTGAAACAACTTATGATAAATGGGTAAATTCAAAATTCAATTCTAAAAAATATGCAGGAATGGCTTTTATGCGAGTGAAACCCGAACTTGATAAAAAAAATGCCGTTGTTTTGCCTTGGGAGATTGGAGAAATTAAAAGAAAATAATATCACATCTATCTGTCATTCTAATAGAATAATTGTAAATCGGGCAGGAAAAATCGCTAAGACGTAAAAA
>JAYEOX010000075.1:6819-8326 GCA_034723415.1 Fidelibacterota bacterium | reverse complement strand
TATGAAAAAAATAAAAGAAATACTAAACTACGGTTTCACAAATAATTACTTCTTAATAATTATTGGAATTTTTGTCAGTGCGATGATTGGAGCTGCTATTGTAACAATATTGGAACCGAAAACATTCGGATCATTTTTTAGTGCGATCTGGTGGGCGGTTGTTACAATGACTACTGTTGGTTATGGAGACATCGTACCGAAAAATATTATTACACGAGTGGTATCATTTTTTGTAATATTTGCCGGCATTTCTTTTGTTTCATTATTCACAGCAACAATATCTTCGATGTTCGTTGCAAGAAAAATAAGAGAGGGAAAAGGTTTGGAAAAAATAAATCAGTTTGACCATCTAATAATTTGCGGATGGAATAGTAACACGGAGAATCTAATAGAATCAATATTAAATATTGGTAAAAACTATAATTTCTCTAAAATCACACTTGTGAATGATCTTCCGGAAGATGAAATAAACAACATTATTTACAAATTTAAAGATGCTGAAATTAAATTTATTCGAGGTGATTATACTAAGGAAGTAGTTTTAGAAAGAAGTAATATCAAAGAAGCAAAAGCAGTTATAATATTACCTAACGAAACAACTCAGTTGACCGATACTGACGAAAAAACACTATTTGCAACTTTGACAATTAAATCAATTTCAAGTAAAATTCCGGTCATTGTATTTTTAGAAAACAATGAAAATCGTGTTCATTTAAAAAGAGCAAATGCAGATGAAATTTTTGTAAAAAACGAATACAGCGGTTTTATTCTTGCTTCATCCGTCTTGATGCCCGGTGTTCCGCAGACAATTTCACAATTAATGGATGTTTCATTTGGAACTACTATCGTGAGAAAAAATATTCCAAAAAGCTATATCAAAAAAACATTTAAGGAACTTTCTGAATATTTTAGAGAAGAAGAAAAAGCGATTTTAATTGGTATATTCAATGAATCTGAACAAATAGCATTTACAGAATTGCTTTCGTCTGACACAAGCCAATTAGATGCATATATAGAAAAAAAATTAAAAATGGCCGGACATTCACTCGGGGAAAGAAATAAAATGGAAATCAATCTGAATCCCGATGATGATTATGTAATTAAAGAAAAAGACATTGCTATTTTAATAAATAAAAGTTAAAAATGAGAAAATAAAATGAATTATTTTGAGAATTTAAATAAGTATTCACTATTTGATAATTTGACAAAAAAGCAAATTGAAAAATTTCATTCTTTGATCAAAATAGTAGAATACAAACCGAATGAATTAATAATAAAAGAAGGTGAACCCGGTGATTTTATGTTTCTTCTTATTAAAGGTGAAGTTGAAATAACAAAGATCATGACATTATCACTTAATAAATCTGATGAGGACACACGAGAGAAATCTTTTATTCGCCTTAGTAACAAAGATTATCCGTTTATTGGTGAAATGAGTTTCGTACAAAATAAAGAAAAACGATCTGCAAGTGTAAAAGCAATAAACAATTGTATAATCGGCAAGATC
>JAYEOX010000075.1:0-6719 GCA_034723415.1 Fidelibacterota bacterium | reverse complement strand
AAAAATACACGAAAAAAATATGAAAAAATGCTTTTTGTGTTCTTTGTGGTAATAAAAAGTTTAGGAGTTTAGAAAAATATGAAATTACTGTCAAAAGTTTACGATCCGCAAAAAGTAGAAGATAAATGGTATTCCCATTGGTTGGAAAAAAACTACTTCCATTCAGAACCAAATCCAAAAAAGAAACCATATACAATTATGATCCCGCCTCCAAATGTTACAGGAATGCTAACAATGGGACATATTCTCAATAATACTTTACAAGATATTTTAGTTCGTAAAGCAAGAATGGAAGGATACGAAACACTTTGGCTTCCCGGAACAGATCACGCCGGAATTGCTACTCAAACAAAAGTTGAAAAAACATTAAAAGCAAAAGGCAAAACAAGATATGATCTTGGTCGTGAAGATTTTATTAAACTAATTTGGGATTGGAAAGATAAATACGGCGGAATAATCATTAATCAATTAAAAAAACTTGGTGTATCTTGTGATTGGGAAAGAGAAAGATTTACACTTGACGAAGGATTATCAAAAGCAGTACGAGAAGTATTTGTGCAACTTTACGACAAGGGCTTAATTTACAAAGGTAAAAGGATAATCAATTGGTGTCCTGTTTCCCACACTGCACTTTCAGACGAAGAGGTAATTCACAAAGAAATAAAAGGAAATTTCTGGTATTTCAAATATCCATTTAAAGATGATGATTCAAAACATATTCTAATCGCCACAACTCGTCCTGAAACGATGCTTGGCGATACAGCTGTTGCTGTAAATCCAAAAGATGAACGCTACAAAAAATACATTGGGAAAACATTAATTCTTCCGATAGTCAATAGAGAAATTCCGATTATTGCAGATGAATATGTTGACAAAGAATTCGGAACAGGAGCGGTAAAAGTTACACCGGCTCATGATCCGAATGATTATGAAATGGGAAAAAGACACAATTTGGAATTCATTAATATAATGAATGACGATGCGACAATGAATGAAAATGCAGGTAAACAATTCATTGGAATGACACGCGAAAAAGCTCGCAAATCAGTAGTAAAAGAAATGGAAAATCTGAAATTATTGGACAAAATTGAAGAACATATTCATAGTGTCGGCTTCAGTGAAAGAGAAAATGTACCAATTGAACCGTTGTTATCTCAACAGTGGTTCATCGCAATGGAAAAACTTGCAAAACCGGCATTAAAAGTTGTAAATGATGGAAAGATAAAGTTTACCCCTGAGCGTTGGATAAAAACATATAATCATTGGCTGGAAAACATTAAAGATTGGTGTATTAGTCGTCAATTGTGGTGGGGACATAGGATTCCGGTATTTTATTGTGAAGATTGTGGTTGGGAATCTGCAGAAAAGACAGATCCGGAAAAATGTCCCAAATGTAATTCCAAAAATATTTACCAAGATAAAGATGTTTTAGATACTTGGTTCAGTTCTTGGCTGTGGCCTTTTTCTACACTGAATTGGCCGGAAAATAATCCTGATCTAGATTATTATTATCCAACTGACGACTTAGTTACAGGACCGGATATAATTTTCTTTTGGGTTGCAAGAATGATCATGGCCGGGTTAGAGTTTAAAGGAGAAATTCCATTTAAGAATGTATATTTTACAGGAATAATCCGTGATAGTCAAGGACGAAAAATGAGCAAATCGTTGGGAAATTCTCCCAATCCACTCGACATAATTGACAAATACGGAGCAGACGCTTTGCGATTTGGAATTATGCTTATCGCTCCAAAGGGACAAGATATTTTATTTGACGAATCACAATTAGAAACCGGCAGAAATTTTTTAAATAAGTTATGGAATGCAACTCGATTTATTTTTATGAACATTGATGATAATTTCGATTATTCTAAACTTTCAATTAGTGAATTAGAATTAAATGCACCTGAAAAGTGGATATTAAGTAAACTTCAAAACACAGTAAAATCCGTAAATAAAAACTTAAAAAAATATCATTTCAATGATGCTGCAAAAGATCTTTATAATTTCACTTGGAATTATTTCTGTGATTGGTATATTGAATTGATAAAGCCACAGCTTTATAGTGAAAATAAAGAACTAAAAAAATCCCCTCTATTTGTTGCAATTTATACTTTAAAAATCATATTAAAATTACTTCATCCATTTACTCCATTCATTACAGAAGAGATCTGGAATTCGATAAAAAGTGAAAATGAATCGGATATCATTATCAGTGATTGGCCTAATTTTCAAAAAGAATTTATAAATAAACAGATTGAAGATGAAATGAAATTAGTTATGGAAATCATTACTGCGATCAGAACTATCAGAAGCGAAATGACCGTTCCTCCCTCTAAAAAGGCAAATGTATTAATTAAGGATAAATTCGAAAAATATAAAAATATTTTAAATAAAAATTCAGATTATATTACTTCGCTCGGAAAAATTGAAAATTTAACAATCGATAAAAACATAAAGAAACCGAATTTATCAGCTACAGCAGTTGTAGAAAATTTACAAATTTACATTCCATTAGAAGGATTGATAGATATTGACAAAGAAAAACAGAGATTGGAAAAAGAAATTGGAAATTTCAAAGGCAGATTAAAAGCAGTTCAAGGAAAATTGCAAAATCCTAACTTCGTAAAACGCGCTCCGGAAAATATTGTTGACCATGAACGAAAAAAAGAGATTTCATATAAAGAAAGTTTAGGATTGCTGGAAAAAAATTATGAGAAATTGATGTAATCAATTAACCAATCAGCACAATTTTCTAAAAAATATTTTGTTTTTTACAATTTAATTGAATTTATTTACAAAGTTTCTTATTAAACTACTTTGTAGTTCTCTGTTGTGAGTGCGTCTGATTTTATGGGTTCCACCCATAGTTATTAAAATTAATCTACTTCGTAGATTGCAATTATAAAGCTATAAAAATATATTATTCTTTGCGAGTTTATTTACATCTTTGCGCGTTTTGCGTGAAATCTTAAATCTAAAAAATGAACTTGTGAGCTACTTGTATGAACCCTAAATTCACAGTGGGAATCCGCCCTTCGATTCAATCTTCCTTGATAGTAATTAGAGCAGGCCTGATTTCCACGAAGATGAGCTAAACTCCCTATTTTAAAATGCTGATTCTACAATGTAAGCCCACAAATTCAATTAATTATAATTTAATGTTTTATTTTATAAAAGCAAATGATTATTTTATAATATTATAAAAAAAGGGATGAAATGAAGATTTCTCTAAATAAAATTAACACAAAAAAGAATTATTTCAATTATCACTACTGGAATTACCAATTTCATAAATTAGAAAACTCTATTATAAATTCCGGAATAAATAATCCAATAACATTACTTCAAAAGCGAAATGAATTAATTCCCGTTCATGGTTTCCGCCGTATAGAAATTGCAAAAAAATTAAATTTGTCAGAAATACCTGTAAAAATTTATAGTGATGAAAAATCAGCTGAAAAATTATTTAAAGAATCTGTATTAGAAAACATGATAAATACGGAATTAAACATCTATGAAAAATGTAAAATAATTCAAATATTAAATACACATTTCTCCGATCATGACAAATATTATTGGCAAAAATTATTGGAATTACCGTTAGATAAAAAGTTTGCATCGACAATAAATTCCATTTTACAATTTCCAAATGAATGGATAGAATTTTTCATAAATAAAAATGTCCCATTTAAGCGAATAATGACATTCAGCAAAATTAAAAATATAGAATTATTGTCAAAATTATTACCTTTAAATATCGGTTTAAATAAAATGGAACAGATGTTTCAATTTTTATTTGAAATTTCTCAACGCGATGAAATAAATGTTAAATCAATTTTAAACAATATAGATTTTGAAGGAATATTGAAAGCTCCCAATTTAAAAGATAAACAAGATATTGTGAAAGTATTATATAATAAATTGTATGATCTAAGATATCCTTTACAATCACAATATTTAAAAATAATTGATGAAAAAGTTGACAAATTAAAATTACCAAACAATATTAAAATAAGATATGATAAGACATTTGAACGATCGGGAATTAATTTTAATATTAATGTAAACAGTAAAAATGACCTACACAATTCAATTAAGTGGTTAGATAAAAACAGAGACAAAATCACAAACATAATAGAGAAAGAATAAATTTAATTATTATGATAAATCCAAAAATCGAAAATATTTATGTTGATAAAAAGTTGCAGTCAAAAGAGATTTGCAAAAGATATATTGCCAAATTTCCAAAAGCAAAATTAATTCCGATCACTTCCGAAGAAAAAGATGAAATATTAGAAAAAGTCAGCATATCAAAGAACAATATTTTTATCACTGAAGCAAAAGGCGATATTTTTAAACCTTGCCCCGGAACTGATGAATCACATATTTGCTGTCAATATTGGGTAATTAATCAGGTTTGGAATTGTCCTTTAAACTGTACTTATTGCATTTTGCAATACTATTTAAAAAGCCCGATGATAATCACTTACATCAATTATGAAAAGATCAAAGCAGAAATTACAGAGAAATTGAATAGTGAGCCAAATCGATTTTTTCGAATTGGCACCGGTGAATTGGGTGATAGTTTGGTCTATGATAATTTGAACAGATCTGCAGAAGAATTTATTAAATATTTTGTAAATAAAAACAATGCTATTTTCGAATTGAAAACCAAATCAGATAATGTAGATCATTTATTGAATATAAAGCATAACGGTAAAGTAGTAATTTCTTGGTCACTAAATCCACCTGAAGTAATAATGAAAGAAGAACCATTATCAGCAAAATTAAACAAACGATTAGCCGGTGTAAAAAAAGTTCAAGATGCCGGTTACAAATTAGGGTTTCATTTTGATCCAATAATATATTATGACAATTGGAAGGAAGGATATTCATATTTAATAAAAGAGCTTTTCAAAGTTGCAAAACCTGAAAATATAACTTGGATATCAATGGGAAGTTTGCGTTATCCTCCCGAAACAAAAGATAAAATTATAGAAAAATTTCCAAAAACAAAAATTGTCTATAGTGAAATGTTTCGTGGTAAAGATAACAAATCACGCTATTTTAAACCATTACGGATTGAGATGTACAAATATATCTATTCATTATTATGTAAATATGGCAGTAAGGATCTTTTTGTATATTTTTGTATGGAAGATAAAGATGTCTGGCAGCAAGTTATGGGATTTGCTCCGGAAAATAATGCACACTTAGATTTTTTATTTGCAGAATATCTATATAATAAATTTCCACAAATGAATATTCCGAAACCTATATTCAATAATTATCAAAATTTTATTACGGAATAATTAACTAACTTTTATTATCAAAAAAATAATAAAATCTAAAAAACAAAATACTTTTTACTAATCAAATATTAAAACGGTTCTTCGTCTTTTTCTGTAGTTTTTTTGTCTGATTTCTTTCTTGCACCTAAAGGTGTAATTTTTTCAGCTACGATTTCTGTAATATAATGTTTGTTTTTATCTTTATCAGTCCAATCTCGAGTTATCAAATGACCTTCAAGATAAATTTGTTGACCCTTTAATAGTGTCTTGCTATACTCTGCAAGATTTCGCCAACAAACAATTTTATGCCAACTTGTTCTGTCCTTCCATTCACCGTCTTTGTCTTTCCATCTTTTATTAGTAGCTAAACTAAGATGTGAAGTTATTGTGTCATTTGGAGTATATTTCACCTCCGGATCATGACCCAGATGACCTACTAAAATGACTTTGTTAATTGAATTACTGTCCATTTTAACCTCCTTTTTTTGTTAAAATATCACTTTTCTAAAAAATGAGAAATCGTTTCAACTACCTTTTCAAGTTCATAGGTAATTCCGAGATGTCCTCGATTATTGTCAAGAACTAGTAACTCAGCATCAACGAATGGAGCAAAATCAATTGCCGGTTGTGGATTGACCAAATGGTCTTGTTTATTAACAATTATTAAAATATTGGCAGTAATTATTTCTGCCGTTTTTTCTTGTGAGTTTTCATATTCTCTAAAAATATTATGATCAATTATTGCTTCTAATTGACATTTGTAATTTTCTGCAGTAAAATTCTTTGGCGAATATTTTTCAAATTTATTTACAAATTCAGGAAAATCATTATAAGATGTTTCACTTATTCGATAAGATGGCGTAAATGCACCTGCATTCTGAAACATTCTCAACGATTTCATATACTCTGCTTCCGGAATATTATATTTTTCACCCATTTCTATTATTCTGAGTTCAGCATTATCTATTAATAAATCATATGAAGAAACTCGTGGAGTACAAACATAAGCAACCATTTTATCCGAAAAATTCGGATATGAAACTATCCATTGAAATGCCTGCATACTTCCCATTGAACCACCGACAATTGCAAAAACCTGATTGATATTCAACTTTTTTGTCAACAATAAATACTGCGAGTTTACCATATCAGTAATAGTAATATCAAAATATTTTTCATTTCTTCCTTTTGAATTTGATGGAGAATACGATATACCATTTCCAAGTGCATCAACTGCGATAATAAAGTATTTTGAGGAATCCAAAAAGTTTTTTCCATTTATTAAATTATCAAGATGTTCGCTTGTACCGCCAAACCAAGTCGGAAATAAAATAATATTATCTCTTTTCGAATTTATCTTTCCAAAAGTTCTATAACCAATTTTGCATTCTGAAATAACTGCTGAATTTTCTAATTTAAAATCAA
>JAYEOX010000074.1:0-3450 GCA_034723415.1 Fidelibacterota bacterium | reverse complement strand
CTCTTTCTTTACCTTAATTTCTCCTCTTTGCGACCTAGCGCCTTTGCGTGAAACTCTTTCTTTGCCTTAATTTCTCTTCTTTGCGTCTTAGCGACTTTGCGTGATGTATTTGTTACCCACCAACTCTCTTTACATTATATCCGTCACTTTTCAATATATCAATGATCTTCTCACGAAAATTTCCCTGTATGAGTATTTCACCATCTTTTGCAGTTCCACCGACACCACAACTTTTTTTCAATCTTTTACTCATTTCTTTTAGATCTTTTTTACTACCAACAAATCCTCTGATCAAAGTTACTATTTTGCCTTTTCTGCCCTTGCTATCCAAATATATTTTTAAATATTGTTCAGTCGGTGGCAACTTTTTTTTAACTTCTTCATTTTCTTTATCAATTTCAAGATCAGAATTCGTTGAGAATACTATTTTTTTATTGTTCATATTCTATTTCAATTATTTTTTTCTTTGTTTTGTCTTTTTTTGTTGAACTCTTTCAGAGTTCTGTATTTTGTCAGTTATTTCACTTCTACAGGTTCCACCTGTAGTTAATAACATTCAACCGCTTTCGCGGTTTTTGAAAGTTATATAATTGATAAATATCTACGAAGTAGATAAATGTTATTAACTATGGGTGAAATCCATAGAAAGTAATCCAATTATATCTAAAACTACGAAGTAGTTTAATATTCTCAACCTTAGCGACTTGGCGACTTCTTGCACTGAGCTTGTCGAAGTGTGCGAGATTATTTTCGTGCATTTTCGTGGCGAGTATTCATTATTCATTATTTATGGCTCAACCTTAACATTAAATAACTCTTTGCGTTCTTTCTTTCTTTCTTTGCGAGCTTTACCTGCCCGACTGAATAGGCGGGCATGAAATCTTTTTCGTGTATTTTCGTGGCAATTATTCATTATTCAATTTTCTCTATTATTTTTTCATCACAACTGTAGTATGAGGAAATGGAATTTCGATTCCTTCTCTATCAAATCGCTTTTTGACACTTTCATTCAGATCACAACCCAATGCAAAGGCCTGGCCAAAATCTTTTGTCCAGATCCAAGCTCGTATATCTACAGATGAATTGCCCAAATTAATTACTTTGATCTTTATTGGATCTACATTATCTTTTTTCTCTTTTTTCGTACGATTGTCAAAAAATAATGGATGGTTCAATGCTTCATCTCTGATTATTTCTTTTGCTTTATCAATATCCGAATCGTAACTAATTCCAATTTCAAAAAATTTACATATTTCTCTTTCATAAATTGTCGCATTCTCGATAACTTCTTGGTTCATGACTGAATTCGGAATTATTACTCTTTTATTATTAAATGTTTTGATCACCGTATCTCTCAGATCAATATCTTCCACAATTCCGAGAATGTCTTTTCCCCCTAATTTTATCACATCATCAACTTTATATGGTTGAAATACTGCAATTAAAATACCGGACACAATATTTGATAATGCCTCCTGAGATGCAAAACCTATTACAATTGCTAGAACTCCGGAACCTGCAACTAATGTCGTTGTGATTTTTTCTAAACCCGGAATAGAAAATAAAATCGCAATAATACCGAAAAAGTAAACTAATCCGACTAAAAAATATTTAATATAATTAGATTGAGTTACATCAATTTTTTTCAATAATAATCGACGATTCATTATCACTTTTATTATCTTCACAACTATAAGCGTTGCAATAATAATTAAAATGATCTTAATACTTACAATAATAATAGTGTAAATTATTGTTGTTGGTAGAATTCCTATTTTTGTTAACAACTTTCCAATTAAACTCATAAATTCCTCATTTTTTATTATGAATTAATAATTATTTTCTCTTCTTGTAGTAGAAAAATATAGTATAATATTTATTATCCAATAAATGACTGCAATTAGCTCTCTAATTCTTCCGGCATTAATAACCATAACACAATGTAAATGATTACTCCAGGGAATATTGATGTAAAAACAGTTCCCAACACATAAACTATTCTTAAAATAGTTACATCCCAACCTAAATAGTCTGCTACTCCACCCAAAACACCGGCAAACATTTTTTCGTCTGTAGAACGCATTAATTTTCGTTTACTCATTTTCTTTTCCTTTTTTATAAAATTTAATAATTATTTTCTAAAATGAAAACAAAAATCATAATATTTATTCAATTAAAAAAAAATATCACATAACTCAATATTCTTGAATCTGTGATATTTTTATTATTTTATTATTTTTCTAAATAATATTTATCATTTTTCTTCCACGAGAACGACTAATATTAACTCTACCATCCGCTTTAGCAAAAATTGTATCATCTCCGCCTCTACCTGCATTTGTTCCCGGATAAAATTTTGTTCCTCTTTGGCGAATAATAATTGATCCGGCTGTAACTTGTTCACCGCCGAATTTTTTCACACCAAGATATTTAGGATTACTCCTCCTACCATTAGCTGTACTTCCCTGTCCCTTTTTATGTGCCATAATTATTGTCCTTATTTTGCAATTGCTATTTTATCAATTTTAATTGTTGTATAATTTTGTCTGTGGCCGTTTTTGGTCTTATAACCTTTTCTTCTTTTCTTTTTGAATACGATTACCTTTTTATCTCGACCATGACCTAATACAGTTGCAGAAACCTCTGTTTTTTTAACATAAGGTTTACCAACTTTAACTTTACCATCATCATTCAATAATAATACATTGTCAATTTTTAACTTATCTTTTTCTTTTTTATCTTGAAGAGGTATTTTCACTTCGTCACCCTTCTCGATCTTAAACTGTTTCCCACTTATTTCAACTATTGCATACATAATATTTTCTACTCCTTATTCTCAAAAATTTTCAGTATTAAATTTATTCAATTATTTATAAAAAGTCAAGTTTAAAGAGTGCTTTTTAAAAATATTTTTAAATATGCTAAATTTAGAGTTATAAATTATTGTAAAATATTTAATATTTGTGTCTATTTTTTTCCTTAAAAAAAGATTTCTTATTTCAAAAAATTAATTTTAAAGTTTAAATTATAAGAAACCTTTGATTAACATAACAAATACACTTTCATTTTATAATTTATTGTTAATTATGATCATCTCTAACCTTCTAAACCACATTTTTTTTTAGCACACCCGCCAATGAGTCGGGCAGGCGGATTTTCGTGGATTTAATCGAATTATTATCATCTAATTAATCGAATTTATCTAATTGGTTGTCATTGATTGTCATTTGTCGTATATCGGTTATTGAGCGAAGCAGAAATATTGTTGTCATTTTTATCTAATTTCATCTACAAGTATTTCAATGCTGAATCAAATTGACACCCGAATTTATTTTGGGGTAAAGCCCTATTATTTATTAGCTATTCTCATTAGTCAGTTCTTATCTCCATTATTTAGACACATTTTTTATGCACGGTACCTAACCCTCTAACCTCCTAACCTCCTAACCT
>JAYEOX010000073.1:0-16306 GCA_034723415.1 Fidelibacterota bacterium | reverse complement strand
TTGATTTTGGAGATAAATGGAATATTGGACTTATTATAAAGAAAACAATAATATTTGCAGGTTTACCTTTTCTGTTTTTGAAGTTCCGAAAAAATTCACTGGCATCTATGGGGCTTACAAGCAAAGACTGGAAAAGAAATCTTTGGATTGGTTTTATTATTTTTCTGGCATTGGCTATTCCAAATGCTTTTTTTGTTAGTAATACAGGTGGTGAAATTCTTAGCGGAAAATATAGTGCTCCTCAGGTTGGAATCGGATTATTTTCATCTTTTATTTATTTTTTCCTGATGGCAGGTTTCTCCGAAGAATTTTTTTTTAGAGCAGTTATTCAGTCAAGGATTTCATATTTGCTCAAATCAAGTGTTAGCGGAGTTTTAATTACTTCACTTATTTTCGGGTTAGGTCATATTCATGGCATTATGCAATGGTACCCCGAAACAACAATTGGTGAAGCTTTTTGTAGAGCATTCTTTTTGCAGACATTCATTGGAATTATGTTTGGAGTGCTTTGGGAAAGAACAAGAAATTTGATCCCATGTGTATTTGTACACTCAGGAGTGGACGGTTTGAACAATTTGTTTTCTATAATTACAAAGATTGGCTTTTGAATTACTACGGATAACAATGTATATAAAAAATAAGCGAGATAGTAGTAGTATCAAGGTTTATAGCCCGTTTGAACATTTTTGTAACTTGAAAGATTTGTACTTCGAACTCGCTTACTTTTCATATACTCAACGTTACAAATAAATGCTTCAAATCCATTTTTATCAAAGTTTGCTGTATCACGAACTTCAAGTATTTTTTTAAAGAATATTATAAATAGCAATATTAACCATCTGAATTTATTAATATCTTAAACCTTAAAAAAAGTCGCCTCTGCTTTAGCAAATAACTTACCTGCTTCATCACTAATAGTTGCTTCGGATTTTATAATTTTTCGGCGAACACTAATAATTTTACCTTTAACTTCATATTCTGTCATTGAGCTAACTGGTTTTTTATAAGTTGTTGTCATTTCATAAGTTACAGCTTCGCCTTCACTATAAATAATAATTTTCGCCATTGCTTCATCTAATATCGTATTAATAATTCCACCGTGAATGATATTTGGATAACCGCAATAATGTTCATTGAGTTTTAATTTCGCGATTGCAAATTTATTTTTATAATAGAATTTTAATTTCAGACCAATTGGATTGTCAATTCCGCATGCAAAACATTTTGTATATTTTTTTGGCATTTTTACCTCAATTATTTAATAATAGTATTTTTAAATATTCCATCACAAAATGTAACTTTAAATTATATAAAAAACAATTAAATATGTTATTATTTGGAACATTTTTTCTTATATTTCGCTATATACTTAAAAGAAAAAAGGAACTGTAAAATATGAAATCAAATAAAAATAAATTTATAATCTTATGGGTCGATGACGAAATAGAACTTTTAAGATCACATATAATGTTTTTAGAAGAGAAAGGTTATCAGATAAAAACAGCAACAAATGGTGTTGATGCTTTAGAAATAATAAAAAGCACCTATATCTCGGCGGTGCTTCTTGATGAAATGATGGATGGTTTAAACGGATTAGCTGTATTAGAAAAAATTAAGGTATTGCGTCCTGCTTTGCCGGTTATTATGATCACAAAAAATGAAGAAGAATCATTAATGGAAAATGCAATTGGACAAAAAATTTCCGATTATCTTACCAAACCCATCAACCCATCACAAATTCTTTTGTCATTAAAAAAGAATTTGGAAAGTCGAAACATTACTCGTGCTACACAAGCTCAGAATTATATGCAGTACTTCACAAAATTGAGTCAAGATATTAATTCGGGAATTACTTCATTAGAAAAATGGGTAAATATTCATAAAACAATGATAAAATGGGAGATGGAATTTGATGACAACCCTCAATATGATTTACAAAATATACTAAGTGAGCAGAAACAAAGCGCAAATGAAGAATTTCAAAAGTTGGTTATGAATAATTACAAAAATTGGGTTGATGGAAATGCTGATATTCCTATGTCTCCCGATATTTTAAATACATTTTTAAAACCACTTCTGGAAAACGACAAGAAGGTTTTATTTGTTGTTATTGATTGTATGCGATATGATCAATGGTCATTTATTGAACCTTTATTATATGACACTTTTGATATTGAACTACATTCTCATTTAAGTATTTTACCAACAGCAACACCATATAGTAGAAATGCGATTTTTGCAGGTGATTTTCCGGATAAAATAAATAAAATTTATCCTGACATTTATGCAAATCCTGAGAGTGATGAAAGTATGAATAGCAAAGAAAAGCAATTACTCAATAGATATTTACAAAAAGCACATTTAAATATTAAAAATGGTACAAAATATATAAAGATCAACAATGCCGAGTTTGGTAAACAAATTTATTCTAAATTTTCTGACTATAATAATAATTTAATTGCGATGGTGGTCAACTTTGTTGATATGTTAACACATAAACGCTCAAAATCAGATATATTACAAGAGATCATACCCAATGAAGCAAGTTATCGAAATGTAGTTAAAAATTGGTTTAAACATTCTTATATTAAAAAATTATTTGAAAAAGCAGCTGAACTTGGATTTACTATTGTTGTAACAACTGATCATGGCAGCACAAATGTAGAAGAAGGCACAATAGTAAAAGCAGACAAAACTACATCTGACAATGTTAGATTTAAAGTAGGACGTAATCTAAAAATTGATAATAAAACCGCCTTACACGTAAAAAATCCAAATGATTTTAAACTCCCTCTTACACATATAGCGAACAATTTTGTTTTTGCAAAAGATAATTATTTTTTCCTTTATCCAAATAATTATAGAAAATATAAAAGCATATATAAAAGTACTTTTCAACATGGTGGAATTTCAATGGATGAAATGCTTTTACCCGTTGCAATTCTAAATCCAAAGAAATGAAATCAGATATTAAAATATGAATACGAAAAATAATAAAAAAATTATAGAAACAATAATATCTGATTCTTCAAAAAAAACAGAAAATATTGCTTATGAACTTGCTTCAAAAACTCATTCTGGCGATATTATTGCTTTATTAGGAAATTTGGCTTCGGGCAAAACAACTTTCACAAAAGGATTCTGCAAATATTTTAATGTTCTCGAAAATGTTACAAGCCCTACTTATACAATAATAAATGAATATACCGGCGACATTCCTATCTTTCATATTGATTGTTATCGAATAAATAATACAAAAGAACTTTTTAATTTAGGAATTGAAGAATATTTTGATCTTGGGGGAATAATTCTAATTGAATGGCCGGAAAAAATATTAGATTTCTTGCCTGATAATACAATTTTTATTAATTTTGAGCATAATAGTAAAAATAATAATGAAAGGATAATAAAAATAGAAATGAACAACAATACTAAATCGAAAATTTAAACAAGATCTTTATTGTAAACTTATGAACATATTATCATTTGAAACATCCTCGTCAATTTGCGGTTTGGCTTTTCATAAAAATGGAAAATTAATTGATGAAATCTATCTTGATCAACCTCGTATTCATTCAGAAAAATTGGTTGAATTAACTGAAAATTTATTAAAAAACAACAATTTGGAAATTAAAAATATTGATCTAATTACCATTTCTAACGGTCCGGGTTCATTTACGGGTTTACGTATTGGAATGAGCTTTGCCGTTGGGTTGGCATTTCCATATAAAATTCCAATCGCACCTGTTAACACAATAATGGCATATATGGCAAATCAATCCGAGAAAATCACAAATTATAAATTACCGGTTTTTATATTTCATTCACATCGCGACTATATTTTTACCGCTACTCCCACAGAAAGTAAAATAAAATTCATTAAGATCAATGAATTTGAAAATAATTATTCTAATTGTGATATAATATTTACTAATAAAGAAAATTTAAAAATAGATGATATTAAAACAATATATACACCAATTTTACCATCTATAATCGGAGAATATTATTTAAATCAAACAAAAAAATATTCTACTATTGATTACGGGAAAATACAATTAAATTATGGACAGGAATATAAACCAAAAAAATGGAGACAATAATTTATCTTGAAACAAAATAAAAAACCACATATCCTACTTATCAATGATGATGGAATTACTGCTCCAGGATTGTTGGTATTGAAAGAATCTTTGGAGAATATCGGGAATATTTCTATCGTAGCACCCGACAAGGAAAAGAGTGCTACCGGGCATGGAATTACACTAAACAACCCACTTCCGGTTTTTGATCATTACTATAAAGACAAATTTTTTGGCGTTGCCGTAGAAGGAACCCCTGCTGATTGTGTGAAATTAGCTATTAGCTCAATTTTAAAAACACCGCCTGACATAATTGTTTCAGGAATTAACTTAGGAAGCAATACAGGTTATAATGTTTTATATTCCGGTACGGTTTCGGGTGCAGCCGAAGGAACAATAATGGGAATTCCTTCAATTGCAATAAGTTTAGATACTTATACAGAACCAAATTATAAACCTGCCGGACATTTCATTAAACAGGTAGTTAAAAAAGTTTTAACAAAAGGTTTACCCAAAGGAACACTGTTAAATATTAATGTGCCTAATGTAAAAGATCATTCGGAAATCAAAGGAGTTAAAGTCACAGAACAAGGAAATACTCGCTGGAAAGAAATATTGTATGAACGAACAGATCCAAAAAATCGGACATATTATTGGATGACTGGTGAAAAATTAATGTTTAACGAATCTACTTTAAAAGATGAAAGTGCTGTAAAAGAAAATCACATTTCAATAACTCCACTTCAATTTGATCTGACCGATTATGATAACATTAAAACGATTAAAAAATTTAACTTTTCATATAAATCCGTAGAAAATTAAAAAGAATACAATGAAAAAAATAACAATAATTTTTATAATAATTACTTCCATAATATCATTTTCTTTTGCAACTAATAACTCAAAAAGAAACATTGATGATGCAGTAAGAATGTATCAAAATAAAAACTACTATGATGCACTTACTAAATTAGAAGAAACATTCGATTTAAATAATATTCGAAATGATCAATACTCTTCTGTAGCTTTATTTATGAAAATAAAATGTCATTATAAATTAAATAATTACAATTCGGCAATTACACTTAGCAGAATATTCGGAGAATATTTTCCTACAAGTCGTTATTTGGCAGATATTTATTTTATTAAATCTCAATCATTTGTTAACAAAAATAGTTATAGCACAGCAATTTTACCGGCAATTGAAGCAGAATCATTAACAAATGAACTTAATTTTGCTAATGATATTAAAAAATTTATTAAAAAAATTAGTAACGCATTTTTATCTGAAAATGATTTAGAAAAAATATTGTCATTGACCAAAACAAAAAATCAATATATCTTCATTAAATTATTATTAATCGAAAAATATATCAATGCCGGTAAATTCGAAAAAGCAAAAAAAACAATAAAAAAAACCGAAAAAGAAATTGATCAAATTGATTATTTTAGTAAAACATATTTAAAAAATCTAAAACAAAATTTAACTAATAGCAATACTGAAGAAATAAATATTGGTGTTGTTTTACCATTATCCGGCCCAAATTCTATTCACGGAAATAACATTTTAGATGGAATTAAGTTAGCTCTAAACAAATACAAAAATCAAATTTCCACTGAAATTAATCTAACAATATTCGATACGGAAAGTGATACAAAAAAGGCGATAAAACAGACATATCAACTTAGTCAAATAAAAAATTGTATAGCTATCATTGGACCTTTATCAAGCCAATCGGCAATTGCGATGTCCCCAATTTGTAATATTATGAAACTTCCAATGCTTACTCCAACCGCCACAGAAAACGGATTGGGCAATATGGGAGAATATATATTTCAACTAAGTCCGGATCAAGATGAAAGAGGATATGCTATAGCTGATTATTCAATTAATGAGTTGAATTTAAATGATTTTATCACTATTGCTCCCAGCAATGAATACGGTCGTGCAATGATAAATAGCTTTAATAAAACAGTAGAAAAAAAAGAGGGAAAAATAATTGAGAACATTTGGTATCAAGGAACTCCGAAAGACATTAGAAGTGAATTTGACAGAATAATAGAAGTAGATAGTCTAACTTATGAATTTATAAATAATGATTTCTTGCTTATCGATTCTTTAGAAACATTAATCATCCAAAATAACTTATTTCTTATTGATTCTCTACAAACATTAATCGCCCAAAAAGACACATTACTCATTGATTCTCTTCAAACATTATTTGCCCAAAATGATACATTACTTATTGATTCTCTTCAATCACTAATTGCTAAAAATAATAATTTCTATTCGGATTCAATATTTACAATAAACTCGATTGATACATTGGAAAAATATTTTTCTTATGATGATTCTGCTTTTACATACTTTAATTATATCGACTCGATCAAAAATATAATGAATTCTAATCCTGATAGTAACAACATATTATCAATAATTGGCAAAAGTGGAATTTATCTTGCAATTCCAAGGGAAGATATTAAATATGTCGCTCCACAAATAGCTAAATATGATTTTATAGCTCAATATCTTGGCGATGCAACTTGGTTTAACACCGATATTTTAAACAAATATGGAAAATATGTTAATGAAATAATTTTTATCTCTGATCATCTTTGGTTTAAAGGGAAAAATGAGAACGATAAGTTATTGGAAGAATATAGAGAAATTAATGGAAAACCACCGACAAGAGTAGGACTTTACGGCTATGATACAATGCTTTTATTATTAAATCTGATCGAATCCGGAAATCGTAATAAAGAGGAAATAAAAAATGCTCTGTCTGATTTAGATACATTTATCGGGCCCATTAGAAAAATAAGTTTTACATCCAGAAAACCCAGAGTAAATACCTCAATGAATTTTCTACAATTTAAAAACAATAGAATTATCGTTTTAGAAAGAGAATAATTTAATTAATAAATAATAAAAAACATTAGGATCAATATTTTATGGGTTATTTAAAAGTAATATTATTAGCAATAACACAGGGATTAACTGAATTTTTACCAGTTAGCAGTTCCGGACATTTAGTACTGGTTAGCGAAATATTTGGAATTAACTACCCCGGTATTACTATGGAGGTCTTTCTTCATTTTGGAACTTTTTTAAGTGTATTGGTTGTATTCAGAAAAGAAATACAAAAAATACTACTTGCTTTTTTTAAAAATTTTTGGAAAATTACAAATTATCGTAAAAATATGAAAAATGATGAATATTTCGCTTTGAGTATTTATATGTTAATTGCAATGATCCCTGCAGGAATTGCTGGTGTATTCTTTAAAGATTTTTTCGAAAATTTATTTCAAAATGTTAATGCAGTGGGAATTGCTTTAATAATTACAGGTACTGTATTATTTCTAACACAGTGGGCAGAGAATAAAAATAAAAAATTTAATTTATTGAAATCAATAATAATTGGTCTTGTTCAAGCATTAGCAATTATTCCCGGGATTTCTCGTAGCGGGAGCACAATATCTACCGGATTATTTCTGGGCATTGACAAAAAAAAGGTCGCAAGGTTCTCTTTTATATTAGCTTTACCACTTGTTTTTGGAGCAACGATTTTAGAAACAAAAAATATTATTGGAGCTTCTGCAATTGATTGGAGGCCAATACTACTTGGTACGATAATTGCCTTTATTACCGGTTATTATGCGATCAAATGGATTTTATATAGTTTGTTAAAAGGAAAATTTTACATATTTTCTTATTATTGTGTATTATTGGGTTTTATCGTGTTAGCATTTAACTAATATCTATCAGTGCAATAATTAATTTGAATTGTTAATAAAAATTGTTAAATTTAATTGATTTATGGGTTGGGTTATTTTATATGATATTAAAAAATACATGAGTAGGCAAAAATATATATGAGTTGGTTTTCTGACTATTTTAAAGAATTACAAAATATTGAAGCAGGACAATTTAGGCCTGTATATTTCCTATTTGGTGATGATTTTTACCTAAAAGAAAATTTTATTCATGTATTAGCTGATTCATTCAAAAATAGAAATGGAACAATAGATAAAAAAATAAAATATGCAAACGAATTGGATGCTTCCAATTTACAAAACATTCTCTACTCCATTTCAATGTTTCAAAAACCACAATTAATTATTCTAAATGATATTAAAAAATTTAAGAACCCTTCAAAAAAGCTATTAAAAAAATATTTAGGAAAGCCGATCAAAGAAAATATTCTTGTATTAATTGCACCGGAAATTGATTATAGAAATAAATTTTTAAAAGATATTAAGGCAAAATCCACAACACTAATGATAACATCTCCATTTGAAAATGAAATACCTGCCTGGATAAAAAATTATTTAAATAACGATGATAGAAAAATAACAAATTCTGCAATCGATCAACTAATAAAAATCGTTGGAACGAATTTATCAGATTTGTCCAACGAATTGGATAAACTAAAAATATACCTAAACACTGAACAAACAATAACCGATGAAAATGTTCGTTTCATTGCAGGATATTCCAAAACAAATAAAATCAATGATCTGCTGGAGTCAATCGGTAAAAGAGACAAATCTGAAGCAATAATTATTTTAGAAAATTTAATTTCCAAAGGATTCAATGATGTTTATATGTTGATAACACTCTATAATTTTATTTGGGGATTAAGTGTTTTAAAAGATCCACGAATTAATGATGATATTTCCACCGGTAGAATAATACATGTATATAATACAAGACAATTAAATAAGATGAAAGGATACACTCAAAATTATTCAAAAGCACAACTTTTACAAGGCATAAATTCAATTGTTGAAGCCGATAAAAGAATAAAAACAAGCCAAATAAATTCTTTAAACAATATAATTTTAGTGATTGAAAATATTATGAGGAAAGATCAATTTGAATAATAATAAAAAATATACTGATGAAGAATTAATTCTCCAATTTCAAAAGGGAAATGAACGCGCCTATTTAGAATTAGTAAATAGATTCAAAGACCGACTATTAAATTTTGTTTTTGGCTATGTTCATTCGAAAGAATCCGCAGAAGATATTGTACAAGATACTTTTTTGAAATTATATACCAGCGCAGATATGTATAAAGAAATTGCAAAATTCAGCACTTGGATATTTACAATAGCCGCAAATCTTGCTAAAACAGAATTACGAAAACGAAAACGAAGGAAAATATTTTCAATAAGCGATATGGGTTTTGATGACAAGGATTATGAAATTCCTTCCGAGTCAAATGTGCCTGAAAAAAGCATTAGCTCAAAACATCAAATGAAATATATTTTAAAAGCCGTACATCAATTGGAGGAACCATTTAAGAGCACATTAATTTTAAGAGATATTCAGGAACTTTCTTATGAAGAAGTGAGTAACATAGTTGATGTATCAATTGGAACAGTAAAAAGCCGAATAAATCGAGGTAGATTGAAATTGCAAAAAATATTGAAAAATTTAAGTAAATAGGGAGAAGTGCTTATAAGATGAAATGTTATAGCTTTGAGAACATAATATCAGATTATTTAGATAATAGTATTTCGCATTCAATGAAAATTGAAGCGGAAAAACATTTAAACGAATGTCCAAATTGTCGAGCAAAATTAAATGACATGGAGCAAATTCTCGAATCACTTCACAGCTTGCCAAAATTAAAGACATCAGCAAATTTTAATGAAAAATTAATGGAAAAGATTGAGTATCACAAATCAAAGAAAAAGTTTATTTTCAAACAATTTGTGTATAAATATTCTCAACCATTATCAACTGCTGTTGCTGTAATTATTTTATTATTCGGTGTTTATTATATTTATAATTCCGTTTCCCCAAATATGCCCAATCAAAAAATCTCAACCTCTGAAATTCAGAAAAATATGTTAAATCCAACGCAACTATCACAACCAACGAACAATAAAATAAATAACTTGCAAAAGAAACCTCAATATGCTAAAAACCAAAATGATGATTCCGACTCATCGGTAACGAATAAAGACCCAAAGCCCAATTTTAAAAATAAGATAAAAATGGTTAACAAAGAAAAGTAAAAGTTTCTAATTTGATTGAGTCGTTGTATCTTTGTTAGAATATATTTCAATTCCATCAATATATACTTTTTTGACAAAAGAGTCTTCAGTAAATGGTTCAGCAGTAAACACAACATAATTAGCAGAAAAAGATTTTCTTAAAATTCCTATTCTATCATCTAACCCAAAAAATTGAGACGGAAAAATAGCACAATACTGAATAAATTCTTCGTCAGTTAATATTTCTAAGATTGGATTATTTTTAAAAAAATCATTGTTAAACAATTTTTCTTTTTCAAATATTTTATAATATAAATTTGAATTTAAGCCAAAGTAACTTTCAAAATCGTTTATTAAATTCACATTTTCCTCAATTTGAAAAATACTTGGCAAATCAACAATAACAGTTGCATTATCAAGTGTTGTTATTTTCCAATCAATATTTTTTGGTAAATATACAATTTCTATCTCGTATTTTTTGAGTAATTTTGAGAATAATGTAAACTGCTTTTTTGTGAAATTATGCAACCATAAAGAATATTTACCTTTTAATAATTTTTTGAAATTATCAGCTGATAATTGTTCGTTATGTGGCAATTTATTCAAATTTTGTTTATCTAAATAATATTTTGAAAAGGCAAGATCATCTTCAAATTTATGGTATAAATTATGGAATCCACCCGAAGTTAATTCATTATTTTCATAAAAATATCCTAACAATTTATTTTCTGAAAACGGTGCAACTTTGTGAAAATATATTCTGTTTTCCGCCTTTAATAAATAATATACAATTCCATTTCGTACCAACAAAGAATCGTAGTGAATAACTCTACTACTATCATAAATATTTAGATCAAAAAATGTTGGAGTAATATGATGATCGTAGATTTGTTCTTGATCTAATGAATCATTATACTGAGAAATATTTTCAATAATACCTTTATTTATATTCATTATTCCCGGAGACACTATTCCACCGTCTCCTTTGTGAATAATGCCTATTTCATTAAATTCGTTTTGTGAAAATAATTGGAAAGTAAGAATAAAAGATATAAAAAATATCCGTTTACTAATAATTTGAAAAACCTTATTTTTGGATTTATTTTTCATTGATCTATTAATGATTTTATTTGTTCCATTTTTTCCATTGTTCGTTTATATCCCTCATCAATCGCTTTTTTACCAAGATTAAAATCAAAAAATTTCAAATCGGCAAGTTTCGGACGGATTATTACATCGGGTTTAGAAATCTGGAAATTCGCCTTTGCAATTTGAGTTTCCATAATATCTATTGAAGTAGAAAATGTTTCAAAAATATTAGGCAAGCCAATTTTGGTTTTTTTCCATGAGCCAACTTTTTCAAAGACAACTTTCTCTGCTTTGGTCAATTTTTTCGTTAATTTTTTAACGATTGGATTTTTGATGTTTTTAAAATATATTTCGGAATATAATTTTTGATCGATATTTTCTTTAGATCGTTTTTTCTGTTTTTTAAATTTGTGATCGATTATTCCTTTACTCAAATCAATGGCAATAACAATATCAGCTCCCATTTCCTTCACAATATCAACAGGTACAGGATTCACTAAACCACCGTCAACTAATATTTCTTTATTTCTAACATAGGGAATAACAATTCCCGGTACAGAACCACTGGCAGAAACCGCATCAACAATATTACCAGAATCAAAAATCACTTGCTCTCCAGTTAATAAATTAGTTGCTACAACTTTTAGAGGAATATTCAATTCGTCAAACTTTTTAATATTCATGTGCATATTTATCATATGAGATACTTTTTCAGTAGTTAGAAATCCATATCGCGGGAATGTAAAATCAAGATTATTAAGCACATCTTTCCATTTCATTTTTGAAGCAAAATCTTTTAAGCTTTTCAATTCGCCTGCGGCATAGATTGCTCCAACAAAAGAACCAATACTCGTTCCGGCTATATAATCAACTTTAATACCATTTTTATCTAATGCATCCAAAACACCAATATGAGCCCATCCTCTTGAAGAACCACTTCCGAGAGCAACTCCAATTTTCTTTCTTCTTGTCTTATTTTTATAAAATGGGATATTTTTAAACATCAATTCACTTAAATATAAACATTATTATTCATTGTTAATATTACTAAAAATCCCAATTCTTTCATAATAGAAAATATAAAATATTTTTATTTATATAAAAAGATAATATAAAAATATTTTGTAATTTTTTCACTTTTCTGACTTATGAGATTCCGAAGACAATATTTTACTGGATTTACTTTTATCTCCAGATTTCTTCTTACTTGGTGTCAATAAATATCCAAAAATCATTCCATATAAAATTGTTAAATATGGATTTGAAGTGATTGGACAAGTTTGATTTACACATCCCCAAAAATGATAATAAATATATCCTAAAATTCCACCGATTATTACAAATATTAAATGTTTTAATGTGAAGTATTTTTTTAGTTTCATTTTATTCCTTTATTTAATTTTACTTAGCCACTAAATACACGAAATAGCACGAAAAACTTGAAATTTTTGTTTAGTGGTTGAGTGGTTAAATTGTGAATTTTTCAAACTGAATTTTTGTACCTTTTCATAACAATATTTCATCATCTATATAAACACTTAGTTAGTTTTTGTTAGTTTTTGTTAGTTGCTAAAATTAATTCTTTGTTCGTTTTTGTTCGTTGCTAAAATTAATTCCCAAAATCGCCGGCAGAACCAAAATCGAAGCAAGCAAACACATTCCAACACCAATAAATAATGCGAGTCCCATACTGCCAAATCCACGATAAGTAGCAAAAACTAATGAACCAAATGATAGCATCGTAGTCAATGAAGTTATTATTATTGCTTTACCGGTTGAGCTGTAAACTTTACGAGTATTATTTTCTCCTTCAATCTTATAGCGATGAAGTATATGTACACCATCGTCTATTCCTATTCCAATTATTAGTGGAATTGCCATAATATTCAATAGAGTAATTTGTATTCCAAATATTCCCATTGTTCCAATCATCCAAATTACACCTACGAACAGCGGAACCATTGCGATAAGCGCTTTTTTAAATGATTTAAAATCAAACCATAGGAATAAAAATACAACTGCAATTGTTAATAATGATGCTCTTCTACCATCTTTTCCCAAAATTTCCATTAAATAATAAAACATTGGTGGCGTTCCAGCTACACTTCGAGTGATATCAAAAATATCTTTTGTGAAAACTTCAAGATGCTCAATATTCCACACATCCCCTTTTGGATAGACCGTCATTAAATATCTGTCCCCGTCTTCGCTTATATATTTATCTTTTACAATTTGCGGTAAATCTTCTATTTTTATCTGTGATGAATTCGACATATTCATTACCAATGATTTAAATTTTTTAGCAAAGTCAATATTGAAAAGTGATGCTCTATTTAAATCAATTTCATTAGATTTCAAACGAGACAAAAAAGCCGTTAGATTACCGCTCGTTGGCTTTTCACGAATTCCAACTAATCTTGTAGCTTTTTCATCAACCATATCTTGTCCGCCCATAAAAGCCATATCCTGCATCTCAATAACATTTGCTTCAAGTCGGAATAGTTCTGACTTTATTGCTTTCCAATCATTCCCATTTATTGTTGAGTTTATTGATTTATTTCTCATTGTATTTTGGATCATTTGCAGTTTTGGCATTCTTTTTTTCTGCTCTGATTTCATTGGTAAATAATCAGAAATAGATTCAACAAAACTAATACTGGATTTCTCTTTTGCCTCTTTTGTATATTGATAATTTTTCTCTAATGATTTTGCTGTCATCATTGTCATATCAGATGACATATTGAATTTATCAATAATTTTTTCGTTGAGTTTTATTGATTCCAAACCTGCGGGTTCCATATTCAAATAGTTGTAATCCATTGTCACTTTTGTTATCATATATCCAAACCCAATCGTAACAATTAACAAAACTATCAATGAAACTTTCCATCTTTTGAAAAATGAATTTGAAATATTCCCAACAACAGCATAAGAAATATCTCTACTTTTCTTTTGGGTTACATTAATTTTTGAACGAAATTTTTCTCGTAACATCAGAATTGTCGGCAAGGTGATAAGTGTAGAAATCATAATCACAATAAGTCCAATCCCATTCACTAATCCGAATTCTTTCATACCGGCACTTCTTGCAATGGTTAAAGTTAAAAATGCAGCCGCAGTTGTAAATCCACCAGTGATAATTCCGGCCCCAACTTTTTCTAATGTCTCAATAATTGCATTTTTCGGCTGTATTCCTTTATTTGTAAGTTCCGTATAAACAGAAATAATGTGTATTGAGAAATCTATTCCTAATCCAATTAAAATCACCGCCATCATTACAGTCATCATATTTAAAGAATCAACGAGAAACCACGAAACACCCATCGCCCAGACAACCCCAATTATCAAATTTATCAATGCAAAAAATGGTGAACTTACCATTCTAAAAGTTACTATAAATAAAATCAAAACAATTCCTAATGCTAACATTGTCAACAACATTGAATCTTCAGTTGCTGCAGCCATTTCATCACGACCAAGCGGAAGTGCACCGGCAAGACCAACTTGAACATCATAATTTTCTGCTTCTGTCTTTACAAATTTTTCTAATCCGTTTACTGCCGGCATTAGATAATCCATTTGCATAATATTAAAATTTGGAGTGGCCATAATTAACAACATAGATCTGTCCGGAGAAGCCATATAAGGATTTCCAATTGCCATTGACTTTGCTGCATCTGTTCCGAGAGAATTTTTATATTCATCTGAATAAAATGCTTTTTCTGAATAGTCAACAAAACTTTCTATTCCATCTAAAAACTGTACTGCCGATCTCTGTTTCTGCATTGTAGATAACTTTTCTTCCGACTGAATATATTCCTTTTCTAAACTATTATTGAAGTTAGTTAAAAATGGCAATAGATTTGGATTAGAAAAAATCTCTTGAATGTTTTTTAATTTTGACGGCTTGATTAACATCAGTCCATGATTCTCAATAAAATCAATCGGTTGTTTATAATCCACTCTAGAAAAATAACTATCAATTGATTCAATTTTTCCTGCTTGAGCTTTCTCTTTTGCAGTATTATGTTCTTTTAAAATTTTCCCGTCATCATTTTCTTCTATCCAATTTCCCAAATTTGTTATTTGTGGAGAAATATTTTCAGCAAATTTTATCATTTTATCATATCCACCTTCAACCACGATAAAGACATTAGAGGCACCATTGAATTCGTTAAAAATATAATTAAATTCCTTAACCATCGGGTCGTCTTGTGGTAATATATTCGTCATATTCATCGACATCTCTAATTTTGAAGATAGAAATCCCAAAACCAAAGTTATCATTATAATTATTCCAAACATCAACCAGGTCTTCTCTGAAACTAATTGTCCTAATTTTCTCAATAATTTTTGTCTCATATTCGTTACCTTTTTACTTAAAAATCTCTCGCCAAGTCGCAAAGTCGCCAAGGTGTTTTGTTGTTAAGAATATTTCTCGCCAAGTCGCAAAGTCGCCAAGGTGTTTTGTTGTTAAGAATATTTCTCGCCAAGTCGCAAAGTCGCCAAGGTGTTTTGTTGTTAAGAATATTTCTCGCCAAGACGCGAAGTGTTTTAATTTTACTTTTCATAGATTATTTACTATTCTTGTTATTCCATCTTTAATTAATTTTTCGTTAAAATTTATCAATAATCCAAGTTTTAATTTTGTTATTTTTAAATATGTTAATAATTGCTTATGATGAACAGGTAATATTTTTTCAACAGATTTTATTTCAATGATTACTTTATTTTCAATAATTAAATCGGCTCTGAAAGCTACATCCATATTTGTGTTATCCCAAATAACAGGAATTTTCTTTTGTCTTTCAAATTTAATATTTCGTTTTTTTAATTCATAAACTAATATTGACTCATATACAGATTCATAAATCCCGGGACCAGTATTAATATGTATTTTGTATGCAATATCAACAATTATTTTAGCAATTTCATTTTCTGTCATAATTTATCCTTTTATTTAAAAATCGCTCGCAAAGTCGCTAAATATGATAAAGAAATCTCTCGCAAAGTCGCCAAGACGCCAAGGTGTTTTGTTGTTAAGAATGTGTCTCGCAAAGTTGCAAAGTCGCAAAGAATAAGAATAGAATTTGTTTTTATATTTATCATAAGTTATTTACTATTTTTGT
>JAYEOX010000072.1:12020-16336 GCA_034723415.1 Fidelibacterota bacterium | reverse complement strand
GGTCATTGTTCTAAAGAATATTCACACAAAAACGCTAATTCGCAAAGAAGAATTATAAATTAATTAGGTACCCGAGAAAATATTTCGGGTATCTTTTTTTGTTTTATTTTGATGAAATATTTAGTATTTTTTATATGGATCATTAAAGAAATAAGAGGATAAAATGTTAAAAATAAATAATATTGTAAAAGAATTTTCAAATGTAAAAGCAGTTGATGATGTATCATTTGAAGTTTCAAAAGGTTCCATTTACGGATTACTTGGACCTAACGGTGCAGGAAAAACAACAACAATCCGAATGATAATGAATATTATTCAGCCGGATTCCGGGGAAATATTTATTGGCAATAGATCGAGTTTAGAAGGAAGCAAATTAAATATTGGTTATCTGCCGGAAGAGAGAGGACTTTATCAAAAAGCAAAAGTTAAAGAGACAATCGTTTATTTTGCCACACTTCAAGGGTTAGATCATCATATTGCATCTGAAAAAGCCGACCATTGGTTGTCTCGTTTCAATTTATCTAAAAATAAGGACAGCAAAATATCTGAACTTTCAAGAGGAAATCAACAAAAGGTACAGTTTATCATTACAGTGATTTCCGATCCAAAATTGATGATACTGGACGAACCATTTTCCGGATTAGATCCCGTAAATCAAAAATTGTTAAAAGGAATATTGAACGAATACAAGAACAATAACACAACAATAATTTTTTCTACTCATCAGATGGAACAGGTGGAAAATATTTGCGATTCTATCTGCCTAATTAACAAAGGCAAAGTGATTAAAGAAGGAAATTTAAACAATATAAAAAATGAATATGGTGGAAATATCGTTGAAGTAGAATTCCAAGAAAATAATAACAAATTGCCCAAAAATGTGCTTATTGATCAAGAAATATTACCAAATATGATCAGAGGGAAATTACCAAATTCAATGGGAACAAATGATATAATAAAAAAACTTACAGATAAATATGATATAAAAGGATTCTCCTACTTCAAACCGAAATTAGAACAGATATTTTTAAAGTTAGTTGAAGAGGAAAAAAATGAATAATATAATAAAAATCGCAAAGTGGGAATTGTTCAGATATCTCCGTTCAAAAGCATTCATTATAACATTAATATTACCATTTATCATTATAATTATTGCAGGAATTCCTCAATATTTGGTAATGAATTCCGAACAACCTGTGTTGAATGTTGGAATTATTGATAAAGAAAATTACAAATTCGAACAGATCAAAGAAGAAGTTGTAAATAATGAACAGAAAAAAGAGAAAGAGCAATTTATTTTACAACATTATACCAATGTTAATAATAACGAAAAAATATTTATTAAAGAATTGATCAAGTCAAATATTGAAGACATTGTAATTGTTTTAGAACCACAATTGATAGATAGCGGAAAGGTAAAATTTTATCATAGAAATAATATTGGAATCGAACAAGTTTCAAAAATTGAAGGAATCATTTTCAATGTTGTAAAAAATCAAAGAATAGAAAATTTAAAATTAAATAAAGATGATCTGAAATATATAAGAAAAGATTTGAATACTCAGCTTTATGAAATTTCAGAAAAAGGCGAGCTGGAAAAGATGGATATGTTTGTCAAATATGTAATCCCCGGAATTTTTATGTTTGTTTTACTTCTTGGAATTTTAACAAGCTCACAACTTCTGATAACGAGTGTAATAGAAGAACGAAGTAATCGTATAATTGAAATATTACTCTCTTCTGTGAAAACAAGAGAATTGATGGCAGGTAAAATACTCGGCATTGGTTTACTTGGAATAATTCAAATTTCATTTTACTTGATAATAATTATTATTTTAGGAATTTTCGGTAGCAGCATCCTTCCGATAGAATTAAATATTTCACAACTGTTTTCATTTAAAATACTTTGGTATTTATTATTTTTCATACTTGGATATTTTATGTACAGCACAATTTATGTGAGTTTAGGATCCCTTTTTAATAACGAAAGAGATGCTCAACAAATAATTGGATTTTTCTCTTTATTTGCAATAATACCAATGTATTTTATCTCTTTTATTATTACTAATCCGGAATCAATTATCACAAAAGTTCTTACCCTCATCCCTCCTATCACACCATTTTTTATGATTATTCATGTTGGAATGTTGTCTGCACCATGGTATTATTCTTTGGGAATGGCATTTTATCTAATCTTGTGGATCATCGGAATAACATTTATTGCAAGCAGAATTTTTAAAACAGCAATTTTGATGTATGGTAAACGACCGACTTTTCCTGAATTAGTTAAGTGGATAAGATCAAGTAAATAATAAAATATTTCACGCAAAGATTACGCAAAGATTATTAACCACAAGAAACACAAAGAAAGCACAAAGAAAGATTATAAATTAAAGATTTTTAGATTAGATATATTGATAAAATAAAATGATTTTAATAAAATATAGTTAAAAAATCTAAAAGTTACAGAAGAAAAAAATTATTTAAAAATAGTACCCCGGACAGAATTCGAATCTGTGACCTACGGTTTAGAAGACCGTTGCTCTATCCAATTGAGCTACCGGGGCATCAAAATAAATATTGAAAAATAAATGTTTTTACTTTTCAATTAAGAAAATTGTCGGGGCGAAAAGATTTGAACTTTCGACTCCCTGCTCCCAAAGCAGGTGCGCTAGCCGGACTGCGCCACGCCCCGATAGGGTGGATGATGGGACTTGAACCCATGACCACTTGGACCACAACCAAGCGCTCTGCCAACTGAGCTACAACCACCGTATTTGAAATAGCTTGTAATAATACGAATAGAATTTAAAAAAGTCAATCATGAAATTAAAAATTTCTGTTTTCCACAAAAATAGGTTTGCCACTAGTGTTTAATTAACTAAAATTATTATTTGATCTTTTCTGCTCTTCAAAATTTAAAAAATTATTTCTAACCAAATCCTCTTGTTCCTGTTCAATTATGTAATCAGGTTTATACTTTCTTTCGAATTCATTCAACAGGATTTACAACTTTTCCACAAAACAAGATCGTGTTTGACTGTTTTTCAATTATAAAGAATAAATATGGAATATTAAAATTCATAAACTTTTCATCGCTAATCCCCAAAGTCATCACAACAGCTGTTGCCGCTGCCGCCTCTGTACCTTCTTCATTCACTTTTAAAAAAGATTTCTGTTTTACTCTATCTATCCAAATACTACTCTGAAGTTCATTGAACATCTTAGAAAAATTGGCAGATCGACTATCAAAAGCCTCCTCAATTCCCATTTCTATTAAAATATCATTCAAGTTTATCTCATATTCCAGTTCTAATTTTGGTATTGATATATTTATGGAATCATATTCAAATTTATTTTGAATCTTTGCAATTGTATCTCTATTGATACTATTAAGAAAATCATCAATATTTTTGCTTCTTGGCATTAACATTAGCATAGAATAATTTTCATTGGCGTAAGGTAATTCCAGAGCATGATAGTCATTGGTTTTTACAAAATGAAATTTACTTTTGATATTCATCATATCGCAATTGACAGCATTTTCATTATCTATATAAAATTGTGATTCTTCTGTTTCAGTTTCATCAAATTGATATTTCCAACTCGCGTTGAAATAGATAGCATTGATAAGGAACATACAATCATTCGGATAAATTCTATTAATCAAATTTTTAATTTTCCCCTGTGTTTGTTCTTCCACCCAACTATTCATAATATCAAGTGAATTTTCTACATCATTAAAATCTAATCCTTCCATTTTTGCTTTGAAATAGTTTTCATTTAAATTTTTGAATTCATTTTGCAATGAAAATTTATCACTATACCAAATAGAATTAGCAAGATTAAATTCAACACCTTCACTGACATTATAAAGTTCATCAATCAAAGTTAAATAGGATTTATTTATCTTTTCTATATCTAAATCTGCAAAATCCAGTGTATTCTTCATTTCTTCATAAGTATTCCTATCGGCACCATTCATTGTCATTCCCAAAGCGAAGGAAACAGAAACAGGTGATATAAAAATATTGCTGTCACCTTCATTTGTATTGATAGTTTTGAACAATTCTAAACTAAAATTATTATTTGCATCGATTATATTTTCAGGAATATTATCAATTGTATATTTTAACATATTATTATTATCATTAAGATCCAAATTCAGAACATCCCAACATCCTGAAAATAATAAAAATGACAAAATGAAAATCGTTATTAGTAATTTCTTCATTTTATATCTCTCTTTATAATTTTTCATCAAACATTAAATTGTAGCAAATTTATTATCTAATGTCAAGTTTTTCATTTTTTTT
>JAYEOX010000072.1:0-11920 GCA_034723415.1 Fidelibacterota bacterium | reverse complement strand
TTTTTTTATTCAACTAATTCTTCAAATCCTCTATTTTTCAAATCAAAATAAATTATCAAAGCAGATATAACTGATATTGATAAATAAATAATTGCAGGAATAAATTCTACAAATATCAATTTGCCAATTCCAAATAGAAATGAATAAATAAGTGCAACTCCACATGCCCAATCCAAAAATAATCGTCCAAAACCTGTATCACCTTTTACTTCAGGCATATCTTTTGCAATTTTCTTCCAACCAATCCCACCCGGATGAACTTTTTTATAAAATTTTCTAAGTGTTTCTGTACTTTCCGGTTTTGTCAAATAAGTAACGATCAACCACACTAAAGTTGAACCAATAACAATCGGATAAAGTGTAATTGGTGATTCCATGCCAAATTTATATTTTGCAATTGGATAAATAATTAGCGGAGCGATCATTCCGGAGATCTCCGACCAAGCATTTATTCGCCACCAAAACCATCGTAAAATTAAAACAGCTCCAATCCCGGCACTTGCATTGATTATGAATTCCCATGCTCCTGAAATTGTCGTTAAAAAATATTTTGTAATAATCAATGAAAAAATTACAAGTAAGACCAAAGTTATTCTTGAAACTAAAACATAATGTTTTTCACTTTTTTTTCTTGATATAAAACGACGATAAAAATCATTTACCAAATATGAGGTTCCCCAATTTAGCTGCGATGCGATCGTGGACATATAAGCAGCAAGAAATACTGCAATTAACAATCCTAATAATCCGGCAGGCAAATATCTCACCATCATTTTCGGATACATTCTTCCCGGATCAATTGTGTTTTCATAGTTTTCATAGAATTCCTGAAATTCTACAGTAGAAGAAGTTACTTTATCGGATTTTTCTAAAGTTTGATTGTTATAAACTTTTTCTGCAACTTGATACATCGCAGGATTTTGTTTTTGCAATACTTCAGGATTTTCTGACCTTGGAAATACTACAAGTGCAACTAATGCAACAAGAATCCACGGCCAGGGTCTGATTGCATAATGAGCAATTGTAAACCACAGTGTAGCAAACAAACTATGTTTTTCATCTTTTGCTGACATCATTCTTTGAGCAATATATCCGCCTCCTCCCGGTTCGGCTCCCGGATACCAACTTGACCACCACTGCAAACCGATATGAGCAATAAATGCTCCAACTGTCAAAGCCAATGCACCACCGGCTACTCCATGTAAAGATGCATTTCCAATCCGTGGTGTGAATTCCAATAACTGAGGAGCTATCTTTTCTTTTAATGCAACCATACCTCCAACTTCAGGCAATCTAACTGCAATAACTGCGAGAATTATACAACCGGTAATGGCAAAAACAAATTGAAAACTATCTGTTCTGGCAGTGCCTACTAATCCTGATGCTGATGCATAAATAGCAATTATCGTGGCTGTAATTATCACAAGTGTAAATCCGTTAACTTCAGGAATGGTTACAGAAAATATTTTTTCCATAGCTTTATTCACCCAACCCATAACAATCGCATTCATAAAAAGCCCGAGATAAATTGCCCGAAATCCTCTCAATGCAGCTGCCGGTTTCCCGGAATATCTCAACTCTACAAATTCTACATCTGTCATCACACCGGCACGACGCCATAAACGAGCGAAAAAGAAAACAGTTAACATTGCACCAATTGCCATATTCCACCACAACCAATTTCCGCCAATTCCATTTTTCGCTATTAGTTCTGTTACAGCTAATGGCGTATCAGCTGCGAAAGTAATTGCAACCATTGCAGTACCGGCTAAATACCAAGGTAAATTTCTACCCGATAGAAAAAACTCTCCAGTATCTTTCCCTGCTTTTTTTGTGTAATAAATAGCAATACCGAAGATCACTAAGAAAAAGGCGATTATTACACTGAAGTCCAGCCAATTTAAATTTTGCAATTATGATTCCCTCCTTTTATATTCCAATTAATTTTTATTTTCTAAAATATTTTTATAATTTAATATATGTTCAACATAAATTACAGGTTCAGTTCCTCTTGCATACCCATATTTTAAGTTTTTATAATATTTCTCTTGTGTCAATAACGGCAACACTTCCTTGAATTCATTCCATCTATTCGCATCAATATTTAATTCTTCAGCCAAATTCATAGCATCTTTAATATGAGCCATTCCAACATTATATCCGGCTAATGCAAAAAGTATTTTATCTTCTTCATTTATATATTCAGGAACTTGATTCAACATTTTTGATAGATATTTTGCTCCTCCATTAATACTTTGGTATATATTCAAGCGATTTGTAACACCCAATGATTTTGCTGTATTTCTTGTTAGCATCATTATTCCCCTTACACCTGTTGGGCTTTTTGCATAGGGACGCCAATGAGATTCTTGATAAGATTGAGCGGCTAATAATTGCCATGAAAAACCGTATTTTTTTGATACATTTTTGAATATGTTTTTATATTTTGGTAATCTTGCGTTAATATTGCGATGGAAAGCACGAATATCTACATAATCAAATATTTTTGAATAACTATAATACTTCTCAACTAATGCATTATATTTACCTGATTTTTTGTATTTTTTTAACCAATATTTTAAAACCTTATTAATATATTTTTTATCTTCATTTATCACCCAAGATAGAGATTGATCTTCTTTAATCGGAAAAGCAATTTTAATACCGGGATAATAACGACGATTAATATCAAAAATATTTTCATCTGCAACTGTGCAACCTAATGTTTTATTGAATACTTTGTATAGCAATTGTTCTGTTGATAATTCTTCTGCAACTTTCCACTCTAACTGGGGATGATCATTTTTTAATTCTTGAAGTGTGCTAATGTAACTCGTGTTTTTAGTAACCATAAAGGAATAATTTTTCAGATCATCAATTTTTCTTGGTTTTTTATTTCCTCGTCTATAGACAATTACTTCACTTACATTGTAATATTCTGGACCAAATAAAAGTGTATCATTTCGCTCTTTCGTTTTTGTAATAGCTCCCGATGCAATATCACCTTTTTTATCATCTATTGCTGATAATAATTCAGCAATATCATTGTATATTTTAATTTCCAATTTCACATCTAAGAATTCTGCAAAATCAGACATTAATTCATATTCAAAACCAGTCGGCCCTTCGGCACCTTGATAATATACCGTAGGTTTATTACTCATCAGCACGATGATTTTATTTGATTTCTTAATTTTTGATATCGATGTTTGTATTAATGTAAACTGAATAGTATAAACCAATAATACAATCAATACTATAGCTATACTTATTCCAATAATTTTCTTTTTCCGCTCTATTTTGTTCACCTCTAATCCATTTGAAAATTAATTTAACAAATTTTGACTACATTTACAATTATTTTTTTTATTTGAAAAATTATGAATTCTTCTTAGCTTCAATTAGTTTTTCTATTACATCATTAACATTAAAAATGTGTTTGAATTAACATAAATAAATATTAAATTTAATTAATGTTTTACAATAAAAATAATGAGGTGTCAAAATGAAACTACCTTACATAAAACCATATAAAACAAAGATGGTTGAAAATATTACAACAAGCACAAAAGCAGATAGAGAAAAATGGATAAAAGAAGCTGAATTTAATATGTTTAATCTGCGAAGTGATCAGGTGATCATTGACTTGTTAACTGATTCCGGAACAGGTGCAATGAGTGATAATCAATGGGCAGAAATAATGAAAGGAGACGAAAGTTATGCCGGCTCAATTTCATTTCTTAAATTGCGACAGACTATTAGAGATTTGCTTGGGTTTCATAGTTTTTTACCTACACATCAAGGAAGAGCAGCAGAAAATATTTTATTTTCTGCAATATTGAAAGAGGGCGATATTGTCCCCGGAAATTCTCATTTTGATACAACTAAAGGTCATATTGAAATGAGGAAAGCAACTGCTGTTGATTGCACAATAGATGAAGCGTTTGATACAGAATCGACACATCATTTTAAAGGAAATATTAATCTAAATAAATTGGAAAGCATTTACAAAAAATATCCAAAGGAAAAAATACCAATCACAATTATTACTGTTACTTGTAATTCATCCGGTGGACAGCCGGTCTCAATGCAAAATATAAAAGCCGTCTCTGAACTTTCAAAAAAATATGGAATTACAGTTTTTTTCGATGCTGCGAGATTTGCCGAAAATGCATATTTCATAAAAGAACGAGAAGACGATTATAAAAATAAAACAATCAAAGAAATTGTCAAAGAAATGTTTAGTTATGTCGATGGTTGCACAATGAGCAGCAAAAAAGATGCAATTGTAAATATGGGCGGATTTGTTGCATTTAGAGATAGGCCGTTGTATGAAAAAGTTGCCAATTTTGACATAATCTATGAAGGATTCGTTACTTATGGCGGAATGGCCGGAAGAGATATGGGAGCATTATCTCAAGGATTAGACGAAGCGACTGAATACGGATATTTACAAAGTAGAATAAAACAGATAGAATATTTGGGGAAAACTTTACAAAAATACGGTATTCCAATTCAAGTACCAATTGGTGGACATGCAATATTTGTTGATGCAAAAAGATTTTATCCTCAAATACCGCAAAGCGAATTTCCGGCACAATTACTCGCTGTTGAATTATATAAAGAAGCCGGTGTGAGAGGTGTGGAAATCGGAACTTTACTTGCAGATAGAAATCCAATAACACGAGAAAACAGATATCCAAAATTGGAATTGATGCGACTTGCAATTCCTCGCCGTGTCTATAATAACAACCAAATGAAGTATGTCGCAGTTGCTCTCAAAAATGTTTTTGACAGAAGAACTGAAATGAAAAAGGGACTAAAAATTATTTGGGAAGCGGAAATAATGAGACATTTTACTGTTAAGTTGGATATGATTTAATAACGAAAATTAGAAGTAAAATTGTTTCACGCAAAGATTGCAAAGAAAAAAAAGAACATAAAGAAAGAATTATATTTTAATATTGAAAATAATAGAAATAAATAATAAAAACATTGAAAATAAAATGGGAAATGATATTCCTATATTTCCGGTTCGGTTATTATTATAAAAATGAATTCTTTTTTAATGAAAATGTCCCCAAAAAATGTAAAAGAAGAATTAGATGGATAAATTATATATACTAGAATGCTTTGCATAACTAAATCAAATAATAAGAATCAAAATAAGATAATGAAAATGTTTAGAAGTTTAGAAGGTTAGAAGTTTAGAAGTTTAGAGATGATTATAATTAAAAATAAATTATTAAATTAAGGTATGTTAATCAAATGGTTCTACTACTTAAACTTTCATTTTTTTATTTAATATTCAATAATTAATTTGTAACATTAGATAAAAGAATGAAACAAAAAAATATCAATAAAAAAGACGCAACAAAATTGGCAGTGTTCCGAAAGAAAGAGATTCGGAGAACTATTTATAATAATGAGTGGTGGTTTGTAATAAATGATATTATTGCTGTATTGACAAATTCATCTGACCCAGCACAATATTTTAAACGAATGAAATTACGAGACGGCGAATTAAAAAAATTAACTGAAAAAGGAGGGGTACAATTTGTACCACCCCTTAGATTATCATTTAAAACTGTCGGGGGGAATCAAAAAATGTATTGTTGGAACACAGAAGGAATTTTATCGGATAGTGCTAACCCAAGAGAGTATTGGTATAAAATGAAAATTCGTGTTAAGGATGAAGATGAATTTGAGCTGTCGACAATTTGTCGACAATTGAAATTACAAACAAAATCCCATAGGGATTGTATGTCTATAACAAAAGATTTAAAGATTAACACAAACTCCATAGGAGTTTAATAAGGAAAATTAAAATATCTTAAAAAAGGAAAAAGAAAATAGAGAAGTAAAACATCATGCAAAAAAAATCAAAAACAAGATACAAATGTTCGAACTGTGGTGCAATCTCACCAAAGTGGGTTGGGCAATGCCCGGAATGTAAAGAGTGGAATACTTATATAGAATTTGTTGATTCGCCTTCAAAAATAAATAAATATGATAACGCTTCTGCTAATTTTCATTATTTAAATACAACTGACGATCCAAAAAGGTATTCAACAAAAATATCTGAATTCGATCGAGTCGTCGGTGGCGGAATAATGAGTGGCAGCATTGTATTACTTGGTGGTGATCCGGGAATTGGAAAATCCACAATAGCTTTGCAAATATTAAATTATCTGATAAAAAATGAAAATATAAAAGCACTCTATTTTAGTGGCGAAGAATCCGTCCATCAACTTTCCTTGCGAGCTAAAAGATTAAATATCGATGATAAATCATTTTTATTATCTACGGAAGTAAACATCGCAGCTATTCTCAATGGCATTAAAAAAGAGAAACCACAAATTGCAATAATTGATTCAATTCAAACTACCTATTCACCAAATTCCGATTCACTTCCCGGCTCTATAAGTCAAGTGAGAGAATGTGCCACCGAATTAATGGCAGTCGGGAAAAAGAATAATATAATCATAATTCTAATTGGACATATAACTAAAGATGGGAACATTGCCGGACCAAAATTATTGGAGCATCTTGTCGATACAGTTCTTTATATGGAAGGCGACAAAAATAATTATTTCAGAATACTTCGTTCGGTAAAAAACAGATTCGGTTCTACAAACGAAATTGGTATTTTTGAAATGAAGCAGCATGGATTAGAACCTGTCCAAAATCCAAGTGAAATATTCTTAAACGAAAGAAGAAAATCAGCATCCGGCTCAGTAGTAACTTGTGGATTAGATAGTTCACGACCTTTGTTAATCGAAATACAAGCTTTAACCACTAAGGCAACTTATGCTGCACCACAGAGAACTACAACAGGAATAAATACAAAAAGATTATCAATGTTGCTCGCAGTTATCGAGCGTCAGTTGGATATTTTCACCGGACAATTTGATGTTTTTGTAAATATTGTCGGCGGTCTGAAATTTAACGAACCGGCGATGGATTTACCGACAATTGTTGCAATCGTAAGCAGTGTCAGAAATATTCCAATTCCGGACGATACTGTAATCTTTGGTGAAGTTGGTTTGACAGGTGAAATACGGAATGTTTCACGAATTGAACAGAGAGTTACAGAAGCACTTCGTATGGGATTTCAACAAATATTTCTTCCGGAATCAGCGAGAAAATCACTCAAACATTTCAACAAAAAAATTGAACTTAATTTTGTTTCGGATTTACAGTCGTTAGTTCAACAAATATTTTAAGAAGGAATTGTTGCCACCCGCCTATGCAGTCGTGCAGGCAAAATGCACGAAAATACACTAACTGAAAAAAAAGAATGTTTAAAAACGAATGATACAAATTACACGAATGAAGAGAAATGAAAACAACAAATGACACGAGCCGTAGCGAAGCGAAGATCGGCGAAGTCAATTACACGATTATAAATAAAAGGAATTAACAAAAGTAAATTATGAACAAATCAATAGAAAAAATTATACTACAATATTTTAAAGGCAATCCAAAAGCACGAGTTAAACCAAAGGAATTATCACAAATATTAGATTTCCCAAAGAAAAAATATCCGACATTTCGCAATACTATTAAGGAACTTGTGAAAGTGGGGAAATTATTTCATTACAAGAAAAACCTTTATGGATTACCTGATAAAGATCAAATAGTCAAGGGTGTTTTTGATATTCATCCGAAAGGATTTGGTTTTATTCATACAGATGACGATCGAAAGATATTTGTATCTCAGGATCATCAAAATAACGCTTTCAATGATGATATTGTCCTTGTGGAAATATTCTCAAAAAAACGCGGGAAGAATCCTTCCGGGAAAATATTATCCATAGTTGAAAGAAACAAAGAAAGCTTTATTTGCGCATTTTATAAAGTGAATGGGAAAGCATTCGGCACTCCCGAAGATTCAAATTTGAATACAGATATTCAATTGACAAATTTTAGTGAATTCAATCCTACAAATGGCGATTTTGTTGTAGTTAAAGTAACCGATTGGAAGGAAAAAAATAAAAAACTGAAGGGAAAAATCACACGATTCATTGGTTCGAAGGATACTTCAGAATATGACGCTATTTTAATTGCTAATCAATTTGGAATTCCTGAGAAATTCAGCAATGATATTCATAATTTTGTGAAAAATATTCCGGAAAAGATATCACTAACAGAACGAAAAGATTTTCGAGATTTAGCAACATTCACTATCGATCCTGAAGATGCAAAGGACTTTGATGATGCCGTTTCGTTGACAAAAAATAACGATGGAAATTTTGAGCTTGGTGTACACATTGCCGATGTCAGCCATTATGTTACGCATAATTCCATAATAGATAAAGAAGCATTAAAACGCGGCACTTCTGTTTATTTTACACGGCATGTAATTCCAATGCTGCCGGAAAAATTGAGTAATGAACTCTGTTCACTTAAACCGGAAGTAGAAAGATACGCTTTCTCGATAATTATGACGATCGATCCAACCGGCAAAGTTATAGATTTTTTAATTGCTCCATCTGTGATAAAAAGTAAAAAAAGATTTTCCTATCAGGAGGTGCAAAAAATACTTGACGACGGCAAAGGTAAATACTTTTCAAATCTTTCTGAAATGTTGAAATTGGCTAAAATATTAAGTAAAAAAAGGCACAAACTTGGAAGCATTGATTTTGATCTTCCCGAGCCACAATATATTTTGGATTCAGCCGGTGTGCCAACTTCAATTACAGCCAAAGAGCGACTTTGGAGTCATCGTTTGGTGGAAGAATTTATGCTAATTGCAAATAAAACTATAGCTCGCTTTATACTAAATAAATCTGCGAAATCACCATTTATATATCGCATTCACGAAAAACCGAAATTAGAAGATGTGGAAGATTACTTCACTGTATTAAAAAATATCGGATATGATTTTCATTTCAATTATCAAAAACTTCAACCAAAAGATTTTCAACAAATAATAGAAAAAAGTGCCGACACAAAGCATGAAAAAATGATTGAAAGAATTACTTTAAGAACAATGACAAAAGCGAAATACAGCACGAAACATGTTGGACATTTTGGATTAGCTTTTGATCATTATACACACTTTACTTCACCGATCAGGCGATATCCGGATCTAATTGTTCATCGGCTACTTAAATATTATATCAACAATGATAAACCACCGGCAGATCTTACGAAAAAACGATTGGATTTTATTGCAAAACAATCTGTGGAAACGGAGATCAGAGCTGTAAAGGCCGAACGAGAATATCATAAATTAAAAGAGATAAAATTTTTGGCAAACCGTATCGGCGAAGAGTTTGAAGGAATAATCTCCGGAGTTGTTGAATATGGATTTTATGTTGAATTACTTGATTCACTCGTTGAAGGATTGGTTCACATAAAAACACTTCCCGGGAAATTTTCATCAGAATTTGACCAAAAGAATTTTCACATAATTAATCATCACAATAATAAAACATATCGCATCGGAGATTTAGTAAAAATTAAAGTTTCTAAAGTCGATGAAGAAAGATTAAATGCTGACTTTGAGTTGGTATCCTGAAGTTCTGAATTTTGAGAGTTTATTTATTGAAGGATTAACCATATAGACATATAAGAAAATATAAGTATAATAAAAATTGCAATTTACCAAAACAAACGAAATCTCGCAGAAATTATATGTCTATAATATTCACAGTAATTTTATCTACGAAGTAGATTAATGTAAATAACTACGGGTGTAACCCGTAGAAAAGGATATACTAAAATAACAAACTAAGAAGTAGTTTAATGAAATTATCATTTATAATTGACTCTGTCGGTCTTTGGCTTATCATTCACAATTAAACACTCATTACAATTTTTCAGGATCGTTAAGAAATTTTTTATCTTCTTTTGATGCTCATTTTGGCATGGCTACTATTTGACTATTATTAAACTTCCGAAGTTTGTATTGGTTTATTTTGTGTAAAAGTAGGTATTATTAGGTTCTATTATCAAAAAACTTCGGAAGTTTTCGATATGGTCTGAAATTTTTAATATGTGGTTTTAAAGCTTTTGAAAACTTGAATCCAATAAAAATATGCTTCAAGTTTGCGTTTTTTTAATTTCCCTAAAAAATTATATTTAGAATGAAAATTATATGTTTCTATTTCTATTCCTTTGAAATATTTAAGAATAGGTGTTTTGTCATTATTCAATATTTTACTAGCAATATAAGAAGCTTTAGCAGATGAAACAATTGAATCATCAACACGATATTTAATACCGATTGGATAGACAGAAAATCTTTTTAATCCGTCTAATAATTCTCTTGCTTTCTCCGGTTTTTCTTTAGAAATCATTGGAAATTGGGATATTAATAAACTTGTATTGATAATGTCTTTTAAAACATCTTCAGCAGATATAGTATTCTTTCGAAATTTAATTTCTTCTGATAAAATTGAATAAAAAGATTTGATTACAATGTTAAAGTTTTCTGCTAAATCAAATAAACGCCCCACATCAAAAAGTTGTTTTATAATCTCCATTGATTTACCTGTATTATAAGGAATTCCGATTGTGTTCGGAGCAAAAGCAGTAAGTTTATCACCAAGAATTGAATCAATTGTCGGAGTTGTTACCATTATGTTACTTCCATCTGTATCAATCCAAAAAGATTTTATTGGAGTTCCCACAGTTTTGGGATAAGAATATTTATGAAAAAGCACATCAAGAATAATAAAATTTTCTCTTTTATTAACTACGGACTGGTAATAAAATTTAAAATGAGCTTTTGGAACTCCGGTTTCTTTTCTTTTGTTTTCATTATATTTTGTAAACAACCCTGTTTGATGAACAGATTCAAGAACCCTTAATAAATCTTCTTTGCTGACTTTCGTATTTATATCAATATCAATTGAAAATCTCTGAGGATCGTCAATTAGCAGAATTAAAGAAGTCCCGCCTTTAAAAACAAAATCAAGTTTATTAATAACTAATTGCTCAAGAAGGCCAAGAGCTCGAATCATCTTTTCACAAATTCCAGGATCAATCTTCTGTTTTATATTTTTTAAAGAATCAATCCATTCCTTAGAATACGAATTTGATTTTATCATAATAAGTAATTCTTAGAAACTTTAATATTTTTAAGAAGAAAATCTTTTAATTCCGGTTCTTTTTTTCTTCTTTTGCTATAATGCAATAAGGTTGAATAATTTATTTCATATTCAGATAAAGCGATTTTAAAAATAGAAATCATCTCATTTCCCTGATAAGCAATTAAAAGGTTTTTATCACAAAATAAATCAACTAAAAGTTTTTCTATCTTTGGAATACTAATCTTTTGAACACTTTGTAAAGGTGATTTTGTGGTAAGAGATTTTACAATAATAGAATTATAATTTTCGAAAATATATGTTCCTGCTGTTTTGCTATCCGGTTCAATATAAACATTTTTAAAATTTTTATCTGATAAAAGGTAAAAAATTGATTGTACTAAATCTTTTTCTACCTCTACAAAAGTTAGATTTTTAGATGCTTGATGTCTTGAAAATTCATTTAACCAAAGTGAATCCCATATACAAAAACGAATATCATCAAATTCTTGTTTTATAACTTTATTAATTGACTTTATTTGATCATCAATATCAGGAAGATAATAATTCTTTTTAGATGTAATTTTAAATACTCCCCTTTTAACTGAAGAGATAATATTATTTTTTTTGAGCTCTCTGATATTCCATTTAAAGGCAGTTTCAGTAAGTTTAGGTTTTCTTTGTTCAAGAAACTCAAACAATTCCTTTCTTTCAAATTTACTGTAATTTGAAAAATGTTTTTTTATTTCGGCAAATATTTTATTATTATTCATTTCCACAAACCTATCTTTGGACACTTATTACTGTTTAGTGTCCATAGATAGTATTTTAACAATTTAGCAAATTCTTTAAATTTCATTATATTCCTATTTTAAATACTA
>JAYEOX010000071.1:0-16377 GCA_034723415.1 Fidelibacterota bacterium | reverse complement strand
ATAGCAATAGTAATAACACTACAACAAAACTAATTATTACAGCTAAACGAATTTTTATCCATTCTTTAAAAATAATTGATTTAAACATAATTTTTCCTTAATATTTTCCTGTTAATCCGATAAATGCATCTTCCAGTCCTAACGGTATTTCTTTTAATGTTTCTAGTGAGACATTTTTTGATTTTAAGTATTTTTTTATTCCAGAAATAGTTTTGAAAGAATACATATTTACTTTTGTTTTGATCGTTTCAATGTTCTTAATAGTATTATCGGTTTGTAAATTGTCAGTAGCCGAGGATTTTGTCACTTGATAACAATGAAATGATTTTTTGAAATTTTTGAGCGATGTATGAAGTAAAAGTTTTTGATATCCCATAATAATAGCATCATCAATTATTTTTTCCATGTCCTGAATAATATGTGAAGTCATTAAAACAGTTTTTTCACTTGTTGAAACAAATTCTTTTAGATAGTCAATAAATAAAGATCTATATCCTGGATCCAATCCCATTGAGTAGTCATCTAAGATCATTAATTCGGGATCTTGTGCAAAAATCAGTCCCAACACTACTTGTGATCTTTGGCCACATGACATATTGGATATTCTATGATTGTCCGCTAAATGTAATTTGTTTACTAGTTCGTAATAATATTCCTTTTTCCAAGAGGGAAAAAAGTTAGAGTAAAATTTTTCTACTTGTTTAATTGTCATAAAATCATAAGCAATATGCCCCTCGTGAAGCAGTCCGATCTTTGCTCTTGTTTTAGGAGAAATATTATGTGAATCTTCACCTAACACTTTACAGACACCACTTGTTGGTCGTAAAAATCCCATTAAGATATTAATGGTTGTTGTTTTTCCCATCCCGTTTTTTCCAAGGATACCAAAAATACGGCCTTTTTCTACCGACAGATTTAAATTGTTAAGAACTAATTTATCACCGTATTTGTGTGTAAGATTTTTTAATTCTATTACATTTTTCATTTTTTACCTTTTTATTATTTGACAGATACATTTTCAAAATCCCAAAAACTACGAGGTAAGTATAATAATAAATATTTATTATAGCAAATAAAAAAAATCTTTGCTTTAATGATTATTTTTTAATAAACTTGATGAGGTGTGTAGATTTTATAAATTAAAAAATAAAAGAAAAAACAAAATGAAAAAAACAATAATATTTCTATTTGTAATATTTATCAATTTGAGTTTGGCTTTCCCTAAAGATTCAAAGGTTACTGGTGTAATATTAACACAGTTAAAGAACGAACCAATAGCAGACGCATTGGTTGTATTAGAAGATCCCACGGATAATGATTTTAAAATGGAATCTATGAGTGATAAAAATGGATACTTTGAAATACGCCAGGTAAAAGAGGGCACTTATAAAATTGCTGCATTGAAAGATGGTTTTTTTAGTAACAGTTTGTTTGATCTAAAAATTAAAGATGGGCAAACTTACAAAGTGAAAGTAAAATTAATAGAGTGTAAGGGGAAGCGAGATCTTGAATACTGTTTTATGATTGGTGGTATTGAGGTTTCGGCTGTAGAAAAATCTGTAATTCCTACCGAAGTTACTACAACACGCAAAATTACTTCGGGTGAAGTTGAACATATGCAAGCATCAAGTTTGGGTGATGTATTATCATTGGTTCCCGGTGTTGAGAAATCAAATAATCCGGGATTATCAAAATCTAGCAAAGTTGGTTTGAGATCGGTTTCGGTTACAGGCACTGGTGGAATAATGGAATCATTTGGAAGTGTTGTTATTGTAGATGAAAATGTGATGACCGATGATGGTAATGCCACATCGGAAGGACGAGGCGGTATTGATCTAAGGACAATTCCAGCGGATAATATTGAAGAAGTTGAAGTCATTACCGGTATTCCATCTGTTGAATATAGTAACTTTGCAAATGGAATTATAAAGGTAAAAACAAAGTCGGGGTCTGTTACTCCAAAATTCAAAGCAAAATTGAATCCGGATACAAAAACAGTAAGTTTTAGTAATGGACATAAACTTGGAGAAACTGTATTTGATTACCATTTGAATTATGGATATAGTGAGAGAAATTTACGTATAGAGGGCGATGAGTATCATAGATTTTATGTTAAAGGAACATATTCAAGTGATGAGCTTTTTGAAAAGTTAGATTTAAAAATGTACTCTAGTTTTACTAAAACATTGAATAATGAAGAGGCAATCGGTCCGTGGAAAACTAGAGATTATGATCACGGTTACAGAGCTATGGGAAATCTATCGGCTAAATATAAGAAATCAAAGAATACAAAATTTAATATTTATTTTGGTGCCAATCTTAATGATCAAAAAGAGTATAAAGAGAAATGGGTCAATGACCAAATATTAGTCGATAAAGATACAACTTTTTATGATACAACAGGAACCGGTGAAATAATAGAGAATGATACAACTTTACAGATAATGGAACCGGGATATATTGGTAAAAAAAGTGTAGTCGGGAAATGTTGGTCAATTAATGGAAAAATTCAAGGAAGATTTAAAAGAAAAATTGGTTCATTGAATAATAATATTTTAACAGGATTGGTAATAGATTATGATACTGATATGGGACAAGGATTGACACTAGATTCTACAAGGAATTATTACGGATTTTATTCAGGTAAAAGATCATATTCGTATGATGAATATGACGATCTTACATCTTTTAGTGCTTATATAGAAGATAATATTGATGGTAAAATATTTAATTTTAAATATGATCTGATGTTAGGTTTAAGGTATGATGTTTTTAATCCGACAAAAATCTCATTATTTAAGAATGATAATATTTTATTTGACACAAAACACGGTGATTTTTTGTGTCCTCGTTTTAATTTTCGTTTAGCATTCTCTGATAATTTTAAAATTAGATTTGGGGCTGGGCAAAGTGCAAAATCAATCTCATTAGCATACATCTACAAAGCACCTGACTATAATGAGTACTTAGAAGGCGATTCTACAATAACAGAAATTCGACAACAACATAACTTAAATCTACAAGCATATACTACAAATAAATATGAAGCATCAATTGATTGGAAACCGTTTGAGTTTTTTGGAATGTCTCTCACAGCATATCATAATGAATCAAACAATAGACCATCAGGACAAACTTATCCTTGGGGTTATGAAACAAATAATGATACAATCACATCTGTTGCGTATTCAATTTATAAAAATAATGGATGGAATAAATCAAGCGGAATTGAATTCACATTACGAACTAAGCGTATTAAAAATGTTAAATATAAAATGAATATTACTTATCGTTATAGTGAAAGCGGAAAAAGTGGCTTGTCTTATGATAGTAGTCCAGACACTTCTTGGGAACAAATTTGGCATCCACCTTCAACAAAATGGAGAGAAAAAGTTATTATTGATAATCAATTAAGTTTTATTAGTAAGAGATTGGGTGTTTGGGTTACTTTAGATGTTCAACTTATTCCCTTTTATCAATATCAGACAGAATATCATGGAAATTCAAGGGAATATTATGATGAGAGAGAAGATGTAACATATATTCAATATCAAGGTATGTATGATTATTGGGATAATAAGATTATAACTTACGATAGTCATTGGAAAGCTGATCTGCGAATTACAAAATCGTTGACTCAAAACACTGAATTATCATTATATATAAACAATATATTTGATGATAGAGGTGAATCAGTTCATAAATATCTTGATTATATAAGAGAATTAAATCCTGATATTTTTTATGGGTTAGAAATAAGTGCACAATTTTAAGAAGATTTAAATAAACAAATTATGAAGAAAATTAAAAAGATCAATTCAACAAATATTTTACTATTATTATTTAACTTTATTTTTATTATTGGTTGTCTAAATAATCAAAATATTCCATCTACTTATGATGGGGGAATGGATATTACTTTACAAGCATGGTTTGATATTGATTCTTTGAATGACGAAGCAAAATTCTCATCTATACCTGTTGAAATATTTACTTACGCCTATGAAGGTTGTTCTTATATTAATTCTACAGATTCAAATGGAATAGTAATTTTTGAAAATCTCCCTTGGAGCGAATATAATGTTAATATTAATTCTGAAATAATTGTGGATTATGGAACTTTTATTGATACAATGCCTATTGTTGCGGCAGGAATTTATAACCCAGATAGTAGTGTAAATATAATAGATACATTAAATATTTTATGTGGTGGTTCGGAAAAAGGTTTGAAAATAAATGAGCTATACACGACTGCTCCACCAAATAATTTCTTTTATTGTTCTGATGATTATTTTGAACTTTATAATTCTTCTAAAGATATCGTTTACCTTGATGGGATGATGTTTGTCAGGATTTATAAAATGCTGGCGTGGGCATCATCAATATTTCAATTTCCAGGAGAACCTTTAATAGGACGGAAATATCCTGTGCAACCTAATTCTTTCGTTATAGTCGCAAAAGATGCTTATGACCATCGCAAGATTGTGTCAAGTAGTATTGATCTTTCGAATGCAGATTGGGAATTTAGAAATAGTGCTGATTATGGAGATTGGGATAATCCTAATGTGCCGAATTTGGAAAATATCGAAATTGGTTGCCATACTGATTTTGGAATAGGTCTTACTGCGGATGTTATTCTTATAACTGACGGCAGTGATATTAATTATCTTGATGGAATTGATAGTGCCTCAGTTGTTGACGGAGTGGAATATTGTGGTTGGACAAATCATACAAAATGTATTGAAAAATATATTGATAGAGGTTGGGGTGGAGTTGGACTACAGAAATATAGCGGACAATCATTAGAGAGAATAGCTCCGGGATTTGATACTAATAATTCCACTGTTGATTTTGAAATTATTTCAGCTCCGACAATTGGTTATCAACATGAATGAAAAAATAATTTTGTAGGAATAAAATGAAATTAAGGATTAATTTACAAAATATTTTATTGTTATTTTTTAACTTTATTTTGATTATTGGCTGTCTAAATAATCAAAATATCCCATCTACTTATGATGGGAAAATGGATATTACTTTACAAGCGTGGTTTGAAATTGATTCTTTGAATGACGAAGCAAAATTATCATCTATACCTGTTGAAATATTTACTTACGCCTATGAAGGTTGTTCTTATATTAATTCTACAGATTCAAATGGAATAGTAACTTTTGAAAATCTACCTTGGAGCGAATATAATGTTAATATTAATTCTGAAATAATTGTGGATTATGGAACTTTTATTGATACAATGCCTATTATTTCAGCAGGAATTTACAATCCTGATAGTAGTATGAATACAATAGATACAATAAATATTTTATGTGGTGGTTCAAAAAAGGGTTTGAAAATAAATGAAATATATTCAGTGGGACCACCAAATAATTTTTTCTATTTCTTTGATCAATATGTTGAATTATATAATTCATCTCCTGAAACGAAATATCTTGATGGAATGGTATTTTGTAGAATGGGAACTACAATTGAAAATATAACATATATTTATCAATTCCCAGGCGAACCATTGGTTGGGACGGAATATTCTGTAGAACCTGGAGAATTTGTAGTGTTGGCTCAAGATGCTTATAATCATAAAGATGAGATATTTAATGGTAATGTAAGTATAGATCTTACTGTAGCAGATTGGGAATTTAGAAATAGTGCTGATTATGGAGACTGGGATAATTTGGATGTCCCGAATTTGGAAAATCTTGAAGTGGGTAATCATGTAGATTTTATGATAAATTTGACTTCGGATGTATTAATACTTGCGGATGGAAGTGACATTAACTATCTTGACGGATTGGATAGTGCATCGATTATTGATGGAGTTGAGTATAGTAGTTCTTTTACTCATAGAAAAGCTATTGAAAGTTTCGTTGACAGAGGTTTTGGTGGTGTTGGACTACAAAAATACAGTGGACAATCATTAGAAAGAAAAAAGCCGGGTTTCGATACAGATAATTCCACTATTGATTTTGAGATTATTTCATCTCCGACAATAGGATATCATCATGAGTAAAACTGTACCGCTAAGTCGCAAAGATGCAGAAAATATAAGTATAAATAAAAAGAATAAAGTAAGGTTAAAAATCAACATGCAAAATATGTTTCTATTATTTTTTGGCAGTATTTTAATTATTGGCTGTCTAAATAATCAAAATATTCCATCTATTTATGATGGGAAAATGGATATTATTTTACAAGCATGGTTTGATATCGATTCTCTTAATGATGAAGTAAAATTATCATCTATACCTGTTGAAATATTTACTTACGCCTATGAAGGTTGTTCTTATAGTGATTCTACAGATTCAAATGGAATAGTAACTTTTGAAAATCTACCTTGGGGTGAATATAATGTTAATATTAATTCGGAAATATTTGTTGATTATGGAACTTTTATTGACACTATGCCTATTATTTCAGCAGAAATTTACAATCCTGATAGTAGTATGAACACAATAGATACAATAAATATTTTCTGTGGCGGTTCAAAAAAGGGTTTGAAAATAAATGAAATATATACAGTAGGGCCACCAAATAATTTTTTCTATTTTTATGATCAATATTTTGAATTATACAATTCATCTAATGAAACGAAATATCTCGATGGAATGGTCTTTTGTCGTATGTGGACATCTATCTTAGAAGTTACTTCAATTTTCCAATTCCCAGGTGAGCCATTAATTGGGACGGAATATCCTGTAGAACCGGGAGAATTTGTTGTTTTGGCTCAAGATGCTTATAATCATAAAGATTTAGTGTTTAATGGTGAGGTAAGTATAGATCTTACTGTAGCCGATTGGGAATTTAGAAATAGTGCTGATTATGGAGACTGGGATAATCCGGATGTCCCGAATATAGAAAATATTGAAGTTGGGCATCATTTGGATTTTATGATAGGATTAAATGGCGATGTCTTAATACTTGGAGATGGCAGTGATCTAGACTATCTTGATGGATTAGATAGGGAATGTGTTGTTGACGGAGTTGAATTCTGTGGTTGGATTAATCATAGAAAAGATATTGAAAGTTTCGTTGACAGAGGTTATGGTGGAGTTGGACTACAAAAATACAGTGGGCAATCGTTAGAGAGAAAAGCACCCGGTTTCGATACTGATAATTCCACTATTGATTTTGAAATTATTTCAGCTCCGACTATTGGTTTTCATCATGAATAAAAATTTTACAAATAAATTATAGAAGAGAGAAATATGAAATTAATTAAATTTAAAAATGTAAAAATAGTAAAGGTTTTCGTAATAATTTTAATAAGTGTTACAAGTTTATTCTCATTCGAAAATCAATTTTTTTCTGATGATTCAAAATATGATATTTTCAATTCGCAGAGTTCACTCTATTCAATCACTAATAATCCTGCACTATTCAAAATGAGTTTTAATGAAAATATTGCTAAATATACTCTATCCGGTGTTAATAAAAACAATTTATTTCATCGCGAATATTCTCCGGAAAAAGAGCAAAATATAAATTTTGAAGTCATTACTTCTAAAAGATTAAATGATAATTCTACTATTGCCTCAATCATTAAATATAATCGTGATTACAAATTTAATATGAAACACTCATTAGAAAAAGATTTTTATGGCCATTACTTTTCATATTCAGATACAACTACAGGAAATACGGAATATTCCGGACCAAAGTTACAATTTTTATATAATCATTCCATAAATAATAGAGTATTCCTTGGTATTAAAGGAAATTATGGAGTAGAACAGGGATTGAAGGATGTTTATACTCAATGTAAGACAATCAAGAGAAATTTGGATGTGTCTTTTGGAATAGGTTTACAATCCTTTGATAAATCAACTGTGATTGGAGGTTATATTAGGTATTTGGACAGACAGGCAAAGTACACAGCAGTAAAAGAATTCACCGATGCATTAGTGAGAACATATTTTGGTTATCATATTTATAAACCGGAAAATCCACGAAGTCATAATCATAAAACAGATTATCAAAAAGGAATAAATTATAGTTTACAATTATTTAAAAAGATAAATAATTTAAGCATAATTTTAAATGGGAATTATGGTTATACAACAAATAGTATAGAAACAGGAAGTTCTTCAAGACCGGTAAATGTTGCTTATTGGCAAAAAGAAGGCGGAGAATACTCGGGTGATATTATTTACAATATTAATGGTGGGAAAAGTAGTTTTCAATTTGGTTATGTATACAAACAATTTGATGATTGGGCAAAAAATCCTCATTATAATACAATTGTAATTAAAAATGAAGAGGAAATTCACGAATTTAATTCATCTCTTTATCTAATTCCGAATATGTTAATGAAATTTTCAATTAATGGAAAATTGGAAATGGTTAATCAGAATTATAATGAATATGTGAACCCGTTCGAATATAATACTGAACATGTAAATTGGAAAGTTAATTCATATTTTCAAATATATTTAACAGAATTATTGAGTTGCAATATCACTGGTGGTTATGGAAAATTTAAACCTCACTTTACTTGGAATATTGATTATTTTAATGAGATAAATATTGGAACAGGAATTGAAAGATATTTTAGATTTGGGTATATAGAAATCACAGGAATGTATAAAAGTTATTCTCCGAGTGATGGTGGAGAAAATATAAACGAATATCAGATTGCTTTGTCATTAAGAAAATAATTGGTAGTCACGAGTCAAAGACCAACGAAGTTAAAATACATAAAATAAAACACGAACATCAAATTAGTTAAAATATATAAGGATTCAATTATGAGTAATTTTTTTAAACAATTTATCGGCATTTTCATATCTGTTATTTTAATAACATTTTTAATAATTATAATAAATAGAGACGATAGTGAAAAAATAAATTCAAAAACCGCTTTTTCAATTGACGAATATTCTTCTGATAACATCGCTGAAAATAAAGTTGTTATAGATAGAAAAGATAGAGTAATGTCCGAGCGGAAAAAAAAGGTAAAGGGAAAAGCACGACAAGACAGTCCAAATTTATATGCCAAATATCATAACGACATCAGAACTCGACAAGGCGAACAAAATCCCTCTTACGATTTCAATTATAAAGTTAATGAATTATTAAAAGCACATTCAATAAAATCAACAAAAGCATTGAGAAAAGTATCCGCGACAAATTCATTAGATTGGATTGAACGAGGTCCGGGAAATGTCAGCGGAAGAACTCGTGGATTAATTTATGATTATGACGACCCAACTCATGAAATATGGTTTGCCGGCTCGGTTAGTGGTGGAATTTGGAAGACGACAACATCCGGGGATTCTTGGGAAAATATTACTTCTGATTTACCAAATCTCGCTACGAGTGCAATTGTAATGTCTAAATCAAATCCAGATGTAATCTATGCCGGAACAGGCGAAGGTTTTAATAATGTTGATCAAATTGATGGAAGTGGAATCTGGAAATCTACTGACAAAGGAGAAACTTGGACTCAACTCACAAACACGGCAAACAACAAAAAATTCCAAAATATAATGCGAATAATTGTTTCTCCAAGTAATGAAAATATTTTACTTACGGCAACTAACTCCGGCTTTAATTATTTCGCCGGAGAAAAACCAAATTCTTATATTTTTCGTTCTACAGATGGCGGAGCTAATTGGAGTGAAGTTTATTCTTCATTGCATTCAATCCAACATATAATTTCAAATCCGTTAAATTTCAATACTCAATATGCAACAATAAATACTATTGGAGTAATAAAATCAAAAGACGGTGGTTTAACTTGGGAAGATGCATCAGATGGAATTGGAGTTGTGAAAAGAATTGAAATCGCAATTGCCCCGACCGATACTTCTTGTCTCTATATTTCAGCAGAGACAAACGGTTATGCAGAATTATACATTTCAGAAAATACCGGCGAAACATGGTTTGCAACAAAAGATACAAGTGGCACTGATATTAACTGGCTGGGATATCAAGGTTGGTATGATAACACAATTGCGGTAAATCCGTATTCTGAAGATACGGTTTTTGTTGGTGGAATAAATCTGTGGCAATTGAATATGGTTGACGGAACAGACACTTCATCATCAAAACAAATTACAGATATAAATTTTGAAAATACTGAGTCATTTTTATCATTGTATATTCCAATTGATAAGTATGAGAATTATGCTATACCAACCAATGCTGTTGCTAATGATTTCGTATCTGTGGAAGTTAGATTTGGCGATTCACTTTCACAAAAGGCACACAGATTTACTTATGCATCTTCTTTCAATTATCCGTATCATGATTATATTGAAGTTCCTTTTGAGGTTTGGGACACAGATAATAATATTCAACTTATGGCGTCTATTCGTGATCATGACGAAGATTCAACATGGAATCCTAAAAATCAAGCAGAAGCAATAGATGGATTGTCAAGAGAATATATTTTTATTCATTCAATAGAATATAGTGATTCGGCAGATTCTAATATCGCAAGAACCGGAGGAATAGAAGAGAAAGGTATATTTTTTATTTGGCCGGAATCACCAAGTGGTGTCACATTCAGTCCTGACAGTTTACCATATTCAAAAATCCAAATTATGTATGAAAAATTAATTACAAAAAGAATTCATACAACAAATGTGACAGATGGATATGGAGAATACGGCGGGTCTGATAAAGGAGTGCATGTAGATCATCACAATATTGTTTTAATTCCAACCGATACAAGTGCAAAAAAATTCAGAATGTTAAATGCAAATGATGGCGGAGTTGCATATTCAGATGACAAAGGCGAGACATTTATACAACCATTGACAGGATATAATACGACACAATTTTATGGAGTAGATAAGCAAAATGGCACTGACAAATATATTGGTGGAATGCAAGATAATGGAACTTGGCATTCACCAACTAATTCTGATTCTACTTCTGCTTGGGAAAACTGTTTCGGTGGCGATGGATTTGCATGTGTTTGGAAATATGATGATGGAGATAAAATATTAGCTTCATCGCAATATAATGGAATTAGGAAATCTATTGATGGTGGAGAAATTTGGGGATATTCAACTTCGGGAATATCTGATAATGGAAGTGATGCTCCATTTTTTACAAAATTAGCGAAGTCGAAACAGAATCCGGATTTGGTATTCGCAGTTGGAAAATCAGGTGTTTGGCGATCAGAAAATTTTGGCAGTGATTGGGAATTGATAGAGATGCCAGATAGTTGGTATATAAAAAATAATACTCAAATTAAAATCTCGCTTGTAAATCCAAATATCGTTTGGACTGGAACTAATATGTTGACAGATTATCCGCTTTATGTCTCTACCGATGCAGGATTTAATTTTACTACTACTCAAGTATATTCAGAAATTACAATGGGAAGAATTTCTGGATTTGCGACTCATCCAACAAAAGATTCTATCGCTTATGCACTATTCTCATTTGCCGATGCTCCTAAAATTTTACGAACTACGGACTTGGGAAATAGTTGGGAAGATATTTCGGGATTTAATCCGATAAATTCTACAAGCTCAAACGGATTTCCAAATGTCGCTGTCTATTCACTTCTTGTTATGCCATATAATACGGATATAATCTGGGCAGGAACAGATATTGGAATTTTCGAATCGACTGATAATGGAAATAGTTGGAGTTATTTGAATAGCAAATTGCCGGCTGTTGGAATTTATGAGATGCTTATTGTCAATGACGAAATTGTTGTTGGAACTCATGGTAGAGGTGTTTGGTCTGTTTCCATTCCAGAGCTTGCGGGTTACGAACCACCAATTGCAATATTCGTTCCTATATTAAGTGAAGTCGGACAAAGTGTTAAAGGCGATTTGGGAATAAAATGTGATTTGCGATCCTTATATGATTCTACTGAAGTAGTGATTGATGATCAAAAATATTCTACAGTGTTTAATTCTAATATTACAGATACTTCAATTATCATTCCATATTCTGTCACAAATTCTACAGAAATTGAACTATATTTAAACTCATATAAAGATGAAAAAACATATAAATCGCAAACAATTGAAACAACTATTATGCCGATTGCCGAACCACGAATTACATTTATTACCGACTTCTCAAGTGATAGCGGATATTTTGGTGGAAATGGATTTGAAATTTTAGATTCAGTTGGCAATTTTGATGACGGGGCAATCCATTCATTCCATCCATATTTGAATAATGTTAATTCAATATTCACACTGAGAATACCAATTATTGTTTCTATAGAAAATGCTAATATTACTTATAAAGATATTGCTGCTGTTCAACCATATTCAGGCGATTCAAATCCCGGTGATGCAAAATTTTATGATTTCGTCATTGTAGAAGGAAGTAAAAATGGAGCTGAATGGGAATCACTTATTGAAGGATATGATGCAAATTTTTGGGATCCAGCTTGGCGAAATGTTTATTTTAGTGGAAATGCCGGTCCGAAATTATATAAATTGCATACCATAAATTTGTATGATAAATTTTCAGCCGGAGATACAATCTTGATAAGATTTCGTCTCTATGCGGATTATTATGATAATGGTTGGGGTTGGGTGATTGATGATTTGAAAATACAAGAGAATGCTTCCGCAGTTGTAGAACAAATTCCAACAAAATTTTCTCTATCACAAAATTATCCAAATCCGTTTAATAATTCGACAGTTATTCATTATGAATTGCCTGAAAAAGCAAAAGTAAAATTAGTAATCTATGATATTTCCGGAAGAAAAATAACTACACTGATTGATAAAGAAAAAAAAGCCGGAATTTACGATTATCAATGGCAAATAAATAGAAACTTGAGTAGTGGAATATATTTTTATAGATTAAGTGTCGATGGTAAAAACGCAAAATACCAAAAAACTAAGAAAATGATATATGTTAAATAAGAGTTGTAGAAAAAAAAGAAAAAACTTGCATTAAATATAAATTATTGTTAATATGTTATAGGATTGGAAATTTTAAATAAAAAGAGGAGGATTTTATGAAAAAGTTAATGATTTTAGTTACTTTGATTTTAGTAGCTACATTAGCATTCGGCCAAACTTGGGAGGTAAAAAAGGAAAATTTAGATGTTCCTGTGTTTATGGACGCGTTTTTCTTAGATGCTACTACCGGTTGGTTGGTGCTTGAGGATAACCGCATTGATATGACAACTAATGGTGGTGTAGATTGGACAACCATTAAAGCAGATGATGCAACCGGAACTGATTGGGAAGATATTGAATTTATTAGTGCCGACACCGGTTTTGTTGCTTGTGATGATGGATTGATTTACACGACAACTAATGGTGGTACAGATTGGACTCAAATTGGTGATACTGCTAGTTACACAGAAGATCTAAAAGGAATTTCTGTTGTTGATGCAAATACTATTTATTGTGCCGGTAAAGATACACTTGTTTTAAAAACTGTAAATGGTGGTGCAAGTTGGACATATCAAACAAATGCAGATGGATTTGAAGGACAAGATCTTGATGGTGGAATTGCATTTACTGATGCAAATAATGGTGTAGTAATTACTGATGCAAACAAAGGATATACTTGGTACACTTCTGATGGTGGAACTACATGGACATTCAAAGAAATTGCAAGTATATTTCCAGTTGGAACTACAAGTAAAAGATTATATGATGTTTCAGCAGGCGGTTCTACAGTTGTTGTAGTTGGTTACCATAATACAATTTTTCTTTCTACAGATGGTGGTGCAAATTATGCATTATCCGGCGATTTTTCTTATGCTTATGATAGACATTCAAATGTAAATGTTGTAGATGATAATAATATTTTCGTTTCCGGTTCTGATTGCCATACTGTTAAAACTACAGATGGTGGAACAACATGGGATACACTTGCAGTTGGTACAGGACAGTCGGCAAAAAGTATCAATTTTGTTGATGCGAACAATGGATATTTATTTGCAAATTATGGACAATGGTTCAAAACTACAGATGGTGGAACAAATTGGATACCACTTACAGAATGGCCTTCTATAAGTTTTTGGGGACTTGCATTACCTGAAGATAATAAAATCGTGTTAACATCATGGGGTGGTGGAGAAATAACTACAAGTACAGATGGTGGTGCAAATTGGACTTATCCATTAAATTTAACATCAGGAACCTCTGAAAACTTATATGAATGTGAATTTATTGATGCAAGTAATGCTCTTATTGGAGGTGGTTATGGATATATTGCTCGCTCAACTGATGGTGGTGCTACATGGACTTCTATTGATAATCCTATGGCACAAGCATCAAATAAACATGTAAATTCAATTCATTATGCAGATGCAAACACTGTTTTTGCTGGTGGTTCAAGTGGATATATTTTAGTATCAACTGACGGTGGACAAAATTGGACAGAATTAGAAAATGAAGGAAGCAAAACGGTCTATGATATTTGGCCAATCTCAAGCACATCAGTTATCGCAACCGGTAGTAGTGGACAAATATATCATTCAAATGCTTCTGTTGATAGTTTTGCTTTAATGGAAGATTATGGTTCAATGAGTATGCGTGCTGTTGAATTTAGAGGAGATGTAGGAATTATTGTTGCAAGTAAGGGATATATTTATACTACTTCTCCAACTGCTGTAGCAAATGGTGATTCACTCGTTGAAGTTTTTGTAGAACCTGATGGCGATGATTTTTATGATGTTGAATTTATTAATGATTTTCTTGTATATGTAGTTGGAGAAGGTGGAAAAATTTACAAATCAGTAGATGCAGGAGAAAATTGGACACAAGAAACAAGTCCTACAACTGAAACACTTAATAAAGTTCGTTATCGTAATGGAAAATTATGGGCAATAGGAAAAAGTGGAACGATTTTAGTAAATAATTTAGGTTCGGCTACTATTAATACAGATTTATGTATTAATGAATTCCTTGCAAGTAATGATGCCGCTGCTCAAGATGAACATGGTGATTATGATGATTTTGTTGAAATATATAATATGGGATCGGACTCAATTAATATTGGTGGAATGTATATTACTGACGATTTATCAGATCCAAGAAGTCACTGGATTCCTGATACAAATTCATCTGCAACAACAATTGCCGGTGGAGAATTCCTCGTTATCTGGTGTGATAAAGAATCAGAACAAGGAATCTTACATGCAGAAATTAAATTAAGTGGTAGTGGAGAACAAGTTGGTTTATATCAAGTTATTGGTGATAAAGCTGACTTCATAGATTCACTAACTTATGGTGCCCAAATTACTGACACATCTTATGGAAGATTTGGAGACGGGACATCTACTTGGGTTCAAATGCTACCAACACCAGGTGCAACTAATACTGGTGAAGTAGCAATTAGAGAAGGCATCGTTGGAGTTCCTGAAACATTTAAAGTACATCAAAATTATCCAAACCCATTTAATCCTACTACGAAGATTGGTTTTGATTTACCAAAAGCAACCGATGTTACAATTTCTATTTATAATGTGTTAGGACAAAAAGTAACTACACTTGTAAATTCACATTTTAATGCAGGTTTCTATAATGCACATTGGAATGCAACAAATGATTTAGGTCAGAATGTTGCAACAGGAATTTATATTTACAAAGTTCAGACGAATGAAAATGTAAGTGTAAAAAGAATGGTTTATTTGAAATAGTAATTTTAAACAATTATTAATTGGATAGATATCAAATGGGAATATTGTAATATTATATTCCCATTTTTTTTGAAAGAATATCTCTCGCCAAGTCGCAAAGTATTTATAAAAATCTTGAAACATTGGTGTTGGGGAAAAATAAAAAAAGGAACATATTGTGAAAAAAAGTTTTTTACAAAATAAAATTAGACCGCTATTCCAGTTCTCGATTCTTGCTGTTATTTTTTACTTTGTTATAAGACAAATGCTGGAAACCGGCTATGTCGTCGATTTTGAAAAGGTTTGTCCATTTGGTGGATTGTTATCTTTGGGAAGTAAATTATGGCTTGGTTCACTATCTTGTAGTATGAGTTCTCTTGCAATATTTATGGGAATTGCTCTCGCAGTTGGGGTTATGTTTTTCGGTAAATTATTCTGCAGTTATATTTGTCCAATTGGAACGGTTATAGAGTGGTTAAATAAAATTGGAGACAAACTAAAAATATCTTTTACATTAAAGGGAATTTTAGATAGAGTTTTACGGCTTGGGAAATATGTGTTATTATTTTTTACTGCCTATTTCACTATTACTTCAAGCGAATTATGGTGTAAAAAATTCGATCCGTATTTTGGGTTAGTTAGTAGATTTGACCATGATACTGTTCTCTGGATGGTGTTGTTATCACTTTTTATTGTATTAATAGTATCAGTAATAATTAAATTTTTCTGGTGTAAATATGTTTGTCCGCTTTCGGCTCTTTCAAACATTTTTGCAAATTTTATTATTACAATCCCAATTATTA
>JAYEOX010000070.1:0-3540 GCA_034723415.1 Fidelibacterota bacterium | reverse complement strand
ACAAACAAGTAGTATTGATTTGATTCAGAAGAAGTAGAATTAGTAATTCCTGAAATTCCTTTATTTAATCGTGATGGATTTGTTGTTGTGTAGTGGGAGAGAGAAGTTTTGAGTGAATAGATCATTAGTTGGTTTTTTATCCTGCAAATAATTGTGTCAATAATAGGCTTAAAATTGCACCAATAATCCCGCCAATTAGATAATTCTTTAATTTACTTTTGAAACTATTAGAGTTACTAATTTCATCTCGAAGTTCTTCTATTATTTTAGTATGCTTACTAATTACTTTTGCCAGCATATTTTGACTTTCAGGTTTATCAAATTGAATTATTTTATTCTTCAATTCTTCTGAAGTCATTGGTCTATCTATACTACTTTGTCTTATATAAATACCACCACCAGCAGAAATTATATTTTCCGATTTTTCAACATCTATTATTCCAATAATTTTTCCATCAAGCTTAATTTGGCTTATTTCAATTTTTGGTACAGGATTTAGTATTGATTTCGTTAGCTGTAATATTTTTTCTAATCTATTGAAGTCACATCCTACAATTTTTAAGGATTCTTTAACTCCGACTATTATTTTCCCCCCATTACTATTTGCAAATGCACCTAATACTTTTGACAAAATCAATGGGGTACTGATCATTATCTTAAATTCTATCTGTTCAGTTTCTCCGATTTGAAGTATTTTTTCTATTTGTTCTTTTGTGTATTTCATCTATTTTTAATGAGTCAACTTTTTGCTATACGAACACAATTCTTTAAAAAGGTTTGTATAACAAAAATATTATTTTCATAATTCTTTTCATATATCTCAAATATAACTCGAATTTTCTAACCAAACAAGAAGTATTGAATTGATTTTGTAAAATTAAAATTAGAAATTTTTTGTTTAATTGTACTTGAACTTGCTTTGGTAGTATGCTCTAATTATTTATTTCCTTTTGCCCTATTGTGAGTTTTACATAACATTTGACAGTTTTTAATATTTGTAGCACCTCCTTTACTCCAAGCTGTTACGTGGTCTGCATCCATTTCTGGAAGTTTCCAAATTTTTGTCTTGTTAGAATCATGTCCGATTGCACAAAATGGACAATTTGAAATTCCTTTCTTCTTTGCGTCATTTGTTTGTTTTGTGTAAACAGATTTTTTCGTTGCCTCATCAAATACCCGAATATTAAGTAATTTTGTGTCGGATAAACCACCAAGTATATATTCAAAAATACCTTTACGATTTTTTATGTAGGGATCTGCATAAAGTTGTTTAACTTGTTGTGATACTTTTTTAGAATTGTATGGTTTCTTGCGATAGGTTTCATATAAACGACCCCATTCAAGTCCTCGCATTTCTTTTTCAACATCTATGAAAATAGTAGAAACCCAATCTATAACGCTATTGAAATAAGTTTTTAATTCATATATATTATTATCATATCGGTGTTTGCTCATATAATCGCCAATATTTCCTTTGCATACCCAATCAAGTGCTTTTTCTAAAATTTCTTGTCTGTTTGCACTACCTGAAACATAAGCACTCCATTTTTGAATATTAGCGTTTTGGCTATTGCTAAATTCTTCTTTTCCAAGTGTTACAAAGGGTCCAGAATAAACAGCATTAAGTAATTCTTGATTGTTGAGTGGAACACCCGCTATATTTATTGTTTTAAACCATTCTTTTATCTCACTTTCTGCACCTTCGCATTCATAAATTAGCAATTTTGTTTCCAAAATCTTATCTTTTTTGTTTTTTGCCATGCTACCAAAATATTGCTCCATCCCATTTTCGTCATTTATGACAAATTTGTCTGTAACAAATCGCCCAAGACTGGTTATTCGTTGTTGACCGTCCAATACTTCCAAATTACTATCACTTACTTTATTAAAATAGATTAATCCTATTGGGTACCCTTTTAGGACTGAATCAATAACAGCAACTTCTTTTTTACCGCCACCAGAAGCATAAATATAATTGCGTTGGTATTCTGGTTGAATAGTTAGTTTACCAGCTAAACCAAATAAACCTTTACCTTCAAGTTCATTATAGACGAAACCTTCACAAATTTCTTTAATAGTTATTTTAGTTTTTAAAATTGTTTTCATTTTTTTCTCCTATGCTTTATTAAAATACGAGCATATTGTGGTTTACCATTTATGTAAGTACAATCTGTTACACATTTTGTATTATTCATTAAATGTTCTCGCTCTCCTTTTACATTAGAATTTCCTACTATTTTAAATTGTTCTGGATTATATTTATCAAGAAATGTAATTGGTACACCCATTACACCATCATAATCACTCGGAATAGCATCAGTGTAAGGTATTTCGATTGCATTGTAGTTATCATATTTTTTATAGGTATTCTTTTTTTTCGATAATTTTTTATTAAATTTTTTATTATCACTAATTGTCATAAGAGATAGTGGTTGATGACGGCGCCCATGGTCAAGATTTGTAAGCCACAAACAATTATTAGTTGCAACAATTCTATTTCCGTTTTCATCTATTCGAGCTTCTGTTCCGTACAATTCATAGGATTTAGGTACTATAAAGCCAGAAATCCATCTTCCCATTCCATTTCCAAGCCAAGCCTCATTTTTTTTAATTCTTTTAAATACATATTTATAAGTTAAACAATTAATATTGCCAATAATTAAAAACTTTTTATTATAATCAAAAAGTTGTTTGACGTATTCTAAAAACAGACTAAAAGGAGGATTAGTTACTACAATATCCGATTGTTTCAGAAGAGATATACACTCTTTACTTCGGAAGTCACCATTTTCATTCAATGGGGTCCATTCATTATTTTTATTTTTCTTTAATTGCATGGCAATATCTTTTAAATTGAATGCACCATCGCCATCAATATCTTTAACTTCATTAATAACAAATTTATTAGCGGTTATCTTCGGTCGACCTTTATATTTTGTGAGTGGTTTGTTATCATCAAATAACTTCAATTGTGTATTGGCAACCGGCGATGGTTTGTAACTGGTAGTGATGAGTTGTTTTAATCCAAACCTGTTAAAATTGAGTACGAAATAACGAAAGAAGTTGCTTTCAAAGGGATCATCGCAGTTGGAGTATACCACCTTGCCTTTGAATACATCGGGATTGTATTCCAAATACGCCGAAATTTCTTTCTGAATATCACTGTATTGAGTATAAAATTCATCGTTCTTTGATCGTCTTGCTTTTTTAAGATTTTTATTTGCCATTATGTATTACCTCTAATTAAAATCGTAAAGTTAATTTTATTATTCATTTGTACTGTCATTTCTTTCTTCTTACATTTGCACCAAACTTCCAGTTATAAGAAAAAAATTCTAAAAAAAAGTTCGCATAACATCATATCTTATATTTATAACTCCGTTCATATACTTATAATTTAACAAATAAATTCCCAAACAAAAAAGAATTATAAAAATAAAATAGTAGATTTTAATAAAATATTTTTTTAATTTATACATTGATAAAAAAGGAAATTTACAAGAAAAGTAGAGGTATAAGTGTCAAATTCATCATATCCGT
>JAYEOX010000069.1:0-3590 GCA_034723415.1 Fidelibacterota bacterium | reverse complement strand
AAAATGGCACCAATACCTTTTTTTCCATCAACTTTTATTACAATTGGATCATTTAATTTTATATGTTTAACAAGATTTGAGTCATTGATCTGCTTTTGCTCTTTAAGCCACTTTTTATTAAAATATCCATCATTATTATTGGGTGAAATGGTAAAATATGGAACATTAAGTGAAGTAATATTTTGGAAAAAATGATTCCCAAAAGACGGTTCAATATAATGCCCTAAAATTCCAACTTCAACAATACCTTTTACAAATGAGATATCATTCCATAAAACCGGAATTCCAAGCAGTGGATCTGATGTTCCCCAACGACCGGGACCGATTAACAGATATTTCCTATCTGAGTTGAAACTATTATTGATCTTACTTATTTCATTTGCTAATTCTATTGTTTTTAAACTATCAAATTTATCGGGATCGATAAAAAGAATATCCTTTACATTATCTATTGAACCATTACCAAGACAAATATTACTTTTCGCAATTAGATCCTCTTTCTTATAAGAATATTCATCAAAAGAGACGGTCTTGTCATAAGTAATTTGCGGTCTAACTTGTAAGATATAAAAATTATCCATAATTCCACTATTCAGAACTGTATTTGATGCAAATTCCAATTCAACTTCGCAACCCATTCCCTTATGAGTGATTTCGCTTAGATCTTTTAAAATATCAGCAAGAGGAAATGCTTTCCATTTTAAAATATTTGCAAAAGTTATTACTCTTTGTCCTTTTTCTTCTAAAGATTCTACAAATTTTCTATCTTGCAAAGAATATGTACTTGCGATTAATTCTAATACACCATCTTCCTCAGCTTGTGATAGAGGAAGTTTTACTAAGTTATCACTTTCTTCCTTGGGGAATTTATTAAAACTATAATTAAGTGCGTAAAAATTATTCTGTGAATTTTTAAGTACCGATTGATTATTGTAAAATTGTGGAATGACATTGGGTTTAGCCGGACTAAATTTTAACGATTTTTCTCCTTCAACAACTGTTTTTCCCAATCCTAAAGCTACTGTAGCCAAACCATTTTCTCTCTTTAATTTTTGCTGTGGATAATAGTTGTAAGATTGCATTATACCGGAATAAGTTGGATAGAAATAATCATTGTGTTTTTTACCAACTAATTCTTGAATAATAACAGCCATTTTTTCATCTTCCCATCTATGCCCGACCGACTTCATAAACGACTTTGCTTTTTTTGAAAATATCGAAGCAAATACTAATTTTATTGTACTAAGTAAATTATCTACTCTAACTTTAAGATGATCATTATTATTTAAAAGCATAAAAGTTCTATATATTCCCGCAAATGGTTCTAAAAATGAATCTTCTAATAAACTGGATGAGCGAATTGCTAATGGTTTCTTATTGTACTTAAGAAAAATTCTAATATCCTTCTTAAAATCCCTATTAAATTTTGCTTTTAAAAATAATTTATTAACTTGTTCATCATTTTCCTCTTTCAATGCTTTTTTTAATAAATTATTATCTTCCATAAATTTATCATAAATATCCGTAGCAACAACCGCAAAATTTGGAATATCTATATTTACATTTGGGTAGCGAGACTGAAAATCATATTCTTTTAAATAAGTTACTAAAAAACCTAGTCCACGTCCCTTTCCCCCGAGAGATCCATCACCAATTCTTACGTATTTATATTCCGGATCATACGATATAGGGTTAAATATTATAAGTTTATCTTTTGTTTGAAAGTTAAGCTGTTCTTCTATTAAATTATGTAATATTGATTTAATTTCATCCGGGTTATCAATGTCCTTATAACTAATTGGTTTCAGCAAATCAGCCAGATCAAAATAACCTCTTATTGCCAACCAATTGGAAAAATGATTGTTTTTTGCATGTTTTTCAATAGATTTAGGTGTTGTTTCTTTTATCACATCTCTCAATTCTCTGAGTGAATTTACAGCGATCTTCTTTTTTGATCCGATAGAACCAAACTTAAGTTTTCCAAATCCGCAATGTTTTACAATAAAATGTTTTAATTCATTTAAAAAATCAGGAGAATTTTTATCAATAAAAGCTGCGTTTAATTTTCTAAAATATCTTTTCTTTTTTTGCACCTCTTTTGATAGCACAACCATTGGCGTCTGGAAAGATTTATTTCTAACCGTTTTCAAAAACTTTAAACCAGCTTCAGGATCTAATTTATTTCCTTTGGGAAATCGAGTATCTGATATTATCGCTAAAACATTATTGCTAAAATCGTTATAATAACTTATTGCTTCTTCATAATTACTTGCTAATAAGATCTTTGGTCGTGAATACATTCTCAATATTCTTCTATCATCAGTATGTTCCAATTTAATAAATTCGAGTGTATATTTAATAAATATTTTATAGATCATTGGTAAAAATAATGAATAGTAAAAAGGTGAATCTTCTACAACTATGATAGTTCTAACCATTCCTTTTTGAATATCTCTTTTTGAATTTTTGTGATCTTCTAAATGTTTAATTATTGCGGGAAATATTGCCGAATTTCCTGCCCAAAAAAATATTTTATCTATTCCGGTAAAATTACTTGTATTTGTTTGAACCCATTTTAATTCCTTTTTATTCGCGGCTAATAAAACAATTGGAATATCCGGATATTTTTCTTTAACTATTTTTCCGAATTCAAAGGGATTAATATCAGAAATTCTCGCCATGGTAATTATCAGATCAAATTTTTTGTCTTTCATCTTTTTCAATGCATGTTCTGCTGTCGATACTCGCACTACTTTCGGCTTTGTCTCTAAATCCAATGCTTCATATTCATTTATTATCATTTCAGCAAGACGCCCATCTTCATATAATTTGAACGCATCATAAAAACTTGATACAATTAAAATTTCATGAATTCTGATCTGCATCAAATGTCTGAATGATAGATTTTGATTAATTTTTAAAATTGGTTCTTTCATTTAAGTCCTTTTTTGATATTAGTATTTACGCTAAACCATTATTATAATTTAATAAAAATATTTCGCAATTCATTTGGAAAAATATAAAAATATTATTAACTTTAAATTATATTAATTATGGTGAGTTTTATAAACAAACAACATTTGTAACATTTAAAAAAAAGGAGTAAAAATGAGCAAAAATGTTGACATTTTCATGGAAAAAGTAAAAGCAAAGAATCCGGGCCAGAAGGAATTTCTACAAGCTGTTGAAGAAGTTGTAGAATCATTAATGCCAGTTTTGGACAAAAATCCAAAATACAAACAGGCAAAAATTTTAGAGCGAATGGTTGAACCGGAAAGAGTAATTATGTTTCGCGTTCCTTGGGTTGATGACGAAGGCGAAATACAAGTTAATCGTGGTTTTAGAGTTGAATTTAACAGTGCAATTGGACCATATAAAGGTGGTTTACGGTTTCACGCAAGTGTAAATTTAAGTATCTTGAAATTTTTAGGATTTGAACAAACCTTCAAAAATGCTTTAACTACATTACCTATGGGTGGCGGAAAAGGTGGATCTGATTTCAATGCACATGGTAAATCTGATAATGAAATAATGAGATTTTGTCAATCGTTTATGTCAGAATTATATCGTCATATTGGACCAAATACAGA
>JAYEOX010000068.1:0-3595 GCA_034723415.1 Fidelibacterota bacterium | reverse complement strand
TACGGACCGATGGATACATTAAAGGCGGGCGATTCTGTTAAAGTGACTTTTGCTCTTGGAGTTGGTTGCGATCCGGATAGTGGTGGAGTTTATAGTATGGTAGAATATGTTAACAGTATGTATATTGCTCAATATATTGTAGATAACAATTTTGATGTAGATTTAACAGCACTGATGGCACCTCCACCAACTACTGAAATTGTAGAATCTTACGATGTGAATGGAAAATTTGAAGGTGTTAATATAAATTGGGATAATGTCCCGGAAGAAGATGGAAGTTTCAAGGGATATAGGATATGGAAAAGTGCCAGTAAAGATAATTATGGTAATTACGAATGGGAAGAATTAGCTACTTATTATGATAGCACGGGTGGGAATTGGCCACCAACAGGAATATCTAAATCTAATGCCTCTGCTTATTCATTTTTAGATACGGATGTTAATTTTGGATATTTCTATTATTATGTTATACAAACACTCTGTTATGTTGATACTTTGGGAATAGGTTATGTAGAAACAAGTAAAGCCGAAGCAAATGTTGTTTCGGTCACACCAACTTCCCCATCAGCTAACACACTTGATAATGTAATGGTTGTACCAAATCCATATATAGGAAGTGTTGACTGGAATAATCCAATGCCAAGTGATGGAAATCCTTGGGAACACAGATTAGTGTTTTTTAATTTACCTGCAGATGCTACAATTTCCATTTTTACTTTAGACGGTGATTTTGTGGAAAAAATATATGCAAGTGAAGGTGCTTGGGTTGGAGATAATTTACCTGAACCAAGTGAAGGTGCGGCAGAATGGAATTTAATTACACGCAATGATCAAGAGGCAGCTCCGGGAATTTATATGTATGTTGTTAAATCACCTAGTTTGGGAAGCAAAGTTGGGAAATTTGTTATTATTCGATAGATAAATAAATTTTGATAAATGAGGATATTACTATGAAGAAAAAATTAATATTATTAATCATTATTGTTATGATTTCAACAGGATTGTTTGCCGAAGCTTTTTCACCTGTTGGAACATCTGTTGCACAATTTTTAGAGATTGGTGTTGGACCGCGAGCAACGGCACTTGGTGAAGCATATACTTCTTTGGTGGCAGGTGGTGAATCTGCATTTTGGAATCCCGCCGGATTGGTAGATTGCGGAAAGAACGGAGGGTTTTTTGCCTCATATACTCAATGGCCTGCCGATATTAATATTGGGGGAATTTCAATGTCAAAAAAATTAGGTATGTTCGGGACTTTAACTATTAGTAGTGTTTATCTTATGACAGATGAAATGAAAGTCACCACAGCAGAAAATCCAACAGGAACAGGTGAAACATTTGCAATTTCTAATTATTCATTTGGAATCTCATCATCGCACTATTTAACCGAAAAAATATCTGCCGGTATTACTGCAAAACTTGTACATGAAAATTATTTTAGTGATTACGGATATTCAACTTGGGCGATTGATATTGGAACACTTTACAGAACCGGATATCACGGATTAAATATTGGAATGTCAATTATGAATTTTGCTCCCGATGTTCAATTTAGCGGTGATTTTTGGAATTATAGTGAAGACGATACTGTAAGACAAAAGTTCGACAAATTCTCATTACCAATGAATTTTCGTTTTGGATTAAGTATGAATGTATTTGAAAATAGTATGCACAAAATGACAATTGCCGGTGATATGATCCACCCAAATGATAATTCTGAACAATATAATGTGGGAATCGAATATACATTCAATAAAATGTTTGCACTTCGTTCCGGTTATCAACTTACAGATGATTCAGCTGGTTTATCATTTGGCTTTGGAGTAAAATTAAGCAATTTTAATGTCAATTATTCTTTTGCAAGTATGGATAAAGAAAGCGAACTCGGTAATGTTCACAGATATGCAATTATAATGAATTTTTAATAGAATTCATGGTTAGAAACAATTTTAATTGTTTTGGAAATAATTTTTAGGAGGTGAAAAATAACAAATTCCAAAACGCAAGACAGAAAAAATATTTAATTAAAGGAGAAAAAAATGAAAAGTAAATTAGTAGTTTTAATGATTTTAATGTTTGCAGTTAGCAGTGTTTTTGCTGCTAATGGTTTTACTCGTACAGGTGAAATTCCTATTCCTGAAGCAGATTTAAATAATGGTGGTATTGGAGCAATGATTTCTGGTGTAGATATTGATGGTGATGGAAATAAAGAGATTTATCTTGTTAATAACAACTGGAATGATGAAGCTAGTGAACTTATTCCCAGAATTTATAAAATGGAATGGGATGGAAGTGCTTGGGCTACAGTTTGGAGTGCAATTGCACCGGTGACAGCACAAAACACATGGCCACAATTAAAAATCGCCGATCTTGATAATGATGGAAAAGAAGAATTGGTATGGGCAGTTATTAATAATAGTACTGGGAATCCAAATCGTATAGTAGTTTATGAACATCTTTCAGGAGATAATTTTGGAGTTGATACTACGGGTGGATATAAACCTAATTCAGTTTGGACAGTTGGTGATGCTGATGGATTAAACATTCGTCCAATGGATATGGAAATTTATGATATAGATAATGATGGAACTAATGAAGTAATATTTGCTGATAGAAAAGGTAGCTCAGGATCAGGTTATTATTTTGTAATAGGCTCTGTAGATGATATTCCTGATGCCGGTGATGCTTCAGAAACTTGGACTTTAGAAGCAAGTGGATTAGATTATACAGTTGCCGGTAATATTCAAAATAAATGGGATATGGCCAGAATTGATTCCAATCTATATTTCTTTGATGAAGAGATTATTTCAAAAGTATCGTGGGATGGTTCTGCTTATCAATATTCAGAATTTAAAGCAATTCCTGCCGGTTCACCTAATCAATCAGCAGTTGGTTTAGATCTTGATGATGATGGAACTAAAGAGATAGTAACAGCAATTTATGATTGGGGTGATGATACACAAAAGGGTGTTTATGTTCTTCAAGAAGACGGTGATACATTAACTCATACAATGGTAGCTGATATGGCTGTTTATTGGGACGGAGTATCTCGTGGTGCATGGGGAAGTGCCCATGGCGATATAGATGGTAATGGTAATATGGATTTCGTATTTGGTTCGAGAGGTGGAGTTACTAATGCCTGTATTTTCCGTTGCGAATATAAAGGTGGAGATATAACATTAGCATCTAACTACGATGTAACAATTATTGATAGTGCTTATACTGATGATGGAATTTGGAGTAATATCAATATTGCGGATATGGATTCTGATCCGGGTCTTGAAGTACTTTATTCTTCAAGTGTTTCTTATGGTAGTGGTGTAGTATCTGTTTCATCACCGATTATTATTTTAGAAGCCGATACATCTGGTACATCAGTTGAATTTGATAATCTTCCTGAAACATTTACATTATTCGGAAACTATCCAAATCCATTTAATCCATCAACTACAATCAAATATGAATTATCAGCACCTTCACAAGTGACGATACAGATTTTTGATATTAGTGGAAAAAGAGTTGCAATGTTAGTAAACACTTCACAAAAAGCAAATGTTTATGAAGTTCAATGGAATCCTACTAATATAAGTAGTGG
>JAYEOX010000067.1:0-3605 GCA_034723415.1 Fidelibacterota bacterium | reverse complement strand
TCCATTAATTGTCAACCAGTAATGAACAGAATCGGCATCAATTGTTTCGCTTTTCATTAGATAATTTTCGTCAACTTCCCAATTGTTGAAATCGCCAATTGCATATACAAATTCCTTATATGGTGCAAAAAGTGAAAGTGTGACTGTGTTGTCATCTATGTAATTTATTCCGTCTAATATTCCACTTGGACGCGATTCTTCAGTTAGTGTCTCTTTTATCATTATTACAAATTTAAGTGTGTCAACAATATTTGCAGTGTCTTTGCTTACGATTTTACAGATATTTTGACCTGCGGAATATGATGATAGATCCAAATCGTAATTTAAAGTATCTTCATCTGTTGATTTTTTTTCAATATCATTCACAAGTAAAAATATAGAGTCAATTTCTGTTTCATTCGCTGCAGCAGTTGCAGAAATAGAGATAGTTTCGGTTGTAGTTGCAAAAATCGGCGATCTTTCCGGAATTCCAAACTCAGTTGTATTTTCAGGAGTTATTAATACGGTTGATAATCCTGAAGTGTAGAGCGGTAAGAAAATATCCTCATCGCCGACATCTTTTCCTTCTTCAGATCCATCACTACTTCTGAATACAAAACATAATTTTTTAACTACCGTATCTGCATGAATATCATAATAATCGAACAAATTTCCAATTACTAATTTATAATTATCGGTTGATGAGCGAGTAAGTTTTGCTTTTGGTATATTTACAGACCATTCTGCAATAGTATATTTCCAATCACCGGAATTTGTGCTTCCGGCAGTTAGAACTCCTGTATGAGCATATATATCGCCCGAATATCCCATCAATCCTTGATTTCCTTCTGTAGCATCAAAATAGATAATAATCGAATCGTTTTTTGTTGGATAGGGTGGTTCAGATGTTATCGGATTTGAATATAGAATTCCATTCAACAGGAAAATTGCTAATAAAAATAATTTCTTTTTCATTTAATTCTCCACAATTAATTTAAATACAAAAACAATAATTATTTTTTAATAATTAATCTCTTTGTTTCTGTTCTATACATAGCGGAGGACGAGGGACTCGAACCCCCAAGTCCGAAGACGGCGGTTTTCAAGACCGCTGCGTTACCAATTACACTAGTCCTCCAAAAAGCTTTATAACTTAATAAATAAATGTTTTTATTACAATGAAAATATTTTAAAAAATTGTGAATTAAGTTTAGAAAATGAAGCCACGAAAAACACAAAAATGCACGAAAAAAAAATCTCGCACACTTCGACAAGCTCAGTGCAAGAAGTCGCCCGCCTGAAATAAGTCGGGCAGGCAAGTCGCTAAGGTTGAGGTTGAGGTTGAGGTTGAGGTTGAGCCATAAATAATGAATAATGGAAAGAATTAGCAAGGGAGCTTGTTCCCTTGTCATAAATAACGAAAAGAATAACGAATATCGATTAACGAATAATGATTTTTGAAATGATTAACCGCGAAAGCGGTTGAATGTTATTAACTACAGGTGAAACCTGTAGAATTTAAATCACTGAAAAAACACAGAACTCTGAAAAGAGTTCAACCAATATTTAGAAACTTTTGATTAACATAACAAATACGGTTTAATTATATAATTTATTGTTAATAAAAATCATTTCTATCGTTCTAAACCACTAAACTACTAAACTTCTAAACATTTTTATTATTTTATTTTGATTCTTATTATTTGGTTTAGTTATGCAAAGCATTCTAACATACTATATTTGGGCGAAATCTCTATAATTTCCATATAAAAAAACTCCCGAATTTTTTTACATTTCGGAAGTTTAAAAATTAGTATTTCCCCAAAGAACCACATAATCACCCTTAAATGGTATGACAATATTATTTCACAAGATATTAAACCGTTAAAATAATTTAGTTCATAAAAAACACATATTACCAATTATATCATATTTACGATATTTTCACTTGAATTATCTAATTGATAATAGATCAATAAATGTCCTAAATAAAATATTAGTTACAAATATTAAATCAATCCATAGATATTATATCAGCTTACGATATATTATTACCTTAATTGTAATAATTTTCTATTTTTTTATTCTTTTTTATGATCTTCAAACAATTTAAATACAATTGTGAAGAGCAGAAGAGCGTTAACCAAGTGTATCCAATTAATAGCAGTAGTAACTCCTAAAAATGGGTTTACACCCAGCCACATTATAAAGGCAAAAATAATAGCTATTATGGCTAATATGCCACTAATCCATGCAAGTATTTTCATATTTTCCTCCTTTTATTTATTCTAATTTTAATGTAACCAATTGAGATATAAATGTCAAGGAAAATATGAGAAGTGTGAATTACTACATATCTCTATCTCATGGATTTATAAATGATCAAAGACAAAAAAATATTTCAGCTCAATATAATATAAAAAATCTGCCACTCCTGCAGAGTTTTGTAAATAGTTTTCAATTTTATATTATAAATATTTCATCCCTACGGGATTTGTTCTAATTACAAATTTCCAATTTCATAATTTTTCAATTTTATATAACATTAGCGAATTAGCAGCAATTTTAAGTATCAATTTTCTAATTTATAATCTTTCTTTGTGTTTCCTTTGTGTTCCTTGTGGTTAATCTTACAAATATCAAGTATCCCAATCATTTCAAAAAGACCATTTTTTTAATATCGTAATATTTACCGGCGTCTATTCTATAGAAATAAATACCAGTTGAAACTTTAGCACCAAGATCGTTTGTTCCATTCCAAATTACACTATATTTACCAGCTGATTTGTTAGTCATTTGGATTGTTTTAATCCTTTGACCTAAAACATTAAAAATAGTCAAATTGACATCAGATAATTGTGGAATAGTAAATTCGATAGTAGTAGATGGATTAAATGGATTGGGATAGTTTTGTCTGATTTATATCCTTTTGAACATTTTCTAAAATTGAATCCAATTCTCCTTCATCATTATTTGCATATTGGTCTATTACAATACAATGTGTACTATTGTAATCAAAAGAATAAGAACATTGAGGACCATAATTAATGATGTTTGGTGAATTTGGAATTATTGTATTTTTTACGAAATTCATATATGAACTATTCTCAAATTCATGGTTACCGACAGTAAGATAAAACGGAGGTAAATTTGGGTAAGAAATGGTATCATTATAAATATTATAATTTTCTTGAACAGGATCAAAATCTCCGCAAGTAACGAAAAACTCCGGGTAGGGTAGAGTTGGCGATGGATTGAAAGTAAAATCGTTTATTTCTTGAAGAGATGAATTATATTGCGTTGTATTACTTCTATTGTCTGCAGTAACAATGAATGAATAATTTTGAGAAAAAAGATTTGAAAAACTTAAAAATATTAATAAAAAAATAATAAATAATTTTAATGTCTTAGTTTTCATTTGATACTCCAAGTATTTTTATAAATTTATTAAAAATAATAACAAATAAAAATAAAATATTAATAAAAAAAATGCTCACCAAAAAGATGAGCATTTTTTTATCAGATTTCAGTTGATATTATTTCATGAATACCATTTTCTTAATATCAGAATATTTACCGGCATCTATTCTATAGAAATAAATACCAGTTGAAACTTTAGCACCAAG
>JAYEOX010000066.1:0-3613 GCA_034723415.1 Fidelibacterota bacterium | reverse complement strand
CTACGGAATTAAATGATAAAATTGGAGAGAAATTAAAAGAAAATGGAAATGAATTCGGAGCAACAACAGGCAGACCAAGACGATGCGGATGGCTCGATTTGCCATTAGTTAAAAAAGCAATAATGCTAAATGGATTTAATTATCTCGTAATTACCAAATTAAGCTGTCTTTCCGGATTTGATAAAATTAAAGTTGCAATTGATCATGATAAAAATGATAGACCAATTTATAAAGAATTTCCTGGCTGGAAAAAAGAAGTTTACGGGCTTACTAAAATTGAAGAATTACCAAAAAACTGTATCGATTATATTGAATTTATTGAAAATTACTTAAAAATTCCTATCGGAATAATTTCTACAGGACCAAATCGCAAGCATATTATAGTGAAAGATGAATTATAATTATTTTTTAAATAATATTCTTTGTAGTTTCTCAAGAATTATTTAAATTGTAATAGTATTAGAGAAAATGATAATAGAAAAATATAAACAATCGTTGTTAGCCCACCAAATAAGAGGGATAACAACAATAGGTGATACGCACAAGTTATGTGACATTGCCCATTTAGGAGACGATAGAGAATGAAACTGTTTACTATCAATGAAAAAGGAAAACTGATTCCATATAAAGAACACCATTTCAAAGATTCCAATCGGGAAAAAGATTTAGAAATTTTGCTTGAGAATAATCCTGAATATTTCTTTAAAGGAAGCAAAGTTCTTTTAATTGGTCGTCAGGTTACTACAAACTTAAATACTTTTGTAGATTTATTGGGGATTGATAAAACTGGTAATACCGTAGTGGTAGAATTAAAGAGAGGGAAGACACCGCGGGAAACAGTTGCCCAACTATTAGAATATGCATCCTTTATTGAGAACTTAGACTATTTACAGTTAAATGAGATTTATCAAGATTATTCTGGTGAAGAAAGTAGTTTAGAAGATTATCATCATCAATATTTTCAAAGCGAATCTGAGGAAAAAGTTTCATTTAATAAGTCAACAAGGCTTATCATAGTGGCTCAAGAAATTTCAAATGAAATTCGCCAAACGGCGCTATTTTTAAGAAAAAAGGGTATTGATATTTATTGTATGGTGTTTAAGTATTTCGAAACCAAATCTGGAGAAAAGATAATCACAAGTGATTTTGTTGTTGGCGAAGAGGAATTTATACGCCAGAAAGTTCAATCCGCTTCACTTCCCAAGGTTGATGAGAAACAATTCTTAAGTTCATTGAATAAAAACGGATTGGGAGTTTTTCAGCAGATATTTGAATTTGCAAAACAAAATGGCTTAATGTTCAGATGGGGGTCAAAAGGATTTTCATTAAATGTTGAATTGGATACTGGTTTTGTCAGTCTATTTTTTGGATATCCTCCTGATTCAGTTTTTAAACAGAGTATTTATGCTGGAATTGAGCTAATCACAAAAAAAGTTAATGATCCAGAGGAGATTGTTGAATTTTTTAGAGAAAACCTTAAAAGTCTTGGTTACTTTATAAAAGCTGGAACAACTCTAAAATGGGTAATTGATAAGGCTTATTCAGAAAATGAAGTCAAACAGTTTATTGGTATTGTAGAGGGGGTAATTTCAAAGATAAAGGAAAGAGGTTTAAAATAAATTGGCAACGATCACATAACACAGCATATAAGGCTCACTTCGTTCGCCCAAATTTCGGCTATGCCGAACTTCTCTTAATCGCGATGTTAGAAAATTTAATAATACCTCACTCTCAACTTGACGAAAATAATTTCAAAAAATCCTTTGTGGTTTCGCAAAAATTGTTTAAATTGAGAACAGCTTAAAAAGAGATGATTAAAAGAACAATTATTATGATGAGCAAGAAAACAAAAACTTTAAAACATAAAGGGAATATTGTTGCAATATTGGTAAATAACAACATTATAGCGTATACACAACCATTAAAACTAATTAATAAATATATAAATTATTATTTATCAACTTCAAACAAAAGGGTGAAATTATAAAAAAAAATACATTAGTATTAAATGGCTTAAATAAAATTGCCAACCAAAAGCAACTTAGAAAGATTCTAACAAAACAGATAGACAAATACATGTATAAAAACATTGTAACAAAAGATACGGAAAATTTAAAAAATGTACAATTAAAAAAATTCGGTTTTGTGTCGGCTATGTTACACTCGGCTGTTAAAAACATTGACAGGGGTTATATATCAAAGAATGTTGTAAAAAAACTTATTGAAGTTCTCGTTGTAAATACTTTGTTTAACAATAGCAATAATAAACATATTGATATTGCTAATGCTTTTAAAAAAAAATATGGACAATATCCGCCAAACTTTATTGTTTTATCACCAACACAACGATGTAATTTAAAATGTGTAGGATGCTATGCATCATCAAATTCAAAAACAACACCAACATTGCCTTATGATATAGTTGATAGAATTGTTCGTGAAGTCCATGATATTTATGGCAGCACATTTATAACAATAAGTGGCGGTGAACCTTTTATGTATAAAAGTAACGGGAAAACATTATTTGATATTTTTGAAAAATATAATGATATGTTCTTTTTGGTTTACACTAACGGAACATTAATAAACAAAGAAACCGCAAAAAAACTTGCTAAATTAGGTAATGTAACTCCTGCAATTTCTGTTGAAGGCTATGAAAAAGAAACAGACGAAAGAAGAGGCAAAGGAGTGTATAAAAAAATTCTACAAGCATTTGAGAACTTAAAAGAAGTAGGTGTTCCTTTTGGCTTATCCGTTACAGCAACAAGTAAAAATGTTGATATGTTACTTACTGATGAATTTTATGATCTATACTTCGATAAACTTGGAGCTACTTACATGTGGCAATTCCAGCTTATGCCTATTGGAAGAGGTAAAGACATTTTTGACTTAATGGTAAAGCCCAAAGACAGAGTAAAACTTTACAGACAATGGGAACATATTTTATCAGATAAAAAATATCTGATAGCTGATTTCTGGAATAGTGGAGTTTTAACTACCGGTTGCATTGCTTATGGTAGAGCAGAATGTGGTTTTATTTACATTGACTGGAATGGTAATATTATGCCTTGTGTATTTGTTCCATATTCTGTTGATAATGTTTACGATCTGTATAAAAATGATAAAACCATTGCTGATGCGCTATTTTCTGATTTTATGAAAAACGGTAGAAAATGGCAAAATGATTATGGAGTATCACACCCTAAAACGCCTGACAATTGGTTAATGCCTTGCTCTATTAGAGACCATTATGAAAACTTTAAAAAATCAATTCTTCCAAGTAATGCTATACCTGAAAACAAGGAAGCTGATGAAGTTATGGACGATAAAGAGTACTATAAAGCATTAAAAAAATATGATGAGGAATTAAAAACATTTACCGCCAAAATTTGGGACGAGGAATATATTAAATTTAACTAGTAGTTATGTCTTTATCTTAATGAAATATAAAATAAAAATTCATAGCAAATAATATTAACGGAAAAAAAATAAATTCAAAAAAATCCTTTATATTTAAAAAAATATTTATTAAATTAAATAATTAATAGAAGTGAATAAATTTAAAATAAATAAGAGGAAATTGATCATGAAAAAATTTGAACAAAAATCAATT
>JAYEOX010000065.1:0-3635 GCA_034723415.1 Fidelibacterota bacterium | reverse complement strand
ATACTAAATATTTCATCAAAATAAAACAAAAAAAGATACCCGAAATATTTTCTCGGGTACCTAATTAATTTATAATTCTTCTTTGCGAATTAGCGTTTTTGTGTGAATATTCTTTAGAACAATGACCAACTAACAGTCAATCCTGCCATTACGATTGAAACCATGCTCATAAGTTTAATTAAAATATTCAAACTTGGGCCGGAAGTATCTTTAAACGGATCACCAACTGTATCACCGGTAACTGCAGCTTTATGTGCTTCAGAACCTTTTCCGCCGTGAGCACCACTTTCAATATATTTTTTAGCATTATCCCAAGCACCGCCTGCATTTGCCATGAAGATCGCTAATACAAATCCTGAAACTAATCCACCAACCAAAAGTCCCATTACTCCGGATACACCAAAAATAAGTCCAACGATTATCGGCATTGCAATTGCTAATAATGAAGGAAACATCATTGCTCTCTGTGAACCTTTTGTAGAGATTTCTACACATTTCGCATATTCCGGTTCGCCTTCACCTGTCATAATTCCCTTTATTTCACGAAACTGACGACGAACTTCATTAACCATTTTTGAAGCTGCTTTTCCAACTGCATTCATTGTTAATCCACAAAATACAAAAGCCATCATCGAACCGATTAACATTCCCATTAAAACTTTTGGATTCATTAAAGTTACATTATAATATTCCATAAAATTTGAAAAAGATGCAGTTGCCGTTTGGACTGTTTCTGTTCCTATTGTTAAAGTTTCATGTCCAATTCTAATTAATCCGATTTTAATCTCTTCGATATATGAAGCAAGCAAAGCAAGTGCGGTTAAAGCAGCTGAGCCAATTGCAAATCCCTTTCCTGTTGCAGCAGTAGTATTTCCCAAAGAATCAAGTGCATCTGTTCTGTTACGAACTTTTTCACCCAATCCACTCATTTCTGCATTCCCACCGGCATTATCTGCAATCGGTCCATAAGCATCTGTAGCCAAAGTTATTCCTAAAGTTGAAAGCATTCCGACTGCTGCGATTCCAATTCCATATAATCCCATGTGTACATTTGATAAAGCTTTGCCAAGGTCTGTTATTTCTAAAGGCCAACCTGCTGCGAACATATAAGACAAAATTGTTCCGACTACAACTGCAGTAACCGGTATCGCTGTGGAGATCATTCCGGTTCCAATTCCTGAAATTATTAATGTTGCAGGTCCGGATTTTGCATTATCTGCTATTTTTTTTGTAGGAGAATATGATACAGAAGTGAAATATTCCGTACTTTTTCCTATCGTGATCCCAACTAATAATCCAGTAACAATTGATAGCCAAATACCAATATAATTTGGAAGATCAAGTAAATATAAAATTCCCAATGAACTTATTACAATAAGAATTGAACTCCAATTTACACCATTTCCTAATGATTTCAAGAGATCTTTTTGAGTCGCATCTTCTTTTGTTTTAACTAAGTAAATTCCGATTATTGATAGAATAACTCCAACTGCAGCGATTAACATTGGAGCTAAAACTGCTTTAATTTGATCTCCTCCCTCTGGTTTAGCGTGCATAAACGCCGCTGCTCCAAGTGCCATTGTTGCTAAAATTGAGCCGGTATATGATTCATAAAGATCTGCTCCCATTCCAGCTACATCGCCAACATTGTCACCAACATTATCAGCAATAGTTGCCGGATTTCTTGGATCATCTTCCGGAATTCCTGCTTCAACTTTTCCAACAAGATCTGCACCAACATCGGCTGCTTTTGTAAAAATTCCTCCACCAACACGAGCGAATAAAGCTTGAGTAGAAGCTCCCATTCCAAATGTTAACATTGTTGTAGTGATTATTGCTAATTTATGCGCAGGATCAATATTGTCAACAAAAATATTTAAAACGATGAACCAGATTGAGATATCTAATATTGCCAAACCAACTACGACTAATCCCATAACAGCACCACTACGAAAAGCAACTCTTAACCCTTTGTTTAGAGAATTTCTTGCTGCATTTGCTGTTCTGGCAGATGCATAAGTAGCAGTTTTCATTCCTAACCAACCTGCAAAACCCGAAAAGAATCCACCGGTTAAAAAGGCAAATGGAACCCAACGATTTTGAACATTGAAGACCCAAGCCATTAATAAAAATATTCCTGTTAAAACCATAAATACATAAAATACTATTTTGTATTGCTGATGAATATATGCACTTGCACCTTTTCGAACATGCTCTGCAATTTGTTTCATTCTATCGGTTCCTTCGCTCTCTTTCATCATTTGACGAAAAAAGTTCCAAGCAAATAACAATGCAATAATCGATGTAATTGGCACTATCCAAAATAAATTATTTTCAATTCCTACCATTTTTTCTCCTTTATATATTTTATTTTATCGATTTTTCAAACTTAATAATATAATAAGTTTAATTTTCTAATTCAATGATTAAATTGGGGAAATTTATTTCGGCGTTTTACGAAGAAGATTTCACGCAAAGTAACGCAAAGAATTAATTATAGTTTTATTAGCTTGCCTTAAATATTTCTTGTGTTCCTTGTGATTCGTTGAGTTCTTTGTAGTTAATCTTACTCTTTTAAAACCATAACAATCGGTAGATGATCAGAATAACCGCCATTGATCCTATTAATATTATAAAAACGAAATGGGAATCCGGAAAAATATTTTGTCTTTCCTTCGATAAGTTTATCTGACTTGTAAATTATTGCAGAATTGTTTTTGTAATTAACACTCTTATTATCATTCAAATTATTATTTAACAGAAAATGATCCAGTAATGACCATTCGCCATGAAAATAATTAGTTCCTTTATTTTTGTTTGCTAATATATCAATTAAAAAACTTTCATCGCTGAAATCTTTCTTTGCATTAATAATCTCTCGAAATGACTTGTTGGAAAAAGTGTCATTAAAATCACCCATAACAATAATATCTCTATCCGGGATTTCCGTTTGAATATTTTTGACGATACTTTTTAATGTTTTGGCTGCAGTGATCCTATGTGGTTCGGATTTTTCTTGTCCGCCATATCTTGACGGCCAATGATTTACTAAAACTGTGAAAATATTTTTTGAATTCGTCTCCAAAACCACTTCCAAAATATCTCGTGTTGGTCTTCGAGAAGTTAGATTGATTTTATGACTTATTGAATCAAGTAAATTAAATTTATCCGAGCGATACATCAAAGCAACATCAATTCCACGAAAATCATCGCATTCAATTAAAATTATTTTCCAAAACAGTTGATATTTGAGTAATTTTGATAATTCGGTTAAAGTGCCAAAATTCTCCACTTCAGCAAATCCAATAATATCCGGTGAGATATCATTTATAATTTCTGTTAGATTCTCAAGTTTCAATTGATAGGCACGAGCTGTATATTTCTTATATGAATTGGGAGTGAATTCATTATCATTTTTATGCGGGTCGTCAATAATATCAAAAAGATTTTCTACATTCCAGAACATCAATTTGTATTCTTCTGCGAATAGTGAAGCGGAAATTAACAGAATGATGATTATTAATTTTTTGGTCATTTTATTATTTGGGTTTTATTTTTCACTGAATTTTAATTTATAATAACGGTATAAAAAATAAATAATAAATGTATAAGTAATTAGAAACAGTGTAAACAAA
>JAYEOX010000064.1:0-3642 GCA_034723415.1 Fidelibacterota bacterium | reverse complement strand
GTTAATCTCTATATTTCGAAGCGTTTGTTATTATCTCTGATATTGTTACTTTAATAATTCCGGCTGCCGGAACTGCAAATAACATTCCAACCATTCCCAATAAACTACCACCAATGATCAATACAATAAATACTGCAAGCGGATGCATATCGACACTTTTTCCGACTACAATTGGGCTTACGAGAACATTATCGATCATTTGAACAAGTGAAAATGTAATGATAATTAATACAATAATAAACAGCATATTTTCCGGGCCCATAAATATTACCGGTGTGATGGCAAAAACAATTCCAACGGCAGGCCCAACATAAGGAATTAAATTCGCTAAACCGGCTAAAATTCCAATTAGAATAAAATAAGGTATATTTGCATCAAAGAAGGTATTTAAAATAAATAATCCAAATGTTGACAAAACACCGACACTTGTAGCTGCTAAAAATTGTCCTTTTAAATATGAAGCCAATTGTTTTTGAATTTTATACATTAAATTTAATGATAATTCAAAATGTTTGTTAGGGATCAGTTTAATTAATCCTTTTTTCAATTGTCTCTCATCTTTAAGAAAGAAAAAAGTGATAAAAATAATAACAAAAAGATTTGCAGCAAGATTAATAATAGATTTGCCTATATTTAAAGCAGTTTTAGCTAATTTACTTTTTGCACTGCTTAATATTGGATTCAATTTTTCTAATATTTCCGGCATGTTTTCAGAAAGATCATAAAATGGAATATTTTTATCAAAAGATAAAATAATATTTTCAATATTATTATCATTTGGATCATTAGTTTTTATTTTTTCTAAGATAGTTGCTCCTGCATCTTGAATGATCGGTGCTAATCCACTGACTCCAATTCCGATAAATAAAAAAACCAATAATATTACAATTGCAGTTGAAAGACTACGAGGAATATTGTATCGTTCAAGTTTATCAACTGAAGGATCTAACATTGTAAATAATAATATTGATAGAACAATTATCAGTATTAACGAGGTTAATTTTGTGATCAGAAAAAATAATACGAATATTCCGGCTAAATAAGCTAATAATTTTACAATAAATTTCTGATTTTTTGTCATCATATTATTACTTATCTTTTTGTTGAATTTCATAAAGGTTTTTGTTTGTTACACGTAATCTTTCGCCTAATATTCTAGCGACATTCAGGACTATTTTTGAGCCAATTAACGGTTTTCTGTTTGTAATATCCAAAAGATCACTTCTAAAAAATCCTAAAGCTTCTGTGTCATCGGAGCAAAGGGCAGATGCAGAACGAGGTGACTCATCTAACAATGATAGTTCCCCAAAAAATTCTCCATCTTTTAGTGTGGCTAATAAACTCCGTTTTTGATCTTTTTTATTTTCATCAATGATCTGGACTTCACCTTTAAGAATTATATACATTCCATTGCCGGGATTACTCTTTTTGAAAATATATTCGTCTTTTTTATAAGTTCGTAAATAAACCATTGTCTGTACAAACTTTAACTCTTTATTTTTTAATCCATTGAAAATGTTTGCATTTTTTATTGCTTCAAATTCTAATGTATTTTTAGATTTCTTATTCTTGAAAATATTGTCCCAAAGTGGTGAATTCATTTTATCCTCATATTATTTTTACTAAAAGTAATCTATTTTTTATTAAATCCAAATAAAAATTTTATAATTATTTATTTTTTCAATAATTTTTCAATTCCGCCTTCGATAATTATTTTTTGTATATTATTCCCAATTGGGGAGAAATTATATTCATTGTTTTCAATAATTATTTGGGAATTTATAAAATTGATCTCACATTTTAATTTTGTATCTATTGTTAAAATATTATTGTCAAATTGCTTTTTCAGATCATTTACAAGTTCTGGGGATTCTATTACAATAAATCCATTATTGATAGCGTTTCGTTTATATGTTTGACTGAATGAGCCTGCTATTATTAATTGAATGCCACGATATTTAAATGCAGTCGCCGCCTGTTCGCGTGAACTTCCGGTACCAAAATTAAAGCCCCCAACCAAAATATCTCCATTTTTAACGAGCTGATTAAATTTCACATCGTAATTTTCCATAACAACTTTTGATTGCTGTTCGGGAGTAAAGTCATCTATATATGTATATTTTCCGGGAAAAATTCCATCAGTATTAATATTATCTTTTGGACAGAAAATAATATTACCAATAATATTTTCTTTAAAACCTTTAATGATCTTTGCTTTTTTACTTGGTGTTGATTTTTTATTAAGCGTCTTGATAGAGAAATTTAGTTTTTTATCTTTTACTTGATTTTCTGAACTGATGAATCCATTAATTGCAGAAAAAGCTACGGTAGCAGGTGATGCTAAATATGCCTTAGAATCTTTGGTTCCCATTCGTCCTTTGAAATTTCTATTTGTTGCCGAAATTCCAACTTCACCATCTTTCAATAATCCTTTGCCTAATCCGATGCAAGGACCACAGCCCGGTGGCAAAATTATTGCTCCGGAATCAACAATTTTTTTCCAATCTCCTCGTTTTTCACTATCTTTTTGAACCTGAGCAGAAGCTGCTGCAACGTATAATTCAACATGATCAGCAACTTTTTTACCATCTAATATGGAAGCAGCTTCAGCCAAATCTTCAACCCTAGCGTTTACACAAGAGACCAAATATGCTTTGTGAATTTTTATTTTTTCGTTTTCTATTTCAACATTTGTTTTCAATTTTTTCACAGAATGCGGACCGGAAACAGATGGAATAATTGAAGACAAATCAATTTCAATTACTTTTGAATATTCAGCAGAAGTATCGGCTTTTAGAATATTATTTTTTAATTCATTTATTCTCGTTTTATTAATTCTTGGATGAATTTTACTGTTTTTATTTGATGGAACATCTTCCAAACCGTTTTCCAAAATATATTTATTTCTATTTTCAAGCCATTCAATTGTTAATTCGTCTATAGGAAAAATACCGACTAATGCTCCCCATTCCGTTGACATATTTGCAATTGAAAGTCGTGAATCAATTGATAAATTTTTCACTCCTTCGCCTTGAAATTCTATTCCGCAATTCAATAATTCGTCGTGATCAAAATATCCGGCAATCGTAAGAGCAACATCTTTGCCTGAAACTCCAGCTTGCAAATTTCCATTAAAAATTATTTTTACTACCGGAGGAATTTGCCACCAAGTTTCGCCTGTTGCCCAGATTGTTGCTGCATCGGTTCTTACAATTGGAGTCCCCAAGCAACCTAATCCTCCATACATATTTGCATGACTATCTGATGCAACTGCCAATTCTCCCGGAAAAGCATATCCCTCTTCACACATTATCTGGTGTCCGATTCCTCTTCCGGCAGGATAAAAATCAACTCCCATTTCTTTGGCAAAGTTTTCTATTTTTGAATATTTTTTTAAATTTGTTTCGCTTTTATTTTGTACATCATGATCGAGTGCGAACATTGGCTGTTGTGTGAATTTGATTTTTTTAATACCAATATTTTTGAATTTTGGAATGATTGCTCCGGTGTTGTCATGAGTTAAAATATGTTCTGGTTTAATCGAAACATAATCACCACTTTTTACTATTTCATTTTCTGTTGAATATTTTTGAGCAATTTTTTCGATCAAGTTTTGTGACATTATTCCTCCAACATTTAATA
>JAYEOX010000063.1:0-3676 GCA_034723415.1 Fidelibacterota bacterium | reverse complement strand
CAATATACATACTGTTAACATATTCTACCATACTATAAACTCCACCACTATCCGGATCGCAACCAACTCCAAGAGCAAAAGTCACTTTAACAGAATCGCCCGCCTTTAATGTATCCATCGGTCCGTATGTAATTATTCCTCTGTAATCTAATGAATAAGGTTTTCCTAATGCAATAATAATATCTTCAAATACAGGTTTACTAATCATTCTATCCCACGATTCCTTATCTGTGTCGGGATCATTGTTAATATGACATGTATGAAATGAACTTGGTCCAAAACTTGCAGGTTCTGTTTTAAGAATTTTGCATCCCAAAAAACCCGGTGTTTGCAAAGTTCCATCAGCTCCCGGATTTCCAAAATCATCTGCTTGACCATTATCGGCATCAACATTTCTCTTATCACCATCCCACATAAATAGTAATGTGCTATCAGCAGGAATAGCTTTTAATTGTTCATAAATGTCAGGATTATGATTTATTTGTGCATCCATATATGGGAATAATTTCACCCAATCCCAGTGTGAAGATTCATACCAACTAGCCCCAATACCATCAAATCCATTAGACATTACATGATCATCTTGATTTGAAAATTTATATTCTGCCGGCCAGTTTGATAGTTTTGAAACATCTCCATCTATTCTGTAAGTGAAATAAAAATCTTCTAAATCACTCTGTTTGTCAGGATAACCATCGCCACTTGTATCTATTCCTACATTTTTAATAGAGAGCTCATAAATGATAAAATCATCTGCAAAACTCATACTCCAAGCATAAGATTTTTCTGTGACTTCAATTCCTAATGGTGTATGATTCCCGGCTAATGGTGCTTGAACATCATAATACTTCGTATATGTGTCCTCTTCCGATAAAGCATCTTCCCCCGTAATAACATGAATTGAATCAATTGGTGAAAATTCGTGCTGTTCACTTTGTGTAGAATGTCTCTGTCCATCTATCTTTGCAGTCAACCAAATTGAAGCTCTGTATAGATATGAGTTTCCCGAACCACCCGGCCAATCGCAAGACGGAGTTCTATTTTGATATGAATCGTCTCCGAAATAACTAAAATTTGTCACTCTCTGCCAAAGCATTCCTATCTTATGCCAAGCCCAATCATCTGCAACAATAGGTCCATTTCCATTTGTTTTATAGAGTTTATTTATTTTTGATGGTGTTCTTTTTTCAGGATTATCCGCTGATATTAAGAATACACTAATCAAAAGAATAGCCATCAAAATTGATATTAAATATTTCATTTTATTTCTTAACATATATTTTTCTCCTATATCTTATTGTTATTAAAATTCTGCAGAAATCCCAAATCTGAATTGTCGCTCTCTACTATAAGTTTGTGGATTTCTTACATAAGTTCCTTCAAAAGCATCTAACCTAATAATAGATGCATCATTTTCTAATTCATAATATTGAGCACTACCAATCCAATCAATATTCTGTCTATTAAATAAATTAAAAACATCTAAAAACGCATTTAACTTAATTTTGGATAATTCAAATCTTCTATTAATTCGTAAATCTGTATTGAATGTATATGGCATTCTTTTATTATTTATCACTCGTGACTCAGGCGAAGTGTATGGAAGCCCACTACCATATTTTATCTGAAAATTTGCTCTCCAGTTTCTGACTAATGAACTATATTCTTTTGGCATCATCAATGTGATATTTGCATTTGCTGTATGTGTTTGATCATAAGATAATATATTCATTATTTTTGCAGAAGTGAATGTTCCCGATCCACCCCAAGGTCCTGAACTTCTTCCTTTTGCTACTGAATATGTATAATTTATTGATGCTCCCCAATATTTTTTTAACCTTTTTTTAAGCGACAATTCTAATCCCTTAATATTTCCATAATCAGCATTTGTATAAATATTCATCTCAGTATTTTGAATGCTCTTGCCAATATATTTCTGATAATTCATTAAATTTGTTACATCTTTATAATAGCCGGTCACACTAAATTTGATATTTTCTGTAAACAAATGTTCAATACCAACCGTATAGTTAACTGTTTTTTCCGGTTCTAAGTCAGGATTACCAATATAGTTCCCAACTTTTGTCAATGATTGAAATCCGGCATTCCTAAATAGATAGTAATTATCCGGTCTTTGGAAAAAATGTCCATAAGTAAAATAGAGAACATCTCTATCAGTTAATGGATGTGAAATGGCAATTCGTGGACTTAGTTGTGCCTTAGATGTTGCTTTTTGGGGATTAGTAAAAATTGGCAATCCTAAAGAATCAATTGAACTATATGGATATTCATAATCTGCAGGATAGTATGCAGGATCATCAAAACCATTTGGATTAAAATAATCATATCTCAAACCAATAAGTGCTATTAATCCTTTAAATTCCATTTTGTCTTGTGCATAAATCCCTAAATCAGTCACACTTTTTTTCCAAATATCTTTTCTTAATCTATTACTTCCCCAACTAATATTTTCTACATCGGTTTCATGTAATTCAAGTTCAATACCCGTCTTGACCAAATGATTTTTATTCACTTGACTTGTTAAATCTCCTTTAATAGTATGTGTAATAGAAACTTGATCACGATAGCCGGGGTCATCTCCATCAATCCACCAATAATTGTTTTCTCTGTCACGATATTCAGGATGTGGTCCATCTCCGGTATCACCCCAAATTAATAAATCTTCTGTTCTGTCTCCATCATGATCCCTGTCTTCAACATCAGGTGTAGCATAATGATAATGACTATAAGAATTATTATAACGAAGTTCATAAAAAGTTTTTGAACTCAAGGAGTGTGTCCAAATCGCATATAAATTTCTACTCTCTTTTTTTCTATCCCACAAATAATCTTGCATTCCACCGACATAATATGTCTGCACTTTATGAAATTGGCTTGTATCTGTTGTAGAATCTGTCGGATATGTATAAAAATCGCCTATACTATCAATAATTCCACCTTGTGTATATTTAGTCGTATCCCAAGGATCGTCAACATAAAAATATCTTACCAACATGGTATCGCCAGCTGTCAATCCATCTCTATTATCATAATAATCATATTGATACTCTTCCCCCGGACCATACTTGGAAGCCGGAAAATAGAATTGGTCCCATTCACTAGAAGAATATAAACCACCAACAGCAAATTTTATTTTATCCGAAACCTTGAAAGTTATTTTTCCCTGAAAAGATTTATTCTCAGATTGTTGATTTATAAAATATCCTTGATCTTTATCCGTGAATTCTGTTGAAAATGAAAAATTCGCCGGTAAAAAAGGGATTGATCCGCTTAAATTTAGTGAATATATGTTTTTTAAATAATGTTGATAGTGTAAATCATACCAACCTGAATCTGGTTTTCCCATAATAGCATCGTTGATTCCATTACCAAAATTTGTAGATATCATTTTGAGCTTACCGGACAATTTTTGTTGCCCCTCTTTCATTGCAAGATTTATTACACCGGATTGGACATTGCCATATTCCGCACCAAAACCACCAAGTGTTACTTCCATCTCTTGAATACTTCCGTCAGGAACACTTCCTGTAAATCCACCAAGATCACCCGAATATTCTCCCGCAGGATCTCGCATTGGAATTCCATCAATTACAACTAATACTTCGCCCGAACGACCACCACGAAAATGACTCCCGACAACTCCCGCCTGATTTTT
>JAYEOX010000062.1:0-3698 GCA_034723415.1 Fidelibacterota bacterium | reverse complement strand
CTAACCTTCTTAACTCATTTCCACCCTGATAAATCAGGTGCTATTCTGATCTTTTTTGTCATTTTCAATTTTCAATTTTCAATTATATATGATCAATTTCAACTATTAGAAACCTTTGATTAACATACCTTAATTTAATAATTTATTTTTAATTATAATCATCTCTAACCTTCTAAACCACTAACCTTCTAAACATTTTTATTATTTGATTTAGTTATACAAAGCATTCTAATAATATAACATTTCAAATAATATTTTTTTCTTGCAATTTTTCTATCAACTGACCTTCACTTTTTACATGAATCGTTGTCCATCCGCATTTTTCAGCTCCGCGGATATTTTCAATTTTATCATCCAAAAATAATGTATTGTTAGGTTTAATTCCAAAAAACACTTCTGCATGTTTATAAATTTCTATTGATGGTTTTAAATAATGTTGTTCATAAGTGAGATAGCATTTTTTGAATATTTTTCTAAGATCTAACCACCTATCAATTGCTAAAAAATCTATTGGATTTGTATTCGATAATAAATAGATATTATACTTGTTTCTCAAATGTTGAATTATTTCATAAGTTTTTTGTCGTAATGAAAATTTTAATAATGGTTGATCTTTAATTATTTTAATCTGTTCTTGTTCAATATTATCGTATTTTGATAATTGATCTAAGAATTCCTTTTCGTCTATAATTCCCAGTTCAAATTTTTTGAACTCATCATCTTCTATAAAATTTTTACAGTTTTCTACAGAAATGTCCAGTTTATTTGCAAAATGTGAACAATTCACATCTACAATTACATTGCCAAGATCAAAAACAATATTTTTTATTGAATTATTGATATTTTATAATATAACCATTTTTCTAGGTGATTTTGTAATTACTTCGTGTCCATCGCTTGTAACAATTACATCATCTTCAATACGAATTCCACCCCATTCTGGAATATAAATTCCCGGCTCGATTGTAATCGCTTGATTTGCTTTAATTGGTTTTTCATTCTTTTGACTTATTCTTGGTTCGGCATGCACCACAAGGCCAATTCCATGTCCCAAACCGTGGCCAAAATATTCACCATAACCTTTATCGGAAATATATTTACGAGAAATGGAATCCAATTCCTTTCCTGTGATTCCAGGTTTTACATTTTTAATTCCTCTTGCTTGTGCTTCAAATACAATTTCGTAAATTTTCTTCTGCTTCTCATTAGGTTTTCCAACAAAAACAGTTCGTGTCATATCGCCATGATAACCATTATAAACGGCACCAAAATCCATCGTAATGAATTCGTTATTGGCAATTTTCTTTTCTGATGGAGTATGATGTGGTTTTGATCCATTAATTCCCGAAGCAACGATCGGAGCAAAGCTATCCTCATTATCTCCCATTATTTTGGAATAATATGATATTTTGGAAGCGATTTCCTTTTCCGACATACCAATCTTAATCTCTTTAATTATCTTATCGAAAATTTTATCTGTTATCTCAGCGGCTTTTCTTAAAGATTCTAATTCACCTTCATCTTTTACAGAGGCAATATTTTCCAATACCATAGAATTATTTTCAAATTTTGTTCCTGGAAAAGAATTTTCTAAATCCCTGAATTGATCTAATGAAATATTATTTCCTTCAAAGCCAATATTTTGATTGGCCAATAAAACATTTATTTCTTTTAATTTCTGTATTAATCCACCGGATTCTGCAATATGAATTTCAAAATTGTTAACTTCCATTTTACTTTGTGATTTATATCTAAAATCAGTAAAAAAATATTGCTTATCATTTGTGATAAAACATAATCCGTTAGAACCTGTATATCCACTTAGATATCTAACATTACTCAAATCAAATACCAAAAAACCATCTAATTGATTTTCTTTTATATACTTTCTAACTTCTTTAATTCTTGTCTCCATAATTACTCCTCTTTTTATTTTATGTTTTCCTGCTGAATTAATTTTTTTACTTCTTTTATTGTTTCTAATATTTTTTTATTACTACCGCCATCTCGTTTTTCTAATTTTAATAAAATATCAAGTGCTTCTTTGTAGTACCCCTGCTTAATATATAATCTTGCTATTGTCAATGTTTCAACATTAATGACTAAATCGTTATTCTTTTCATTATCCTTTTTTTCTTTTTGACTTTCTTCTGCATTTTCTTTTTTTGAAGATTTGCTTTTGGATTTATCTACAATTTTTTTACTTTGTTTTTGGATAGATTCTGCATCAACATCAGGCATTATCGCCGGTTTACCTTTTTGGGATTTTTTTTCAGTTTTGTCTTTTATTTCGTTTTTATATCTTTCTGCATTTAATTTTAGTTCTTTTATTAATGGATTTAAATATTTACCATTTCCATTAGATTTTCTATTTGATCGTGAACGAATTTCTTTTTTCATTTTCTGTATATTTGGTTCAGGATTAAAAATGGAAGGAACATTATGATATTTTCTGACAAATGCTTGCATTTTATTATTATTAGGTTTAACAGCCAATATCAATTCATAAAAATATTTTAATTCACCAATCGAATAAAAGGATTTGTTTAAACTGATCAATATTTCAGCAGCAATAATAAAAGTAGGATCCTTATCTAATATTTGTGTTAATTGTTTTATTGCAGTTTCTACATTCCCAACTTCTTGATTACAAACAGCACGCAAATATTCAACAATATTATTTCCCATTAATTGTTTATCAACCGACTCTATTTTATTATGAGCATCCTTATATTTCCTTTCTTTTAAAAGTTTGGATACCTCATTATAGATTTTTTCTATCTTTAAATTCATATTATATGTTTTTTTTCAATAAAATTATCAATCAATTAATTCAAAATATTTACACTTAATTTTAAATAATATTTATATAAATATCAACTAAAAAAAGCAATTTCCTATTTAAAAATTTGTTTTTCATTGATCGGTTAATTTAATTCCATTATTTTCAATAGTTATCAGTTTTTTTCTATATAGAGTGCCGATCGCTTTCTTAAATGTCTTTTTACTTTCATCAAATAATTTATGTATGACTTTTGGTGAACTTTTATCATTAATTGGTAAAAAACCGCCCTGTTTTTTTATTTCATCAAGAATTCTATCAGACAGATCAACAACTTTGTCAAATCCGAGTTTAGTTAAACTTAAATCTATTTTATTGTCCTCACGAATATTTTTGACAAATCCATTTATTCTCTGCCCGGGTTGTAGTTTTTGGAATACCTCATCACTAAAAATTAATCCACCATATTTATTATCAACAATTGCGTTATAACCTAAATCTGTTTTCCCTGTAATTAATAGTTCAACCTCTTGCCCTACTTTTAAATCCATAGATTCATTTTTTAAGTGTTTATTTGTCTTTGTTGTAGCAACAATCCTGTTAGTGATTTTATCAACATAGACATATACTAAATATGATTTGCCAACTTTCATTTTGAATCGCTGTTCGCTAAATGGCACAAGCAAATCTTTCTGCAATCCCCAATCTAGAAATGTCCCAACAGATTCATTAGCAACGACTTCCAAAAAAACAAATTCATCAACTTCGGCATAAGGTTTTTCGGTTGTGGCAATTATTCTATCTTCAGAATCAAAATAGATAAATACATCTATCATATCTCCAACTGCACAATCTTTTGGTACATAGCGAGAAGGAAGCAATATCTCTCCCAGATCAAGCCCGTCAAGATAAACAC
>JAYEOX010000061.1:0-17113 GCA_034723415.1 Fidelibacterota bacterium | reverse complement strand
TAGGTGCGATTACTCATTCAATTAAAAATTTTGATTTTAGTTTATTATTTGAATAAATTTGCCACGAAAGACACGAAAAATAACACGAAATATCTACATATGAAACATTCATTTATAAATTTTAACCCCCAAGAAAACGACTATATTATGATAAATCAGAAATACTTTGCGATTTTTGTGGCAGACAGGCAGCAAACGGGTGTGAAATATTAAAAAGGAAAATATAAATACATGAAAAAACAAATCATTTTTATAGTCGGTCCAACTGGTAGCGGAAAAACAGAATTATCAATAGCATTAGCAAAAAAAATAGATGCAGAAATAATCTCAGCAGATAGCAGACAAGTTTATAAGTATTTGAATATCGGAACTGCAAAAGCATCAAAAAAACAATTATCAGAAATCAAACATTATTTTGTCGATATTTTAGAACCTGATGAATTTTTTAGTGCAGGTAAATTTGGAAATCAAGCCCGTGCAATAATTGATAAAAATATAAAACAAAATAAAACAACAATTATTTGTGGCGGATCCGGATTTTATATTCAAGCTATTTTGGGAATGATATTTGACAATTCAACTACAGATAAAAAAATCCGTGAAAATATATATAAGAGAGGGGAAAAAATAGGCTGGCATTATCTTTGGGAAGAATTGCAAAAAAATGATCCTGAATATGCAAAGACATTTAGCAAAAATGATAAGAAACGAATAGCGAGATCTTTTGAAATATTTGAAATTACCGGTAAATATCCTACAGAACATTTTAAAGAACAAAAAAATCAATTCCAATATGATTATTTAATGATCGGATTAAAATGTCCGCGTAATATTTTATACGAAAGAATAAATAATAGAGTTGATAAAATGATTGAGAACGGCTTGGTAGAAGAAGTGCAAACCATTTTAGATATGGGTTATGATACCAAATTAAATTCTCTCAATACAGTTGGTTACAAAGAAATAGTCAAATATTTTAACAAAGAATATTCCCTGTCAAAAGCAATTACTGAAATTAAAAAAAAGACAAGGAATTATGCCAAAAGACAACTTACTTGGTTTAGGAAATATTCACCTCATTTCTGGTTTGAATATGAAAAAGCACTTCCTAAAGACAAAATGGTGAACAAAATAATAGATACAATTAATAGACAAACCAAAGAAAGAACCACTAAAGAACGCTATCATTTTTAAAAACATTTTTTACATTATTGCTAACTATTTTATTAATAATGTGTCTAATAATTAAGAATGAGTAAAAAAGGATATATTATTTGAAACATTTATTTGTAATTTTAGTTAATTATTTGTAAACTTAAAAAAAAGGAGATAGAAATGAAAAATATATTATTTTTATTAGTCGGTGTTATTTTAATCTCCGGCTGTTATACAACTTTTTATCCACCGGATTCTGTTATGAATGAAATTCCCGATTCAGCCAATGTAATAATATTAAAACCAAATATTACAGAACACAATACCTATAATTATGATAGATATGATAATTATGATAATAATAGATATTATGATAGATATTATTATTCCCCATATCAGTACAGATATTATCCATTAGTAAATTCTTATATTTGGGATCCATATTCTTATAATTCATACTATTATGGATACGATCCTTACTATTATAATGGTCATTACTATTTTAATAATAATAATAATTGGTACTACTGGAATGATTGGTATGGATGGAATAGTGGAACATCAACCACATATTCAAATGAGAAAGTAAATAGAAGAAATGTTAATAGAGGCAGAAGATTAAGTGGTACAAGAGCAAGCGATCCTCCTCCAGCTCCAAGTACTAGTACAGGCGGAATAGTTATCGGAAGTGGTTCTACTGTAAACAATACTCCGTCTGTCAGGATAATTAATCAAAAGTCAAGCAGCAGCGATACAAACAAACCTTCAAGAGATTCAGGTACCAAATCCGCTTCACGAAAATCAAACACTTCTAATTCTAATACGACTGTAACAAGTTCAAGTAGTTCATCTAATTCTAATTCATCAAATAAATCTTCAGACAGAAGCTCCGGAACAAAATCTGCATCTCGAAAATCACATACTTCCAGCTCTAGTGGATCTGTGTCAAGAACACACAGTTCATCAAAATCAAATTCTTCAAATAATTCTTCAGATGACTCAAATAAAAAATCATCTAGAAAAAGTAGATCAAGGAAACGATAATGAAAAAAATACTTTTAACAATACTACTCTCATTTTCTTTTTTATTCTCTCAAAATTATATTGACGCCTTAACTCCATTTTACGGATTTAAAGGTTCTCAATCAATTGGAGTTGGGGTTGGCAATGCAACAGTTGCCGGTGGACAAGTTATTCCCGAATTCACAAGCAATCCTGCAAATCTTGGATTACAGCGTTTTAAAACAGTTGAACTGACTTATACTTCAAGTGAATTCAATAGTGGCTCAAATAATTTACCACAAAGCAGTTTTGGGACATTTAGTTTAATCTATCCAATAAAGGTCTATCGTGGTAGCATTGTTCTGGCAACAAGTTTAGAAAAAGAAAAAGAATTTGCACTATCTTATCAAGATGTAGATGATTATGGAGATGCTTTTAAACAACGAAACGAAGGGAAAATGAAAAATTGGCATTTTGCAGTGGCTTCTGAAATTGCAGAAAATCTTTTTGTAGGTGCAGACATTATTATTCCTAATGGGAATATTGATATTTCTCGTGAATATCCAAATGTTTCGCCTGATACTATGGGATTTGCTCAAAATGTTGATTATAATGGAATTAGTGCTACAATAGGAATGTTTCAAAAAATATCCAAAAATTTTAACTGGGGAATGTCAGTAGACCTGCCGAGAAAAATAAATATCAATGACGATTTTACTTATAATGATGGATATGATTTAGGAAAAATTGAATACTCTTCAACCCGTCCATTGTCAATACATCTTGGAGCAAGTGCATTATTCAAGTACTTTAATCTTTTTTATGAAGCTGAATGGACTGATTGGAAAAATATGGAATTTTCGTCAGACGACCTATATTCATCTGATATTACAGACATTAATGAAGAAATAGAAAACTATTTGTCACAAACAATATCACACCATTTTGGTGGTGCGCTTCATATGCCTTTTTTGCCTTTACATTTATACGGCGGTTATCAGATTTTACCCGAACCGCATTCCGATAAAACCAGAAATATAATAAGTGGTGGATTTTCATATTTAATAAAACAACAGATTAGTATTCACGGAGCATATCAGAGATATGATTGGGATTATGAAACAAATAATGGAAGTATTATTAACGAAACTTGGGATCAAATCATTTTAGGTATGTCATTACATTTTTAAATTTTTACTTTTATAATTTTAATATTAAAAAGACAGAATATAAATTCTGTCTTTTTTTATTTTTATATATTTATCTTTGTAAATTATAGATATATCTTTTAAATTTAAGCAATGAATGACCAAATAAATATTTATAACTGAATGAGGCTTTAATGAATAAATACTTCAAATTTCTTATAGTTGGAATATTATTATCAATTATTTTTGTATCTATCGGATACTCTGCAGATTCATCAATGGCACAGGTAAATGCTGATAAATGGGGAATTTGGACATTGATTCCTCCAATAGTTGCAATTGTGTTAGCTTTTATTACTAAAAATGTACTTTTATCATTATTTACAGGAGTATTTTCCGGTGTTTATATTTTATTAATAGAAAAACATAATATAATTAGCACATTTATTTTTAGTTTTTTAAAAGTAACTCAAGAAATATTAGAGGCAGTCTCTTCACCCTGGAATGCCGGAATTATTTTACAAACATTAACTATTGGTGGATTGATAGCATTAATATCAAAAATGGGCGGTGCAAAAGCAATTGCTGAAAAACTATCAAAAAAAGCTAAATCACCAACTTCCACACAAATTTATACTTGGTTATTGGGAATTGTTGTATTTTTTGACGATTATGCTAATGCTTTAACCGTTGGTCCGATAATGAGACCTGTAACAGATAAAATGAGAGTTTCAAGAGAGAAATTATCATTTGTAATAGATGCTACTGCAGCTCCAATTGCTGGTATTGCTCTAATTTCTACTTGGGTCGGTTATGAATTAGGATTAATTAAAGACGGATTTGATGTAATTGGACAAGATGTGAGTGCTTATAGCATTTTTATTTCTACTATTCCATTTAGATTTTATAATATTTTTATTCTGATATTTATTTTCTTTTCAGCAATTTTGTTAAGAGAATTCGGACCTATGAGACGAGCAGAATTAAGAGCTCGCAAAACAGGTAAAGTCCATTCAGATACGGCCGAATTATTAAGCGATCTGGAAAATCAAGGTCTTCAACCAAAGGAAAATATTAAGTTAAGGATGATTAATGCAATTATACCAATTTCAACTTTAATAACTGTGGCTTTTTTAGGATTATATTATAACGGATATCAAACGATACTAGCTGGAACCAATTTTGAATTAATAAATCAGATAAAAAACAACCCAATATCTGGATTCGCATTAAGAGAATGTTTTAGCAATTCTAATGCAGCTATTGTTCTTTTTCAGGCAGCTTTTTTATCAAGTATCTTAGCAGCTTTAATGGGACGCTTTCAAAAAATATTTTCCATCAAAGAAGCAATTGAAATTTGGGTAAAAGGAGTTAAGTCATTAGTAATTACAATTTTAATATTAGCACTTGCATGGTCATTAAGTGGTGTTGTAAAGGAATTAGGTACTGCAAGATATTTAGTAAGTATTTTATCCGGAAGAATTCCTCCGTTTTTACTCTCGTCAATAATTTTTATTCTTGGAGCAATAATTTCATTTGCAACAGGAACATCTTATGGAACAATGGGAATCTTAATGCCACTAACTATTCCATTAGCTTATGCAATATCACCAGATCCACTCTTTTTAAGCATTAATATTGGTGCAGTTCTAACCGGCGCAATATTTGGAGATCATTGTTCGCCTATTTCAGATACGACAATTTTATCATCTATGGGGGCTTCTTGTGATCATATTGACCATGTTCGCACTCAATTATTTTATACTATTCCCGTTGCAATAGTTGCAGTATTAGTCGGATATATACCTGCATCATTGGGTGTACCTGTTTGGATCTTATTATTAATGGGAAGTGGAATTCTTTTCTTTATGATATTTTTTGTTGGAAAAAAGGTAGATAAATAAAAAATAGAATTAAAATATTTTTATTATTTTAATTTTCGTTATCTATTTTGTAAATAATATTTAATTTCACAAATTCAATAAAAGCAATATTAATAAAAAAACAGTAGATAATTTTTCTACTGTTTTTATGTTTTATTCTTAAAATTAATTTTAATTTATTATCAATTATTTTTTAATTTAAAATTAATCGGAATTGCAATCCAAACACCAACATTTCTATCTCTCTGTTTTGCCGGCTTAAATCTTGTTTTTCTAATTGCTTTAATTGCTGCTTCATTTAGACCTGTATTGGGAATTCCATCAAATACAACACAGTCAGTAACAATACCTTGTTCATTGATAAATGCTTGAATTACTACCTTACCTTCTATCTGTGCTTCACGAGCTATTTCTGGATAAACAATATTTCTTAGAATTGCTGCCTGACCGCCAATAGGAACAGGTGCTTCATCATAAGGAATAAATTTTACTCTAGAACCTCCTCCTTCATCTGTATTTTCTTCCGGAGGTGGTGGTGGAGCATCCATAGCTTCATAATCATCAAAAGTAAAATCTTCTATCGTTACATCTTCAGAAACATCAACATCTTCACTCATCACCGGAACAGTAGGTTTTTCAGGTGGTGCTGCTTGCTCTAGTTTCTCAGTTTCAGGTATCTCAACCGCATCCATTACTTGAATATGTTTTTCAATTTTTTTAGGTTTATACTCAATTTTCGGAATAAAATAAAAACCAAGTAAAAATAAGAACATTACAAGTGCTGCAGATACTTCGGAGTAAAATGATGATCTTTCTTTAAATATTTTAAATTTTTCTCCTGACATTATAACCTCCTAATAAGGTGTTGTTTTAGTTTCGGCAGAATAATTTAATTTTAAGGCATTGGCTTTTCTTAATTCTGAATGAATATTAGATATTGCTTTCATTGCTACTTCATGATCTGCTCTAAGTGAAATAGTTAACTGGTTATCATCTTTTCTTTTCTGATAAATTGCCTTACTAACATCACTCGGGTTAACCATTTTGTCATCAATAGAAATAACCCCATCACGACCAACAAAAACATAAGCTACATGTCTTTGACTCCCTTCTAATGTCTCAATTTTTTTTGCTTTGGGAAGAATTACATCCAATCCTTCAACTGTTCTTAATACCGTTGACATCATAAAAAATATTAGCAACATAAAAATAATATCCGGCATTGAAGAAGTAGGAATTTTTGCTTTTGAATCACTTTTTCGTTTTAATTTCATATCTAATTACCTTTAAATTTATTTATCCTGCTATAGATATTTTTTTTGCATCTGCAATTTTTAATTGATCAATAACACTTAGATAATCTTGATATTTTGTTTTTGCATCTGTTTGTACCGAAAATATCATCTTGGGATTCTTAATTATCATATTTTTTGTACGAACGTTTATTTGTTCTAACGGTACAACCTCATCATTAAATAATACTATCCCCTCAGAATTGATTTGAACAATTGTAATATTTTTCTTATTAATTTCTAATTCACCTCCCGTAGGTGGCAATAACATTTGAACCCCTTTATCTTGATCAATTGTAGAAACCATAAGAAAAAAAACCAACAATAAAAAAGCAATATCAGCCATTGAAGAAGAAGGAATCTCTGTTTCTCGTTTTTTCTTTTTTTCTGTAAACATAATTTACTCTTGTATTATTTATTCTTTAATATTTTTTTCAGACAAAACATCCAATAAAGTTACAGAGCTTTTTTCCATATCAATGATCAATTTGTCAATTCTTGTCAAAAACCAATTTTGAAAAACTTGGATTATCATAGCTACTATTAATCCGAATAATGTTGTCAATAAAGCCATAGAAATACCTGAAGCAACAATAGTAGGTGAAATATCATTTGCTTTAGCAATATCTTGGAACGCTTTTACCATTCCCCAAACGGTTCCTGTAAATCCCAACATAGGTGCAATTGTAATAACTGTTGATAACCAAACTTGATTTTTTTCTAAAAATGCCATTTCCAAAGATCCGGCAGAAGCAATTGTCTTTTCTACCTTTTCTAGTCCTTGATCTACTCTACTTAATCCCTCATGATACATTGAAGCAACAGGACTACTTGATTCGGCACAATATTCTTTTGCAGCTTCTACACCTTCATCTCTTAATGTATCTTCTACATTCTTTAAAAAAATTTTTGTTTGAACTCCAGCTACTGATAGAGAATAAATTCTTTCAAAACTAATAATTAACCCAAGAGCAAATACCACTAAAATAGGCCACATAAATGCACCACCTTGAACAAATAAATTAACTAACATATTTTTTTCCTCCAATTTTATATTATCTTTCTCTTTCTAACCTATATTTTAACTAATAATTTTATTAATGTCAATAATATTATTTGTTTATTTAAAAATATTGTTTATTTCCATAATAAAATAATAAGTGCTTTACAATTCTGTTATTATTTCGGCCTCTTCTATCGAATTAAGTGCTTTCTCGAACTGTTTATCGTAAGTCAGTCTTGTTTTCCAAAAAGCGTTATTATCCCAAATAATTTTTGCTATTTCAGATTTTATTTGCATTTCAATTAAAGATTTGTCCTTTTTTAGATCATCTATATTTATTTCCTCAATCGATTGAGAAACATATTTATAAAAATCATTCATAAATGTTTCGGGAAACTCAACATTGAAAACAAAATTATTTACATCCATTACATTATATTCAGGATGCTTCTCTAAATATTCTTGAGCAAATTGAAAAAAGATTCTATATGATTTTCTATATATTTTTGCCGTACTTTTATTGGGATCAAAGTCACTTTTTACTTTAATATCTGGAGTAATACCGCCACCGCCATATACTGTTCTACCAGATTTTGTTGTAAATTTGGGCCGCACGTGTTCTTCATTATCTAACGAATCACTAAAAATACTATCAGGAGCAGTAGATATTTCTTTATAATATTTATAAGTACCTTCATTATAAGGACGTTGTATTAATCGACCTGACGGTGTGTAATATTTTGCAATTGTGATTCTCAATGCAGAGCCATCACGTAATTTCCACTGTCGCTGAACTAATCCTTTACCAAAAGATGTTTTACCAATGATAAGGCCTCTATCTAAATCCTGGATTGCACCGGAAACAACTTCAGATGCACTTGCTGATGCACGATTTATAAGAATAATCAGCGGAATATCCGTAAATCCTCCCTTAGTTCGTGAAAAATATTCTTCATTGGAATTGCTTATTCTTCCTTTTGTATAGACAAGTTTCACTCCTTTATTGAAAAAATTATCCAGCATTTCAACAGCTTGATGTAAATATCCGCCTCCATTAGAACGCAAATCCAAGATCAAAGATTTCATTCCATTTCCTTTTAATTCTTTTAATGCTTGACGAAATTCATTTCCTGTTTCTGCAGCAAATCTATTGACTTTAATATAACCAATATCTTTATCATAAATAAATTTAGCTATTACCGAATAAATTGGAATATCATCTCTAATAATTTCTACTTTAAACGGTTCCTTTACACCCGGCCTCTTTATTGTGAGAGAAACTTTAGTTCCCTTTTTTCCACGCAATTTGTTAAATGTCTCTTTTTTTGTAATTTTATAAGCCGATTCTCCATCTATTTCTATAAATTTATCACCAGATTGCAGACCTACCTTTTCAGATGGCGTCCCTACTATTGGAGAAATTACCGTAATATATCCATCAATAATATCAAATTCGATTCCTATTCCTTGAAATTCGCCCTTAAAATCCTCCTCTATTTTTTCCCTGTCTTTTTTTTCTATATAAACAGAATGGGGATCCAACTCCTCCAAAAGACCTCTATAAGCTCCTTCCATTGTAGTTTCCCAATCAACCTCTTCAACATAATTCTCATTTGCAATCGCTATAATGTCATTAAAAACTTTCATTTTTAGGTATAGATCGTCAGTTTTTCCGGACACTTTGCTTTGTTGAGTTAGTGAAATGCTAATAATTATTACAATAGACAAAACAATTAATAATATCTTATTTCTTTTCATAAATTTCCTTATTTTTTTATAAATATTTGAATTTCCCATTAATACTTAATTTATTAAATTTAATATAAAAATCAAAACTATTTCTATATTTCTATTTATCCAATAGCTTGTTTGGTATTTTATTCAATTTTTCCAATCTTCTCTAAACTTTTACCATAATACTTGTATAGTTTGGTCTTCTCAGAATCAGATAATTGATGTGGATTTGTCTCTAATAATATTTCAGCCCTTTTAAAACAATTAAATGATCGTTCATAATTTTCAATTTGATAATATGCAACTCCATAATAATAGAACAATTTTGCATGTTCAAAAGTTCCTGAAGATTCTTCTTTTAATTGTATTATTTTTCTCCACTGTTCATTTTCATAATAAATCAAAATTCCTTTTAAATAGTTTTTAAGATTATATGAATATGTCGTTTGAATATTTTTAAAATATTTTAAAGCTTCTTGATCGTCGCCTTTTTTGTAATAATGATCTAATAACTCTTCATTGGCTTTTAACCAACTTATATTTTTATTAATATTCTGATAAGCAAATTTTTTAACTATCGAACCTTGTGCAAGATATTCATCCTTGTAAATATTATTGCCATAAATAAGTTTACGAATTGCTTTCGCATAAACAGCCTGATTACTTTTTGTAAAATTTGTTAGCGGATATTTTTTTGTAAATTCATTAAAACTTAATTTATTATTTTTCTTAATACTAAATAATTTATTCTTTTCTATTACGTTGAAATGTTCTTTCACAAACAACCAATATCCTTTAATATTCGGATGTATATGATCAATAAAAATATTATCACATTTTAATTTATGAAAAGTTAGATCATCGTAGACAGAATCAATATTGACAAACATCCATTCTTTTTCATTTGCAAAATTTTTGATAGCAAAATTCCAATCTTGTAATGGCCTAAAATGAAATTTATCTATCCGAATTGCTATTGTGTAATTTTTTAAACTTGATTCTATTTGATTATTTTTTTTATCTAAAATTGCCTTGCAATAATAATAAATTGCCGATTGTGGTTCCCACGATTTTAAATCCTGCAGCCAATCTTCTGCTTGGGTCTTATCATCCTGAATTAAATAATTTGGAAAATTCCTATACAATTCAATATCAGTTAATTCTTCATCATTAAATTCAGAGTGAAAAGGTGGGATGCTTGAAATATTTGCACTTAAATTTGAGATGATAACAGGAATATGGTATCTATTGGTAATGTCCTCTATTTTATACAAATTTCGTAAAAAGTTTTTCCTTTTATTGATATATTTACCAGATTTATAATCAACTCTGTTGTCATAATAATCAGCTTGTAAATAATTAATTTTATCCACATTTTGTTCTTGAAAAAAATTGACAATTTTTTCAGTTAGTTGATAAATTCGAAATTTTCTAAAAAATATAAATGATTTTGTGAAAAAATATTCCAAATGAAAATTATTTATTTTAGAAGAATTTGGAATACCAAAAAACTCATTATAACCGGTATTTAATATTAATAGATCGGGTTTATATTTAGGTAAATATTTTATTATGTCCTTTACACCATAACTATTAATAGAATTAATTGAAAGATCTATTATTTCTAAATCTATATTTCTGTTATATTTTTTAGTTAAATATTTAAAAATACTTGAAAAATTTATGCTTTCATCATAAGGAACACCGTTAACAATATTACCGCCAACAACAAATATACGAAAATCATTACTATCTTTTTTTACTTTGAAAAAGCTTTTTCTAAATTTGGGATAATTTTGAATATTATTAGAAAAATATTTTTTAGGAAAATTTTCATTAACCATATAATATTTTACATTATTTTTTTCAACGATATTAGCAAGCGGATAAGATTCACCAAATCCAACTAATTGTAAAAAATATTCGATAAGAAACAGAATTGATATTGAAAAAGCTATTAAGGCAAAATCAAATATACTGTTTTTTAAATGTGGATGTTTTTTATTCATTTCCAACTATATTTATTTTAAAAGAAAAATGGCAAAATAATAAAATTACTTTCGTTTATTATCAACCAGATCAAGAAAATTGTCAATAATATCAATGGTGCAAAAATAAACTTTTTATGTTTATTTGAATAGTGAAACAATTCTATTAATATTTTAATTTTCATTTTCATTTTTATCCTCTAAATTTACACCCGAATAATTTAACATATTCATAACAATAAAAAAATAATCTTTATCAAAAAAATAATTGATTATATGGAAAATAAATATTTGCATTGATCACGGGGTTGATTTTCATATCTGATGATTCTACTTGGAAAGTGTTATCTTTATATATTGTATATGGTGTGTAAATTTTTGCTCCAATTCCAAAAGTAAGATATAAATAATATTTACCGAGATCAATAAAATATGGTCTATCAACATATAATTTTATATTTCTGTCAAAACGGGTAGTAATACTCCAATGAATTCTTGTTTCCCATACCAATTTATTCATATCTACAAGTGGAAGAAAATCAGGTATCATTCCCCTCTTCAAATACTGTGCTTTTATTACCTGCTCATCAAAATCTCTACCAAATAACAAAAATGATAGCTGAATTTTACTTATAACTTGACTCATTTTTGAATAAAATTGTACATATTTATTTTCGTAACCAATTTGATATGATGGCAATGCATATATTTTTGCATCAAATCTACTATGAGCTGAATAAGAAATAAAATTCCCTCTAATATTTTTTTTATTTTTACCATATTTTTTATTTACTCCGTGAAATATTTTGAATTGATAAGGTTTACCTTCTGAACCGGAAATTAAACTCCAAATATTCCATTCATAAATGTCACCTAAATGATATAAATCTTTATCTATCCAATAGACACCCGGTGATACAAATTCTAATGGAAAAACACCCACTTCAAAAGAAAAAAACAGTGAATCATTATTATAATATCTGTATTGAGCCGCAATTTTATCAATATTTAAGTTAGTAGTAAAATCAGTTTTTCGTTCTGATTTCAAGGCATTACCATATAATCCAATATTAATGAATAATAAAAACATGATTATTTTTAATGATTTTAAGATTAATTCTCCATTCTATTTTTGAAATATTCAATTAATTGGGGCATCAGAAAAATACTTATTAAATTCATAGTTACATGTGTTGAATAAATTATTACTATTGACTGATATTTAAAGATCAAAAATGAAAGAACCATACTTATAAAAAAAATCCATACTGATGATAAAAATCCCTGTATATCCGCATGAAAAAAAGCGAAAATGGAAGATACGATCAAAGCCGCCCAGATCCAAGAATTCCAAACAGGTAATAATGCAAAAAAAATCAATCCTCTAAAAATTATCTCTTCTACAAAAGAACCACTGAAAATAATTATTGCTGCCATTTTTTTCTGACCAACAGTTTTTGGTAATATAAAGTCGTTCCGCGTAATATTTTTATACCAAGCTTCATTTTGTAATTTGGAAATTATTATATCTAAGATCGTAATAATAAATGAAACCATAATTCCAATTAAAATCCCTTTAATTAAAAATGAAAAAACATCTTGCAAATTAAATATTTCAAATACTCTGTTGTGCCATTCATAAATTGAATGATGTTTAATTGGATTTAAATTATAAATAAATCGGCTTATTGCATAAGTTGCTAAAATTACACCTAATAAGATAATTTCTTGATATATTCCAAGCTTGCTCCAAATAAGTTCAGGTGTTAACTTTAATTTATTATTTTGTTTATTATTTTTTTGAAACATATTGATTATTTTTTATGTAAAATCTCCATTGCAAAGCTTCTGATCTTTTTATCCCTATTCTTTTTGTACTTATTATTTCTTCTTCTTTGATTTTTTTATTATTTAACAAATATATTTGATTACCTGTTAAATTGATTCCATTTTGATCTCTATTTATTTTAAATGCCTGACAAATTTTCCCGGGACCATTTGATAAATTTAACTTCTCACTATTTGAAATATTATTTTTTTTATACCTATTAAATGACATTTTTTCTATTCCTGATAGCGGCTCAATTCCTCTAATTAAAATAGCATCTCCCTCACCCTGTTTTCCCGTAACAATATTACAACAATTATGAATTCCATAAATAAAATAAACATAAAGCAATCCGCCGGTTTCAAACATTATATTGTTGCGTTTAGTGATTCCATTATAACTGTGTGCCGATTTGTCAGTTGCTCCATGATATGCTTCCACTTCAACAACTTTGCCGGATAATAAAACATCACCTATCTTATTTACAAAAATTTTCCCTAATACTTCCCGAGCAACTGTAATAACATCACGAGTATAAAAACTTTTATTTAATTTATTTTTTAGCATTCACCTTTTCATATTTCAAACCTTTTTCCTTGCAGATAATATAACAATTAATAATTAAACTTATTAGTAATTTATTTACCTAATTTCCAACTATTCTTAATTAAAATTGTCTACGACTGTCTTCACATAGTAATTTCGTCACAAAATATTCATAAAATTCATAATTAAATTCTTGTGAATTAATAGGGAAAAAATAGACAAATTTAGTTCTTGTTCGTTCTTGTTCGTTTTTGTTAGTTGCTGATTATTCTTTAATTTTACTTCTCAAAAATGCAAATTCACCCGGATCATTTTCCAAAGGAATGAAAACATTTTCGGCACCGCCATGTGCTACTTCGACACTTATATCTTTTTTATTGATTATCTTTTTTACTCTTATCAATTCCTTTTTATTAGGAGTTATGATCTCCAACTCATCATTCACATTTATTCTATTTTTTATTTCCACCTCAGTGAGCCCATTTTGTGAATTAAAATTTCTTATTATTCCAGCAACCTTATGAGTTGTACTTTTAGAATATCCATCTTCAAAATTTTCTCCATATTGTCTTGGATTTCTCGTATAAAAGCCCGTTGTATAAGTTCGTGAACTCAATCTCATCAAATCTCTTAAATTTTCAGGATCAAACTTTTTATTATCATAATAATCGTCAATTGCTTTTCTGTATGCACGAGAGACCATTGCAGCATAATATACAGATTTTGTTCTTCCTTCTACTTTTAAACTCATCACACCCGCTTTTATCATATCTGGAATTAATTCAATGCTGCATAAATCCTTTGAATTCATTAAATAAGTCCCAAATTCATTCTCTAAAATTGGAAATTTATCATTTACTCGCTTTTGTTCTTTTACATAAAATCCATTTGGAGGTGGTATATAATTTTCCATTGAATATGGTTTTTGTTTATTTTCAACTTCCAATAACGAACCTTTTTCATATCCCAGTTTATATTCCCAACGACAACTATTTGTGCAAGTTCCTTGATTGGCATCTCTATGATTTAGATAATTTGAAATCAAACATCTTCCGGAATATGCAATACAAATTGATCCGTGGACAAAAGCTTCCAATTCAATATCCGGAACTTGTTCATGCATTTTCGTCATCTCTTTTAAACTTAACTCTCTTGTAAGAATAATTCTTTTAATTCCAAGATCACGCCAAAATTTAACAGAAGTCCAATTTGTTGTATTCGCCTGTGTTGAAAGATGAATATCAATATTCGGATATTTTTTTAATGCAATATTTATTAAACCCGGATCGACCATAATAATTCCATCCGGATTCATTTTTACAATTTTTTCAAGTTCCTTTAAAAATGGTTTTACTTTAATATTATGTGCATAAATATTCATAACAAGATAAATTTTCTTACCTAATTTATGAGTATATTCAATTGCTTCATGGATATTATTTGAAGTAAATCCAATTTCACGAGTTCGAAGTGAAAACAATGGTATTCCGGCATAAACGGCATCTGCACCAAATGCGAAAGCATATTTTAATTTTTCAAAATCGCCTGCGGGAATTAATAATTCCGGTTTTTTTATTTTCATTTATTTCCTTTTTTTACTCATAAATATACAAATTTATTATTTCAATAGTAGCATTATTTTAGTTGACTCATATTAAATTAGCAATATCTTTTGTCGATATGAAATTTAATATAATTCCATTTTTTTTCAACTTATATTGTTCTTTTATATTTGGTGATAATACAAAATTTTTGCCCTTTGGATAGATTGAACGAAATTTTTTTAGTGATTTTGTCTTTAATGTATCGGAGGAAATTTTGCATTCTATAGTATGTACCATATTATCATTTTCTTTCAGAATAAAATCAATTTCTTTACCAGATTTGTCTCGCCAATAAAAGATATTTTTGTTGTCAAAATTCACTCTTAAAATATCCAAAACAAGATGTTCCCATAAGATTCCTCTATCTTCCGCTCTGATATTATTCCATCCTTTTACAAAAGTGACAAAGCCGGTATCGAAAGCATAAATTTTTGATTTTTGTGTAAATTCTCTTCTGCTTCCACCATGAAATGGATTGAGAAAAAAGATAGCATTTGCAATTTCCATCATCGAAGTATGAGACAAGACGGTTGGACGACTTATTTCGCAAAGATTTGCTAATTTTGAATAATTAACAATTCCACCACTCTGTTTTAAAAGTAATTGGAAGAGTTTGATAAATCCTTTACGATTTCGAATATTAAATAAATTCTGAATATCGCGTGCATAAAAACTATCTATCCATTCGCTATAAAGGGAGTTGTCTTTTTCATCTAAAAGTAATAATTCGGGTAATCCACCACGAAGCAATCTATAATCCAAATCTTTAATGTTGAATATTTCTTTTGTTTCTGTCCATAATACAGGAGGCAAAAAAACGACTCTCTTTCTTCCCGTAAGCGAATCTCTAAATTTCTTTGTGGCTGATAATGTTGAGGAACCGGTAGCCAATATTTTTAGTTTGGGGAAATTATCGGCACCTATTTTTAGTAAAATACTTGGGTCTTTTACTCTATGCACTTCATCAAAAATAATAATTGTGTCATCGCTGACATTTTCATAAAAAAATTCAGGATCTTCTAATCTGCGAGCAACAGATGGCAAATCACAATTTAAATATAATGCGTTTTTAAACATTTTTACAAGTGTTGTTTTGCCTACTCTTCTTACACCTGTTAGCCAAACAATTGAACGAGTTTTCCAAGCACTTTCAATTTTTTTTATCCATAATTCTCTTTTTCGTATCATATCGCAACCTTATTTTACATTTTATCCGTCCAAATATAAAGTATATTTACGATAAGTGCAAGAAAAAAGCAGAAATATAGCCACGAACCGAAATGAACGAAGTTAATTCACCACAAAAGAAACAAGGAACACAGAGAAAAAAAGGAGAAAGGAAACAGGAGAAGGGAAAGAGAGTTACGAGCCGAAGCAGACATTTGGTAGTTATATCGTTTGTTTTTTGTAGAACACGGATTTTTTTAATTATGAATTATAAATTGAGAATTAGGAATTGGGAATTGGGAAGACGGGAGTTCCTCAGCGAAGCAAGGGACTTTCGGCGATACTGAAAGATTTCACGCAAAACTCACAAAAAAAGAATTCACCACAAAAGAACGCAAAGGAAATTAGTAAGGGAGTTTAATTTCTTGCCATCTGTTTTATAAGAGAATATCGAATATCGATTAACGAATTATGACTTTGGAATAGAAAAGTGACTAACTGAAAAAACTCAAAAATATCCGTGCCAATCCGCTCAATCCGTGAAAATTCGTGTGCTACAAATTATTATCGAGTGTCTGTTTCGGCTCCGCTCAGCAACCTTTTTGACAACAATTAGAAAATTGAAAATGGGGAAAGTATCTCGCCAAGTCGCCAAGTTGAAAATGGAGAAAACATCAGATAGAAAATTGAAAATTGAAAATTGAAAATGACAACAAATGACTATGAATGACTATGAATGACAACCATTGACAACAAATGACAT
>JAYEOX010000060.1:0-3717 GCA_034723415.1 Fidelibacterota bacterium | reverse complement strand
AGATATTAATGAAATAGATACAACTAATAATATAGATACAATAAATATTGAAAATTATTGGATCAATGAAAATACGGAATTAAATTTTAATCTTAATGATTCGATTTTTACTTCTTTGAAAATAACTCCTAAGGAGAATAAATATACAGCATTTATCAAACCATCAGTATGTGGTTTTAATTTAAATGAATTTGGAGCAAGTTTAGTCGATACCAAGGGATTGAAAATAATAACTGATGATGAAATAGAGTTTAAAATCAATTTAAATTCACAGAATGTTAATATTGATAGTACAAATTTTATTTCTTGGTTATCACTTGATTCAAGTAAATTCTATTGTAAAAAATATTCAGAAGATAATGGTAATAAAAGTTTTAATATAGACAAAGCCGGATATTATATTTTTGCTGAATCTACAGATAATCTTGCTCCGGAAATAAAACTAAATGTTAATGGAGGAAAATTATTGACAAATAGTTATGTAGCAAATAATTCACGATGTTCGGCAATAATAAGTGATAATAATGGTGTAAATCCTGATCCGGAATATTGGGGAATTTTAATTGATGATGTGGAAATAGATCAATCGAATGTAGTTATTCTACAAGGAAATGATATAAAAACACTTGGATTGAGATTTAATTTAGAATTGGAGAAGGGCAATCATACATTACAAATGTTTGCTACTGATATTGTTGGGAACGAATCATATTCAAAAGAATTTCAAATTAATTATCTTGAAAAATCAAAGATCATAGATTATGGCAATTACCCAAATCCATTCGCAATTAAAACATTGATTATTTATGAATTGACTGATCAATTTGAAAATCTGGAAATAAATATTTATACATTAGCAGGAAAAAGAATATTAACAATTGATCAATATAATGCCGAAACAGATTTACTTTTAAATAATATTGGTTATCATGAAATACCTTGGAATGGACGAGATAAGTATAATAATTTTGTTGCTAATGGTGTATATTTTTATGAAATAAAAGGAACTATAGATGATAATGTTAAAAAAACTACCGGAAAAATAGTGAAATTAAGATGAAAAAAATAATTTTAATTATATTAATTCAAGTAATATTCTTATTCGGCGGGGACTATGGTGATGCTTTTATTCATGCAAGTAAACCTGCATCTATAGTCGGAATGGGAAATATAGGTGTTACTCAAGTTACAGGAATTCAATCTATATTGGTAAATCCCGCGGGTTTATCACAAGTTGACCGAAATGAATATTTTATTCAATATAATAATTTGTTTGGCTTTGGTTATCAACATGGTTTAGGAATGATGACTAAATATGGTGATAAATATTATTTGGGAGTGATTTGGAATAGGGTAGCAGTAGATGATTTGACTGAAAGGATAAACTTATTTGAATATGATTTGGAAGAACGGCGAACTTATGTTAGGGATCATTTTGGTGAAGGAGATAAATTTTCCGATGCAGAGAATGTAGTTCATTTTACATTTGCAACTAATTTTACTCATGTCATTAATGTTGGTTGGGCTTATGATAAGTTTAAAATTGGCAATCCAATTGGAATTAATATTAAATTATTATCAAAATCTATTAATGATGGACAGGGAACGGCAAAAGGGGCAGGAGTTGATATTGGAACAAAATTTATTATTCCCGGCAGTGAAATATTTTCTATTTCTAGATTTGGAGATATTACTATAGGTTTTAATTTAGAAAATGTATATCAAACACCGATAATATGGTCAAGTGGACACATTGATATGGCAAAAATGAAATTATATTCAGGAATTTCTTTACAACAACCGATAAAGTTTTTTGACAGCGTGGTTTGGATTATGCTTGAAAATGAAAAAACAAAATATGAGAACAATTATAGATATGGTTTCCAATGGAGGTTTAAAAATTTACTAGATCTAAGATTTGGACAAGATCTTTTAAATTATAATATCGGATTTGGATTAAAATTGCCATTGAAAAAATATCATATAAAAATAGATTATTCCTTAGAAAATCACCCATTGGATATGGTTCATAGAATTTCTTTAACTTTATTTGGAAGGGAAAAAAATGTTAAAAAATAAGCCATTATTTCTGTTTTTATTATCTTTTTTTGTTATTGCTTTTCAATGCACAGATGTAGAAAATCCCGATTCACCGGAAGTACCTAAAATAGTAACAAAATCAGCACCTGAAAAATTCATAGAAAAGGGTATTGATGCTATCGAAGGACAAGATGCGATTATAATTCAGTGGGAAGCAAATTCTGAAAAGGATTTAGAGGGATATTATATATATAGAGCTGCAGACACAATAAATGTAAATTCTGATGATGAATTAAAATATTCTAAAATAGCTGCTATATCGGTTAATTATGTTAATCCGATCGCTACTGCAACGGAATATATTGATTATGATGCGTCGGTTAAAATACAATATTTTTATTATATCAGAGCATTTAACCAATCAGAAAATGTAAGTGATCCTTCAGATACTGTCTCATATAAATTAGCAGCTAAACCAACTATAGTTTGTCCACAAGGAGATGTTTGTCCTGAAGATGGCAGTACTGCTTCGCAAACCCCAACTTTTTCTTTTAAATATTCTCCGGATATTGATTATGGAATAAGTTATTTTATTATTAAGGTTGCTGATATTAATGGCGATTCCTTATGGTGTTATGGTTTTCCAAGAGAAGGATATGCTGGCAGGGGACAAAAAATAAATTTTAATGAAGATGGTAATAGTTTAGTTGATACATTGACATCAGGAGGTCAATATCAATGGAAAATAGATGCAATTTCACCCACTGGCTACAATACACCAGAAATAGAGGGTGCAGAATCTGCTTGGATTCAATTTAAAGTTAAGGAGAATTAATATGAGAAAGAAATTATTATTTATCAGCATTTTACTATTTGCTTCAGTTTGTTTTGGGCAAAGTTATTCATCCGGTTCAGGTTTGTCGCCGGGATATAATGTTAACTCTAATAAATTGACATTTCCTGTAAAAATATGGGGAGAGGTAGTAAGACCTGGTATTTATCAAATTCCTTTGGGTTGGGATATGATGTCTGCTTTATCACAAGCGGGAGGTCCTACATTAGATGCCAAATTGACAGATGTAAGAGTGCTCAGAACCCAATTAGGAGAAGGTGAAAAAAATGTATTGATATATGTTAATGTTGAGAAATATATAGAAACGGGAGACCAATCATTATTACCGGAGATCAGAGCTGGAGATACAATTATGATCTCACCGAAGTTTGGCAAGAAAATCGGAGAATTTTTAAATAGCTTTAGGGGATTGATGGCTATTGTTCAAACAGCAGTAATGATAGAATATTATCTTGGCAGAAGCAATTAAAAGAGAGATCACGATGAATTATAAAGAAGAAAGACAATGGGGAAACTTTGAAATATTGATTGATAATGAAAATTATAAAGTTAAAAAACTTGTTGTTTATCCCAAACAGAGATTATCTTTACAATCGCATAAAAGAAGAAATGAACATTGGATTGTTACAGTTGGTAAAGTAAAAATAATTAATGGTGATAGTGGGAAAGAATATTTTTCTAATGATCATATATATATTCCAAAGGGAAATAAACACAGAATAGAAAATATTGGTAATGATAATGCAATAATAATTGAAATTCAAACAGGTGAATATTTTGGTGAAGATGATATTATTCGCTATGAAGATGATTATAATAGAGTG
>JAYEOX010000059.1:15520-17301 GCA_034723415.1 Fidelibacterota bacterium | reverse complement strand
CGCATCCATTGTAAATTTTGGCATTTCTTGCCTTACCATTGTTGAACTCATAGTTTTTTCCTCCTCTTTTTGAATTGAATATTCGTTAATTTCTAATTGAATTTTTTTTCTCGGCTTTACGCCATCTGCACATCCCATAATTTTTCCTCCTTTAATTTTAGTGTTACATTCTAATTTTTTTCCATTCTTCTGAAAGTGCTTCATTTAACATTTTCAAAAGCTGGCTACATAAACTGATGAAATTTTAATTCCTTGTTTTCCCATATTGTTATTTTTTAAGTTAAAGATACTGATTTATTTTTTGTCGCTTTGTTTCTGTCTGTTTTTTTCTTAGCATGAACGCTAACGGTTGTGTATAGTTATTGTTCTTATACCGCCAAATTGGAGGGATAAGCACAATTGCGATGTGTTGCGGTGCACTGAGCTTGTCGAAGCATTTATATTTTTTTTTATCATTAATTACTCTCATCTTAAAAACTACTATAATTTAACAATAAAAATTGAAATTAACAAAAATTTTTGTTTGAAAAGTAATTTTACAGAGGAATATTTTATACTTGGAGTTATTTTTAATTTTTATATTTATTTTTTTGTAAAATAAGTTCTGATATTTTAGGAAAAGAGTCTCTGTTAAAGTATAGCCCTATTAAGCCAGATAACCAAATAATTATTTTTACATCTGTTGTATGATTAAAAAACAAACAAGCAATAGCACTAAATGTTATTATTCCGAGTGGCGCCCAAACGCCTCGATGTGATTTAATCAAAACAATAACTAAAAATATCATAATAATAAAAGATGCAAGCAGCTCATAAGGAATAAAAAACAGATATATTCCCATTAGTGTTCCGGCAGCACGTCCTCCTTTAAAATTAAAGAAAAGCGGATAACCATGTCCGATTATTGCACCAACACCGATAAGCCATAAAGAAATTGTTGATAAATTAAAAAAATGATTGGCAATTAAAATAGGAATAAGAGCTTTAAAGCTGTCTAAAAACCCGGTTAAGATTCCCCAAAATTTACCAGTACTGTTAAAGGTATTATATGCTCCGGGATTATTATTGCCTAACTCCCGAATATCTTCTCCTTTTACAAGCTTTGTAATAACATATGCAAACAATATCGAGCCTGTTAAATAGCCCGACAATAAACATATTAGATAAATTATATAAATATTCATAATTTTTGCCTCTTAATAGTTATAGCAATAGTATATGATTTTGGTCCGCAATATACAGCACCGACAAAATTTGGTTTTCCTATAATAAATTCATCACACGGTATTGCTTTTAATTTTTCTTCTAAATCGGAAACAGCATCTTTGTTATCTCCAAATCCGATAATATTTAATCTTTTTAGGGCAGCTGCCGATTTTTCTTTCATTTTAGCTTTTATAAAATCAATAATTTTTGAGTTTACTTGTTTGAAAGTTCTTCCTTTCCCAAGCGGAATGATTTGACCTTCTTCATCATTGCCCATCAAACCGAGAATTGGAATAATTCGTAAAATAGAACCCATCAGAGCTTTGGCTTTTCCAATTCTGCCTCCTCTATAAATATAATTCAGGTCTGCCATAACAAAATAGTTAAATGTATTTTGAACAACTTCCTGTGATAATTTAACAATATCATCTGTATTGTTATTTTTTTTATTATATCAATTACACCGAGTAATACATTTCCTACACCGGACAGAACTTGTCTGGTATCAATATTGATAATAGGGATAGTATCCTTGTACATTTTTTTCACATTTTCCGCAAGTGTAAAGGTTGCTG
>JAYEOX010000059.1:2956-15420 GCA_034723415.1 Fidelibacterota bacterium | reverse complement strand
TCACGATATTCTTTATCTTTTATAATAACAGGGAATTTTAAAATTTCAATGTCGGGATAATCTATTTGCTCTTTTGAAAGTCCAAGATTATCAGCTGTGATAATTAAGATTTTTTTCTTCATTTTTTATCTTTTTTTTCAAAGTTTATTCAAAGGTTATATAATAATATTGATATTGTTACAATAACATTCCTCAAAGTTGAGTTCCGTAAAAGATTTTTTAACATTGTAGGAAAATAATTTCTGTTAAACAATAAACCGACAAATCCTGCAACGAAAACAATAATTTTTACATCAACAGTGTGATTGAAAAATAAACACAAAACAGCACTAAAGCTAATTATTCCAAATGGAATCCAGTAAGATCTGTTTGTTTTGATTAATATAAAGACAATTAAAGGTATAACAACAAAAGCAGTGAGTAATTCATAAGGTATAAAGAATAAATATAGCCCCATTAGTGTTGCGGCAGCACGTCCTCCTTTAAATCCGAAATAAATTGGATAACAATGACCAATAATAGCTCCAATTCCTATAAGACCAAGAGAAATTGATGAAATATCAAAATAATAATTAGCAATAAGCATTGGAACTAATGCTTTGGAGCTGTCTAATACTCCTGTTAAAATACCCCATATATTGCCAATACTCTTAAAAGTATTAGCAGCTCCGGGATTATTATTGCCTAAATCCCGAATATCTTCTCCTTTTACAAGCTTTGTAATAACATATGCAAACAATATCGAGCCTGTTAAATAGCCTGATAATAAACATATTAGATAAATTATATAAATATTCATAATTTTTATTTTTTAATAGTTATAGCAATAGTATATGATTTTGGTCCGCAATATATAGCACTGACAAAGTTTGGTTTTCCTATAATAAATTCATCACACGGTATTGCTTTTAATTTTTTTTCTAAATCGGAAACAGCATCTTTGTTATCTCCAAATCCGATAATATTTAATCTTTTTAGGGCAGTTGCCGATTTTTCTTTCATTTTAGCTTTTATAAAATCAACAATTTTTAAGTTTACTTGTTTGAAAGTTCTTCCTTTTCCAAGTGGAATGACTTGACCTTCTTTGTCATCGCCCATCAAGCCGAGAATTGGAATAATTCGTAAAATAGAACCCATCAGAGCTTTGGCTTTTCCAATTCTGCCTCCTCTATAAAGATAATTCAGATCTGCCATAACAAAATAGTTAAATGTATTTTGAACAACTTCCTGTGATAATTTAACAATATCATCTGTATTGTTATTTTTTTTAATTATATCAATTACACCGAGTAATACATTTCCTACACCGGACAGAACTTGTCTGGTATCAATATTGATAATAGGGATAGTATCCTTGTACATTTTTTTCACATTTTCCGCAAGTGTAAAGGTTGCTGTTGACATTATACTGCTCATTACGACATGAATTATCAGATCATATTTATCTTTATTATTCTCAATAATTTCAATAAGTTCTCCTTTTACAAGTGAAGTTGATTTTGCAACAACTTTTTCTTTCAGAAATTTTTCATTTAGCCATTGTGCTGTGTATTTATCACTTTCACGATATTCTTTATCTTTTATAATAACAGGGAATTTTAAAATTTCAATGTCGGGATAATCTATTTGCTCTTTTGAAAGTCCAAGATTATCAGCTGTGATAATTAAGATTTTTTTCTTCATTTTTTTATCCATTTTTTCAAAGTTTATTCAAAGGTTATATAATAATAATATTGATATTGTCCGCCATAGTATTCTTCAAATTCAATGTCATTAAAAGTTTTTTGCAGTTTATTTAATATATTTTTATGTTTTTTGGCAGGAATACCCCTATATAGTGTAACTAAAGTTTTATCTTTTATTAATTTTTTAATAATTTTATTTATAAGTTGTTCTATATTTTTATCTGAAAGAATAATTTTACTCTTATAAATAGCAAAAAAATCATTTTTGTTTATTATTTTACCGTCTTCAGTGGTAGTATTTCTGATGGACTTAGCAATTCCACAGAAACGAATATCATTAAGGCTGCTCATTATTGAGTCAAATATAGTAGTAATATCTAATTCTTTTGAAATCCTCATCATCATACTAATAAGAGATATAACATTATTAGATTCTACGATATTAACATTTGATTTACTGAGAGAGGCAGCGTATTTAAGTGACATTAAAATATCTTTATCATCAGCTGCAACAATAATATTTTTAGTTTTTAAACGATCCAATTTCTTAACAAGCTGTTTAACAGAAGGCTTATTTTTTCCGTAGCATAGTATATCGTCAGCACCAAGTTCTTTAAGAATTTTTTTAAATCCTTCTCCCGAGACAATACAGAAAATACTTTTTTCTCTCTCATAATCAATAGTATCGTTACTTATGAAATTTCTATGCTGTTTTTTCATATCATCAACTTTGGTAAATATAAGTTCACCATATTTTGAAACATCTTTAAAAACAGAATTTGGTTTATTAGTATGTATATGGACTTTATATTTATCGTTGTTGTTAAGTATTATTAGGTTGTCGCCGTATTTGCTAATAATATCTTTCATTTGTTCTTTCGATGATATTTTGTTTGTTTTTATAACAAATTCCGTGCAATATCTTTGTTTAATTTTCTGCGTCCATGTTTTTTTCATATCTTTCAAATCACTAATAATTTCTTTTTTATTTGAAAGTTTATTCCCGTTATTTTGTAGATTGTTAATAAAATGCTTTACATTTTCAATTATATTATTCAACCTAATATTAGGCAGCTTTTTTATACCGAGATCTAAAAGTAATGTGGTAAAAGAATTCCTGTTAAATTTTGACAATCTATTTTTAAGTAATTTTTTTGTAGTTTTATTAATATTTAGAATGATTGAAACAGGCAGACTATTTGATATAAACCGGTTGTTTTTTGTTTCTTTATCAATTCCTTCAAGAATAATTACAAAACCGGCACCGCCTGAATCTACAACACCTGCTTGTTTTAAAACAGGTAACATATCCGGAGTTTTTTTAAGTATTTTTTTTAAATAAGGAATACATTTTTTTACAATAATTGCAGGATCATCATATTCTTCCATAAGTTCACCGTACTTTTCTTTAAATTCGCGCATTAATGTAAGAATAGTTCCTTCTTTAGGATTTTCTGTGCTTTCGTATGCAACTTTATAACCATGTTCAAGAGCTTTGAATATGTTTTTTGTAGAAAAATCGTTATTAGCAGTTATTTGTGAAACACCGTGACAGTAAGAGGACAAAATTACTCCTGAACATCCCCTGCTATTCATAAGCATTTGTTCTGCAAAATATTTTAGATATTCACCAATTGTAAAGGTATTTCCGTTATAATTTTGTAAGCTCGTTAAAGCTCCTTGTATTGTAAGAGTCATATTTAAACCGGTATCGCCATCTGGTACAGGAAAAACATTAAGTCTATTTATATATTCTTTATATCTGGAGATATATTTGTATATATTTTCAAGCCAGCTATTAATTTTTTTTAATTCATCATTTGTTTGTATCATTCTAATTGATTTATTACCTTAAGCTAATTCAATAAAAATAATTTCTGCATTTTTCATTTATCATTAATCTCCTCGATTCAAAAAAACTACTGTAATTTAACAATAATAATTGAAATTAACAAAAATTTTTGTTTGAAAAGTAATTTTACAGAGGAATATTTTCATACTTGAAATTAGATAAAAAATATATTAACTTAAATAATGTATATGAAGAGAGAAATTATTTAAAAAGAGAGAAATTAGATGAAAAAAGAGATAGAAGAAAACGAAAGCACGAATTTTATACATCAGATTATCGAAAAAGATTTGCTTGAGGGGAAAAATGATGGCAAGGTTCATACGAGATTTCCACCGGAACCAAATGGATATTTACATATTGGTCATGCAAAATCGATAATATTGAATTTTAATACCGCTGAGAAATATAATGGTCTATGTAATTTGCGTTTTGATGATACAAATCCGATGAAAGAAGAGGAAGAGTATGTAAAATCAATTAAAGAAAATATAAAGTGGCTTGGGTTTGATTGGGAAGATAGATGTTATTTTGCATCTGATTATTTTGAATCAATGTATAAGTATGCGATTCAATTAATTAAAAAAGGAAAAGCATATATTTGCGATTTGAGTGCTGATGAAATTAGAGAATATCGCGGAACACCCACGCAAGTTGGAAAAAATAGTCCATATCGTAATAGAGAAATAGATGAAAATTTGGAATTATTTGAGAAAATGCGTGCAGGTGAATTTCCAAATGGAGCAAAAACATTGCGTGCAAAAATTGATATGTCAAATCCAAATATTAATATGCGAGATCCAATAATTTATAGAATTTTTCATTCAGCACATCAAAATACCGGTAACAAATGGTGTATTTATCCAACTTATGATTGGGCTCATGGTTTGGAAGATTCAATTGAAAATATTACTCATTCACTTTGCACTTTAGAATTTGAAGATCATCGTCCGCTTTATGATTGGTTTTTAAATGAATTAGAAGTATATCATCCACAACAAATTGAATTTTCAAGATTGAATTTGAATTTTACAATAATGAGCAAGAGAAAATTAAATGAGCTTGTGAATAAAAAGCTCGTTAATGGATGGGATGACCCGAGGATGCCGACAATTGCCGGATTGAAAAGACGAGGTTATACCCCGGAAGCGATCAGGGATTTTGTTGGAAGAATCGGTGTTTCAAAGAATGAAGGTGTAGTTGATATTGCTCTTTTAGAACACTGTTTGCGTGATGATCTGAATAAAAAAGCACTAAGATTTATGGGAGTTCTCAATCCAATTAAGGTAATTATCGATAATTATCCGGATGATAAAACAGAAGAATTAGAAGCAATAAATAATCCGGGCGATGAAAGTGCTGGCACACGAAAAGTTCCATTTTCCAAAGAAATATATATAGAAAAAGATGATTTCATGGAAAATCCACCAAAAAAATATTATCGCCTTACAGTTGGTAGAGAAGTCAGATTACGATATGCGTATTTCATAAAGGCGACAAGTATTGTGAAAGATGAAAATGGTGAAATTACAGAAATTCATTGCACTTATGATCCTGCAACTAAAGGTGGTAATGCTCCTGATGGTAGAAAAGTAAAAAGCACAATTCATTGGGTTTCCGCAAAAGATGCAATTGGCGCTGAAGTTAGAATGTATGATAGATTATTTACTGTTGAAAATCCGTTAGGTAATAAAGAAAAAAGCTTTGAAAAATTTTTAAATCCTGATTCATTAAAAATATTGGAAAATTGTAAACTTGAACCGAATTTAAAAAATCTGAGTGTTGGCGATACTGTACAATTCGAAAGGAAAGGATATTTTAGATTGGATGAAGATTCTACAAGTGAAAATCAGATTTTTAATCTAGCTGTGCCGTTGCGTGATAAATGGAAAAAAATCCGTAGGAAACAATAAAAATATTTATTGTAGTTAAATTTATTACTTCAATTTACTTATTATATAAAACAATTAATAATATTTAATAAAGTTTCAAATGTAAATTTACAATTAGTAGAAAAGTTTGTTTTTTATTGAAAAGTATTATTATTTTAATTAACTTATGCAAGTTATTCTAAAGGAAGATAATGTACAAACATATAAGAAATATTATACTAAAAACAGTTGCATTACTTGGGCTACTATATTTTTTTCTTTTGAGTATTGAACTGATAGGTTCAGCATTTAAATTATTTGGTAGCGGTCTTGCGGAGAAATTACTTCAATCGACTTCTTCACCGATTGAAGGATTGTTTATTGGTATTTTGGTAACAAGTATGGTGCAAAGTTCTTCTACCGTAACTTCTATTGTAGTAGGAATGGTTGGCGGAGGAGCTTTAACAATTGCCGGAGCAATCCCAATAGTTATGGGAGCAAATATTGGAACTTCTGTTACCAATACTATTGTTTCAATTGGATCTGTAGGAAGAAGAGAAGAATTTAAGAGAGCATTTGGTGCTGCAACGGTTCATGATTATTTTAATATTCTTGCTGTGATAATAATATTTCCTCTTCAAATTTCATTTAATGTTCTTGGGAGATCTGCAACTTTTCTTTCAGGATTGTTATTAGGAACACAAGGATTAGAATTTAAAAGTCCGCTGAAAATAATCGTTAAACCAGTTGCTCATTTTGTCATTGATTTAGCACAGAGTCAGCCGGTAATAGTTCTAATCATAGGATTTGTAGTTTTATTTGTATCATTAAAATACATTGTTACTTTACTCAAAAGTGTAATTCTTAATAAAGCAGAATCGTTTTTTGATAAAACAATTTTCAAGACGGCTGTACGAGCTTTTGTATTTGGTATGTTTTTAACAGTATTAGTTCAGAGTAGTTCTGTAACGACATCTTTAGTTGTACCACTTGTTGGTGCCGGTATGTTAAATATTGTTCAAATTTATCCATACACAATTGGTGCGAATGTAGGTACAACAATGACGACAATATTGGCATCTTTGGTAACAGGAGAAATAGCAGCAGTTACGGTAGCTTTTGCTCATTTATTATTTAATATTTTTGGTGGGACAATTATTTTCGGAATAAAATATTTAAGGAACATTCCATTATATCTTGCAGAAAAAGTTTCAAATATTGTATATTATCATCGTTGGATTTCCATTATTTTTATTTCAACTATATTTTTTATAATTCCAATATTAGTAATTTTTATAATAGAGAGGTTTTAATATGTTTAAAAAAGAAGAGAAAAATAGTTTTTGGAGTGAATTAAGCAAAAGATTTCATAGAAAAGGTTTATTAGGTAAGTCATGGGAATTATTGATAGAGATGATCCGTTTTGATCAAGAAATGTTTTACGATGCATATCATATTTTGCGGAAAGAATATTCAGAAGAGAAAATATTTGCACTGCGAGAAAAAGATAAACAGGTTAATTTTATGCAAGTTTCAGTCAGGGAAAATATAGAAAAGCATCTATTACTTTGCCAAAAATATAGAACTGATCTTTCCATTTCACTTGGAATGGCAACAGTTGTAAATCATTTGGAAAGGATAGGTGATAATTGTAAAAACATTTCTGATATTGCCTTAATTTATAAAAAAACCATGCAATTTAATAAATTAGAAGATATTGTTGTGGAAAAGGAAAATAAGGTATTAAAGCATTTTGAAATGTTAAAGGAAGCTTTTATCAATAAAGATGAAAATATTTGTAAAAAAATAATGAGTGAATACAAATCGCAAATATCCCGTCCGATTGATGAAGAAATTAAGAAAATTTTACACGGAGATTATTTAGAACTACCACAAGTAACCGCGATTGTAGTTGCAATGTACTTAAGATATTTAAAAAGAATTGATGCCAATCAGAAAAATGTTGCAACCATAATGGTAAACCCTTTTACTCAATTAGGTTATAAAGAAACGGATGGAATAGATGAGTAAAGGAGTTACATCTCAATCGAAAGATTATGCAAAGTGGTACACTGATGTTGTTCAAAAAGCCGAATTGGCAGATTATGCACCTGTAAAAGGTTGTATGATAATTAGACCTTATGGTTATGCTTTGTGGGAAAATATTAAATCCAATCTTGATAGGATGTTCAAAGATACGGGACACGTGAATGCTTATTTTCCTCTATTAATTCCCGAAGAATTCCTAAAGAAAGAAGCTGAACATGTAGAAGGATTTGCTCCTGAAGTTGCTGTAGTTACTCATGCCGGTGGAAAAAAATTGGAAAAGCCATATGTACTTCGACCGACATCAGAAACAATAATCTGGTCGGCATATAAAAAATGGATAAATTCATATAGAGATCTGCCTTTGTTAATAAATCAATGGGCAAATGTAATTCGTTGGGAAATGAGAACACGTTTATTTCTTCGTACAACTGAATTTTTATGGCAAGAGGGGCATACTGCTCACGAAACTGCTGAAGAAGCAAAAGTTGAAGCAATAAAAATGATAAATATCTATAAAAAATTAGCTGAAGAATATTTAGCTATGCCCGTCCATGTTGGGATAAAAACCGAAAATGAAAAATTTCCGGGAGCTGTTGAGACATATTCTATTGAAGCATTAATGGGTGATAAAAAGGCGTTACAGTCCGGGACATCACATTATCTCGGACAGAATTTTGCAAAAGCATTTGATGTAAAATTCCAAAATAAAAGTAATGAACAAGAATATGTTTATGCCTCAAGTTGGGGAGTTTCTACTCGTCTTATTGGTGGAATAATTATGACACATGGTGATGATAAGGGTCTAATTTTACCACCGAAAATTGCACCTCACCAAATTGTTATTATTCCGATATATCGTAGTGAGAGTGATAAAGATAAAGTAATGAATTTATGGAAAAAGATTGAAGTGACTCTAAAAGATAAAAATATTAGATACCATTTAGACGATAGGGAAGAGTTGACACCGGGATTCAAATTTAACGAGTGGGAAATGAAAGGTGTACCACTTAGAGTAGAAATCGGTCCGAAAGATGTCGAACGTAATGGAGTCGTAACTGTTAGACGAGATAACAGAGAGAAAACATTTCCATCTTTAGAAGAATTTTTGGGAGATATTACTAATTTACTTGATACGATTCAAAAAGATATGTTTAATAAACAGCTAAAATTCAGAGAAGAAAATACTTATGATATTACGAATTATGATGAATTAAAAGAAGTTGTTGAGAAAGGCGGTTATGCTCGAACTTTTTGGGCCGGTGATAGTGAATTAGAAGACAAAATCAAAGATGAGACAAAAGCAACAATAAGATGTAAATTATTTGAGAAGACAAAAGAATCAGGAAAATGTTTCATTACAGGTAAAGAAAGTAAAGTTCAAGTGATTATTTCTAAAGCATATTAGTGTGAAAATTAGAAATTAGAAATTAGAAATTAGAAATTAGAAATTGGGAATTGAAAACGGAAAACGGAAAATTGAAAATGCCAACAAATGACAACAATATTTCGGCTTCGCTCAATAACCGATATACAACCAATGACAACAAATGACAACAATATTTCGGCTTCGCTCAATAACCGATATACAACCAATGACAACAAATGACAACAATATTTCGGCTTCGCTCAATAACCGATATACAACCAATGACAACAAATGACAAAATATCCGTGCCAATCCACTAAATCCGCGAAAATCCGTGTGCTAAAAAAAACCGCGAAGTGGTGTAATTATTATAATATCTAACTATACTTTTATCAAATCAAATATTTTTATATTTCATTTGTAGTTATTATTTATTAATTTAATTTGATATTGAAAATGATTAAAACTTAAGAAAAAATGAATATTATAAATACACAAGCATTCGTATTAAAAAAGAAAAATAGTGGAGAGACAAGTTTTATTGTCCATTTATTCTCTATTGATCATGGAAAAATAATAGTTATAGCAAAAGGAGCCAGGACAAATAAAAGTAAATTTCATGGCTTTTTCGAACAATTTTCTCTACTAAATATTCACATAAATTATAAAGAGGGGAGACCTTATCATTTTATAAATTCGGCAGAATATATTGAGCCATTTTGGAAATTAAAAAATAATCCGATCGCTATTTTGTACGCTTCTATAGTTACAGAAGTAATTTATCGTACTCAAAAGTATTATTCTGATATTTCTATTTTTAAATTATTAAAAGCAGTATTTTATGAAATGAATGATAACAAAATTTCGCCCCAATATTTACATTGGTATTTTTTTATTCATTTTTTTAAGATCAATGGATTTGGTTATAATTTAGAATATTGTAATCACTGTCATAAAAAGTTAACGAATGGAAAGATTTCCACAAAAAATGGATATTTATTGTGTTCAAATTGTTCAAAAAATATTAATTCGGATTTGGCTTTTAATAGCGAGATACTTAAAATATTTAGTTTTATGTTGAAAAATCATCCGAAAAATTTAATAGATATTAAATGCAGTGAAAAGATAAGAAAAATGATAGATAAATTAATATGGAATACATTAAAAATTCATTTTGATAATTTATCGCATCTAAATTCAATAAAAACATTAAATAAGATGATTTAAAATTATAGTTTTTATGTTATTTTTTAAATATTAAATAAAAAGAAGAGGAATAATGAATCAATATAGACATATTCAATTCGGACCGGGTAGAAGAATTACTGATGGAATAAAATCTTTAATTATTATAAATGTGGTCGTTTTTGTATTAACATTATTAGAACCATTGCGAAATTTATTAATATATTATTTTGGAGTTATTCCGTATCACACTTGGCATGAGTTTCATTTATGGCAACCGGTTACATATATGTTTTTACACGGCGGTTTTTTCCATATTTTATTGAATATGTTTGGATTATGGATGTTTGGTACCGAGTTAGAAATGATCTGGGGTAAAAAAGAATTTTTAAAATTTTATTTTGTTACGGGAATTGGCGCAGGAATAATTTCTGTCGTAATTCAACCAACATCTACAATACCGATTATTGGTGCATCCGGAGCGATTTATGGAATATTATTAGCTTATGGAAGGAAATTCCCGGAAAGAATTGTATATATTTATGGATTATTTCCAATTAAAGTAAAATATTTAGTTTTGATATTCGGTGGAATTGAATTCTTCTCTTCTATAACTCCATCGGCAGATGGTATTGCACATTTTGCACATTTATCAGGTATGATAGTCGGGTATATTTATTTACGCTATTTTATGCATAATGATCATTATTTCAATGGAAATAATTTCGGGATTGAAGATATTAAAAAAATGCTTAATGATCTTATAGCTCATTTTAAATCAAAAAATAAACATAAGTCAGAAATGAAACGTTCTCAAATGGAGATTGATGATATTTTGGAAAAACTTTCTAAAGAAGGATATGATAAATTAACAAAAGAAGAAAAAGAAAAATTATTGCAGTAGTGGAAGAGTAGGGGAGAAAAATCTCACGCAAAGTGCGCAAAGAAATACAAAGAACGCAAAGAAGAAAAAATTATTGTAAAAGATGTATATGCCCGCTCGTTGTGAGCATACAATTTTAAATCGAATTTATATTAAAATGTTTTTAAACTGCTTTTAACGAAATCATAAATAGTGTTATAAAAAAGTTAGCTCAATGAAAGAAATCTTCTAGTAAATAACCATTATTTTCTAAAACTTTTTTATTTTTCTTTAAGAATTTGTTAATAATATTTATAGGAATAACATTAGTTAATCCGTAATTAATAAAGGCATATTTTTTTAAATAAATGTTATTATCATAGGGGATAGATAAATTATATTTTTCTGATAAATAATCATCTTGTGGTGTTAAGAGTAAATGGAAATCAGCAGCTGATGATTTTGCCATTCCCAATAGTTCAAAATTTGGAGCATCTGATTTAGTTACGAAAACCATACCGCCACTTTGTCCTCTATTAAATTGAGAATCAACAATGTAATTATTTTCTTTTATATTGCCAACATTTCCAGTAGTAACCATCTGGATGCCCTTAGGATAACCAAAAATATATATTTTTGTTCCAATGTCAATTTGGCCGTCATCACAAAAAAGTTGATTTAGACCTGAATATTCCCAATTATTATATGTGTCTTTTATTAAAATAGCGATATCTTGTTCTTTATCAGATACTAATATCTCCATTTTATTTCCATCAATAAGTTCATTAATATAATTCTGTTGCCTTTGTTTTATCGCGACACTTTCAATATATTTTAGGTCATTTATTTTATGGTAGCTGTAAAGTGTATCGGGAAAATCAATAATATGTGCACAAGTTAAGAAAGCTAATTTGGAATTATTATTATAGATTATTGAAGCTGTGCCTGATGCAGTTTTCGTATCATAGCTGGTTTCTACCGAACTTGTTTTTAAAATATCAAGATCAATATTTTTTATCTTACTGTCTGTAGCGAAAAAATATGTTTTATAAAAAGCTATACTATTTATAAATTTGACAGAATTAAAAATGGTATTAATTTGAGTCGAACTCTTAGGAAAATTAAATGTTGAATAGTATTCATTAAATAATGTTGTATTCAAATCGCTTTTCTTGAGCTGAGAACTACAAGAAAATATTATCATTAAAGATAAAACAATAAGTATTAAATAATTTAGTAGTTTTATTTTTTTTAGCATTTTCTATATTCAAGTAATACTTTAATTAAAAAAATCCCCTGAATATGATCAGAGGATTTTTAAAGGAAAACCTTTATGAAAAGGACTTTATTAATATAATTTTGTTCTCAATTTTAATATAGTTCCTGGTTCAACTGAATCCGGATTATCACCGATAAGATCATAATTGTCTCTTAAAATTACTATCCAAGCGTAATTATTTCCATATTCATCTTTTGCAATAGACCAAAGTGTCTCACCTTGTTTAACTGTATAATCTACAAGTTCGTATTCAATTTCTTTTGCCTCTTCTCTTGGTTTTTTCAGATCTAATTCTTTAAACGGATAAATTAAATTTGG
>JAYEOX010000059.1:0-2856 GCA_034723415.1 Fidelibacterota bacterium | reverse complement strand
TGGTTCTGGTTTCGGCTCAGGTTTTGGTTCAACTTTTACAACAGGTTTTTTAACAGCTGGTTCTTCTTTTACTGTTTCCTGACTACCACAACCTATAACCAATACTATGATAGATAAGATTAACAATACTTTTAGAAAATTTCTTTTTCTCATAATTCCTCCATTATTTTATATTTTAATATAATAGTAAATATTAACAATTCCAAATAATTAATTATTAATTGATTAATTTAGTTCTTAATTTTAATATAGTACCAGGCTTAATTAAATTTTGATGATCACCAATAGTATCATAATTATCTTTTAAAATTACTATCCAAGCAAAATTATTACCATATTCAGTTTTAGCAATAGACCAAAGTGATTCACCTTGTTTCACTGTGTAGTCAACTAGTTCGTATTCAATATTTTTCGTTCCTACTCTTGGTTTTTTCAAAATTAATTCTTTATATGGATAAATTAAATCTGGATTCTCACCAATTGCTTCATAATTCCATTTCCAAATTGAACGCCACATAGTTGCATCGCTATATTCAGCTTTAGCAATTTTTATTAGACAATCATTTGGTTGTGTCATATAGGTTATTGTAATAGTATCAGGTAATACTTCTTCTTTCTCTGTTACTACGGGTTTTGCTTCTTGTTCGGTTGTGGATACTGCTTTCTCTTTCTCTGTTACTACAGGTTTTGCTTTTTGTTCAATTTTTGCTTCTGGAATTTTCTTTACGGATTTTTCTTTTTTACCACATCCGGCAATTAATCCAATTACTACTAAAACCAATAAAATTTTAAATAAATTCTTCATGCCTTTTCCTCCTTTTTTTAAAAGGATAAGAATTAAAATTTAAAATTCCAAACAAATAATTAATTAATTCTGATGATCATAGCTGTGATGATCTGTAAAATAAATATTTTCTGTACACTCAAAACCTGTTCTTTTCGTAATTAGATTTGCTTTTTATTTAACATTTAATAGTTTATGAAAAATCTGATGTGGTGTATTTTCAGTATAATTGCTTTTTTTAAGATGTTCTTGAATTATTAATTTTCTTTCATCATCCCAAAAATTTTTCAATAAATGTGAAGTAATTAATTCATTGATCTTATTTTTAATTCTATTTTTTCTCGCTAAATACCAATCATTATTTTGTTTTAATATTTTTTTAAATTCTAAAATATGGTTTAATACCAAGTCAATATTTTTATTTTTTGTTGCAACTGTTTTTACAACGGGAATATCATGACCGATGTTGTTTCTGTATTGTTTTTTCAACTGTAACATAGAATTTATATTATTTTCTAAACTATTTGCTCCGTCTCTATCTGATTTATTTATTATAAAAATATTGCCTATTTCCATCAAGCCGGATTTCATCGACTGAATATCGTCACCGGATTCCGGAACTAATACAACAGCAGTAATATCAGCAGCATCAACAATATCGAGTTCTATTTGTCCAACTCCAACAGTTTCAATTAAAATAATGTCATATCCAAAACTGTCGATCACATCACAGATATCTTGTGTTTTAATGCTTAATCCGCCTAAACTTCCTCGTGTAGCTAATGAACGAATGAATATGTTCGGATTCAATGAGAGTTCATTCATTCTAATTCTATCGCCAAGTAATGCACCGCCACCAAAAGGTGAACTTGGATCAACAGAAACAATCGCAATTTTTAAATCTTGTTTACTTAATTGTAAAGCAATTTTATCAACTAATGTACTTTTTCCGGCGCCGGGCGGTCCTGTAATTCCAATTCTGTAAGCAGATCCAACATTGTGCCAGACATCATTTAGAATTTTTTCGGTATCCGGATGTTCGTTCTCTATTTTTGAAATGATCTTCGCTAATTTTATCTTATTTTGCATTTTTTCAATATTTTTATATTTGTATTTTTGTCATAATCATAAAAGTATATTAATTTAAAAAATATTTTGCTTTAAAGAAATATAATAATTATATTTATAAGCTTTTTGATATTGGGTTGTCGTCTAATGGCAGGACATATGACTCTGGCTCATACGATCGGGGTTCAACTCCCTGCAACCCAGCAATCATTTTTTAGGCGCGTTCGTCTAGTGGTTAGGACGCCGGCCTCTCACGCCGGTAACACGGGTTCGACTCCCGTACGTGCTACTATCAAATGCGCCCGTAGATCAATTGGATAGATCGTCTGGCTACGGACCAGAAGGCTGAGGGTTCGAATCCTTCCGGGCGTACTTTTTTAGTTTTTGATTTTATCAAGAAAAGTAATCTTTTTTGTAGAATAAAAAAATTGGATTATTGGTTAATATAAATAATAGTTTAGATATAATTTTAACTTAATCGGTCTTCGGTTAGTGTTTTTTGCAGTTAATATTTTATTTTAGATTATTTAGAACTTCCTTTGTCTCTTCATATCCGATTTTAATGGCATCTTTTCCTCGAGCAAAATCAAAAGATTTTATCTTTCTTGTGTCAGGTTCTATTACTAAATTTGGTTTATAAAGTTTAATTTGAAGTTGAGCAATTACATCTTGGGCAATATATATTGACTTTTTTCCAATTTTAATAGCTCCGGCATCTACTTTTTTATTTTCTTCTAAATTATTAAGCTCAATATATTCTTCTTTATCAGTAGGAAAGTTGTGATGTAAAACATGAACGGCTATTACAATATTTGCCCCCATTTTTTTTACAATATCAATTGGCACAGGATTAACAAGTCCACCGTCAACCAATAAAACATCTTTTTTGTATTTTACCGGAGAGAATACAATTGGAATAGAAATACTTGCTCGTACTGCTTCTACTAAACTTCCTTTATTAATAATGTATAATTTACCTGTAGAAATATCAGTTGCTGTAGCGG
>JAYEOX010000058.1:0-17353 GCA_034723415.1 Fidelibacterota bacterium | reverse complement strand
ACAAATTTTTATCAAATTATCATTAAAAAAAAGAATTTTTTTAACTAATTTTTTAGTTTAAATAATAGAAATATTTTGTCATAAAATCATATTTTATCTATTAACAAACAGTAGTAATTATTGATTTTTATTAAAAAATACTGTTTCATATTAAACAAATATTTTTTATATTACTTTATGGGAAAAAGAGAAAACAAATAAATGAATAGATTCTTACAAAAAACAAAATTATTGAATTATGAGCATAAATTTATTGTAGATTTAAACTCACAAAAAAAATGGTCAAAATTAACTAAATATGAAAAGATCAAACAGATTTATAATTTTGTCCAAAACGAAATTTTGTTTGGTTATCCCGAATCTGATAATGTGCGAGCATCTGATGTTTTAGAAAAAAAAATGGGAAATGGAATAACAAAATCCATACTACTTATGGCACTTTTACGCTCAAACGAGATTTCCTGCAGATTCAAGGGATTAAAAATTAAGAAAAATATTCATAATGGAGCAGTTACAGGCATTGCCTATTTACTGTTTCCGCAAAAAATGATTCATGGTTGGACAGAAGTATTCTATCAAGATAAATGGATCATCTTAGAAGGTGTTACTGTTGATAAAAATTACTTAAATAAAGTTTTATCAATGTTTCCAGATAAAGACAATGAATTTAATGAATATGGAATAGCACTAATTGATCAAAATAAAATTAAGAACACTTGGAGTGGTCAAAATACATTTGTTCAAAGAGGCGGGATTATTGAATATTTAGATATATATAATTCTCCGGATGATTTTTTTGAATATTACAAACAAACTTTGACTGGAATAAAAAGAATACTTTACAAAACATTATTTATGAAAAGAATTAATAAAAAAGTTATGAAAATTCGTAATGGTTATTTTAAAATAAAATAGAGCTATCTTATCGTAAGTAAATAATTTTCCTTTTTTTCTAATCTTACTCTTATCATTACCCAAAAATAATAAAACAATAATGCAATAAATACTCCATAGATCATTCCCATAAAAACATCAAATGGATAATGTTTCCCAACATAGATACGAGAATATCCTACTAAAAATGCTGTAATAAAATATAAATATCTATATCTAAAATAAAAAATTGCCAAAAGAGTTGCAGCAGCAAAAAAATTGGATGCGTGATTTGATGGCATTGACCATTTTCCACCTTTTCCTGTTAATATTCTAATATCTTTCAATGCTCTATTTAGTTCCGGGCTAACATCTTTATAATATTTCATAGCTCTTGAAGGTCTGATTCTTTTTATATTTGGTTTCAACCAACGATAAGCAGAAAAATCAGTAAAACTTATCGTTAAAATAATTAAAATAAAAGCAATGCGTCCTCTTTTCTTGTCGAAAATCAGAACAAAAACTGAGAAAGCTAATAAAGGAGCAATCCAAAATATTTTTCCTGTTATTAATACAAAAAATACATCCAATATAGGATGTATTAATTTTTGATTAACTAAAATAAATAATTGATAATCAATGTTTTGGAAAAATAAAATCACTACAACTCAAGTAATATATTTTATTTTTTATTGATAACTTTGTCATCTGAGGGTTTTTCTACTTCATTCACTTTCCTGATTTTCTTTATCATCATTTGATATTCATTTTTATCATTAATAATTCTAAATAGTTGATATATGCCTGCTTTTTTCATACAACTAACAACTTTGGGTTGAGGGAATGCTAAGGTACATTTCCCCCCTTTACCTTGAGAATATCTTTTCGCCAATAATAGTGTACTTAGTCCGTTGCTATTATTAATTTTTACCCGTTTAAAATTTAGAATAATATTTTTCACATCTTGTTTAGATAATGCAGATGCAAGCCCCTTTTTATATTGAACAATTCCCAAATCGCTTAATACTATATCCTTTGCTTTAAATAGTATTGTATCATTAAAATATTTACTTGTAAAATACATAATATTCCTAATAAATTAATATTGTTATTTATTTTCTATCATCTCTAAGTTTGCTCGTGGTAATAATACTTCTTCTTTGGTTTCCCATACTTTTATTTTTGCAACACGAGCCAATGAACCTGATTCTAACTTTTGTAATTTATGTGGAAGCCCGGCAACAGTTCCTATCATTCCGAAATATGGTGCTCGAATTATTCTCACTTCTGTTCCAATATCCATACCAATTATTCCTTTTTCGACCGAACCTTTTTTTGAATCTAACGACTTTACTGGAATAATGACTTCCGGACGAATTACACCTGCACGAATCTGTGTAGCACCATTTATCGAAGCAACATCACCTTCATGTTTTTTTAGCAATTCAAATGTTTGTTTTGCCATGTGAATTTCACCAAACCCTTCAGTTAAGATCAATGTTGTATTAATATCTTCCTGTCCGGTTATTGCAACACCAATATCATACCCAATTATTTTTTTAATATCATTGTAATTAAATCCACCAACAATAATTCCCTTCACTCCTATTTTTATTGCTTTTTTGAAGGCTGAATGTGTTAAAAATGCTCCACCAACAATAATTTTACCTTTACAACTTTCATCTATCATTTTTCCTTCAATTGGAATATCTTGTGTAGAAGTTACGATTTTTAATTCTCCTCTTTGTTCACCACCAAGACCAAAAATCCCTTGAATAAAAGCAGCGTGTGTCTTCACAACAACTCCCTCATCTTTAATAATTTCATCTACAACACCATTAACATAGGCATTTACAGCAACAGGAATTGGGTTTTCTCGTAAAATCGCTTGACCTGTAATATGTGAAAAGGAATCTAATGTGCCATCTATAGGTGCCATTACAGAACTCTTAAATATTCCAAATATTCCATTTGTCTCAGCAATTATTTCCCCTTTTTTTATTGGGTCACCTTCCTCTTTTTTCATAAAATCTTTTATATCTACCGGTTCTATATTTAATTTATTTGCAATATTTGTCGGAACAATATTTCCCGGTAAATGTGTCTTTGCTACATCATCGGCTGCTAATACTTTTTCACCTACCTTCTTTAATATTTTACCTTTAATCGGTAATTGTCTTGATTTCTTTACAATTGTATGCGGTACTACTTTTAAACCTGGTACATAAGCATGTGCCATTTTATCCTCCTATTATTTAAATAATAGATCATTGTTTTTATTTATAAATTTATTATTATTTTTCATCAAATTCTTTTATTGCTTTACTCCATTCCTGTAATTTCTCAACTCTCTCTTTTGGATCTTCCGGAATAATAAAAGGTCGTCTTCCTCTTGCATCAATAATTATTCCTACAGTTCCTCCGTAAACTTTTGTATTTACAATTTCACCAGGGCCTGAACCAATATCAATTTTTCTTGAAGCTGGAGTGATCATTGCAGGAATTTCTGTATAAGGGGCTTCTATAAGTAATAAATCACCATATTTCATTGTCTTTTTAAATTTTGTACCATCTGGTAAATCCAATTCAACTTTAACATAATCTTTCCCTGCTTTCGATTTTCCAACTGGAGCGATACATGTACCTAAACGGATCAGACAATCTTTATTAAAAACTTCCGTAGCAGCATGTTCATTTACACTTGCCAAAACACCTAAATGCGGCATCATAAAAATTGAATCTACTGCAATTTGAGTAATACCTTCGGGTAAAAATGCATCAATCATCATTTTTGCTGCTTGATGTCTCCTCGGTGCATGAGAAAGTACTCCCCCACTTCCGACCATTAAATCCAGATCCATCATATTTACAAGTGTTTCTCCGGAAGCTGTTTGTTCAAATGCATCTGAAATAGTTCTTTCTCTTTGCACTCCCTTAAGTCCAACAGCAAATGATTTATGTTGTTTGAATGACAATCTCAATGCTTCTCTCGCAATTGCCTGTTCAAGTTTCAATTCTTCTAATGATTGAGGAATTGTTGTTGGACGTATCATTTTATTCCCGATACGGTTTCTTAGTTCTACTTCATCTATTTCAAATGGAACCCATCTTTGAATATTTGGTAACGTAGCTTCTGCTAATACATTTGAAATAGAATAACTCATTCCAAGATTTGCGCTTACAGTTCTATTAAATACAGGTTTTTTTGATTCAAGATCTTTAAAAACTGAAAATATATCCGTAGTAGCTCCACCAATATCAACACCAACAACAGTGATGTTTTCATTCCTTGCAATTACTTGCATAATGTATCCAACTGCTCCGGGAGTAGGCATAATATCCGCATCTGTCATAGCCATTAATTTTTTATATCCCGGTGCTTGTGCCATTACATGTTCCATAAACAGATCATGAATTTTATCACGAGCTGGACCAAGATTTTCACTTTCTAATGTAGGACGCAAATTAGGAACAACACTTAAATCACTAATTTCATTTAAATTTTTCTCAACTTCTCCAGATGCTTTTTTATTACCAGCATAAATAACCGGCAATTTATAATTCATTCCTAATCGTGGTTGAGGATTTGCAGCTTTTATCAATTCGGATAATTCTACAACGGTCTTTACATTGCCTTTGTCAGTTCCTCCGGATAAAAGTATCATATCCGGTCTTAAATGTCTTATTCTGGATATTTTTTCGTGTGCCAGTCTCCCATCATTTGCAGCAACAATATCCATTACAATTGCACCAGCTCCAAGTGCAGCTCTCTCTGCCGATTCAGCGCTCATTGCCATAACTAATCCCGCTACCATCATCTGCAATCCACCACCTGCGGAACTTGTGGAAATATAAATATCTACTCCTTTATCATCTTTTTGAGGAGAGATGATCTTATCACCATCCAGTAGCTGTCTTTCACGAAGCTCTTCAACTTCCTTTACGCTGTTCAATACTCCACGTGTCACATCTTCAAATGGTGCTTCTACAGTTGTTGGTGCTTCCCCTCTTGTTACCAGACGATAAACACCTTCTTTTTTTTCAATTAGAATTGCTTTTGTAGTAGTACTACCACAATCTGTAGCTAATATTGATTGAATTTCTTTTTTTATCACTTTTATACCTCAATTATTTTGTCATAAAACTCATATATAAATTAAACAATTAATTTACAAAATGCAAATATAAATATAACCAAAATATCGGCGCCGCTAATGCTAAAGAATCAAACCTATCTAAAACTCCACCATGTTCCATTAATAAATTGGAAGAATCTTTCACACCAATTGTTCTCTTTATTTTTGATTCTACAAAATCTCCCAATTGACCAAAAACACCGGTAATTAATGCCATCGCCAAATAATCCCAAAAATTAAAGAAATTGATCACATTAAATTTATATGCAATTAGATAAACAATTATACTTCCAAAAATTCCGGCAATTGTACCTTCCCACGATTTATTTGGACTTACTGAAGGATAAATTTTATTTTTACCGTAAGCAACTCCAAAAAAATATGCAAACATATCACAAATCCAAATACCAAGAAACAATAATATCCCAAGCGTCCAACCAGTGCTATAAGGAACGGTTATTAATTTTGGAAATTCTCTAATTAAAATTAAAGAGCCAATACTTAGTGCCGGATAAATAAAACCGCCAATACTTAAAAATAAATTCTTAATAAAATTTTTCTCATAAAATATCATTAAAATCACAGAATTTAATGAAAATAATAAAAAGATCAATAAAACAACAAATACAAATTTATTACCATATAGTGCTAAAGCCCCAAGCATTGATAAAACGATATTAATGATTTTTAAAACAGTTGATGGAAATTTTGTAATATTAAACAACTCCCATAATGCTAATCCGGCAACAATCATAATAAATCCGAGAAAATAAAATTTCCCAAAATATAATAAAATGACAATTGTTGGAACATAAAGAACAGATATAAAAATCCTGTTTAATAATTTTTTATTCATCTTTTCCTCTTTTAATATTTATCTTTTTTAAAATTTTTATCGCATCTTCCGTATCATCATCATTTATATGAAGATGGAAAACAACTCTAATAATTGATTTAGATAGCGATAAAGATTGTAATCCTAACTTTTCTAATTTTTCAACAACTATATCTGCATAACCATCTCTAACTTTTATCATAACAATATTTGATTGAATATTTTTTAAATTTATCTCAAACCCTGATATTTTACTTACTTCTTCAGCAAAATATTTCGCATGCTTATGATCGTCTTTTATTCGATCTAAATTATTATCAAGTGCATAATCCACAGCGGCAGCTAATAAACCAATTTGTCTCATTCCACCACCAAGCTGTTTTCTTTTTCTCAATGCTTTTTCTATAAGTTTTTTTGTTCCAAGTAACATTGAACCAACCGGCGCTCCCAACCCTTTACTAAAACAAACACTTATTGTATCAAAATATTTTCCGTATTTTTCAAAACTTATTCCGGTAGCAACAGATGCATTCCAAATTCTCGCTCCGTCAAGATGTAATGGAATTTTATATTTGTCTGCAATTTCTTTTATCTTTTTAATTCTTTCTAATGATAAAATTATTCCGCCAGCTTTATTATTTGTATTTTCCACTTCAATCAATGTAGTTGGGGCATGATGAATATCGCTCCAATCGTGAATATTTTTTTCAAGGATTTCTGGAATAAGTATTTCGTCTCCACAATCTAATGGTTTAATTTGAACACCTGAAATTATAGATGGAGCAGCACTTTCATAAATATAAATATGAGAATTTTTATCACATATAACTTCTGTTCCCGGCTCTGTTTGAATCGCTATTGCAATTTGGTTACTCATTGTTCCACTTGGCATAAAAAGTCCGGCTTCCTTTCCAAACATTTTTGCAACTCGTTCTTGTAAATTATTTACAATAATATCATCACCAAGAACATCATCTCCAACTTCTGCATTTGCTATTACTTCTCTCATTTTTTTTGTTGGTTTTGTTACCGTATCACTTCTTAAATCAATCATTTTTATTTTTTCCTGTTTTAAATAATATTTAAATTTTTTTACACTTTTGTGCTTTTTTTCGTGTCTTTCATGGCTACTTTCTTTTAAATAGAATAAGGTCCAGGAATTAATCTCCACCCCCAAATATATTCTAACACAGTCCAAGCAGTTAACAATCCAAAATAAGACCAAAACATAACTGTATTTATTTCAGATGATTTTTTAGTTTTAATAATTGCCAATATTGTCAAAATTAAAAACATACCACACATAATATAAGTGGTAAAATGTGTTCGTGAAAGCACTTCAAATTGAAATATCATAATATAGTGCATACTCCAAATCATTAAAAAACTTGCTAATGAGAATTGAACGGATATTTTCAAATCTTTTCTAATTTGAAAAAAAATAAAAATCATTAATAATAAAATCGGTAGAAAATTCCAGTGTGCAATTTTAACTGTTGAATGTTCAATATACAAATTAGCATTTTCCATAAATTCTCCGATAAATCCCCAAATTGCTATTCCGCTGGTAATTGCTAGTAAATTACTAATAAATTTATTCCCCTTAATTTGTTGAGATTTTATAAAAGAATAAATCCCAAAAGCAAACAACAACAATCCGGTAATTAAATATGCCATTCTTCCTGATCTGTTCGTAAAAGTCAATGTCATATAAATAATCCCAAAAAAAACTAAAGTTGATAAAACTGTTTTTAATCCTGTATTTTTCATATTTCTTTCCTTTTTTTTAATTAAAATAAAGCACAGAAACTAATCTTCAACTTTTTCTTGACTTTTCGTATAATTTTTCGTGTTTTGCGTGGCTATATTCTTAGCAAGTTTAAGCCCCTTAATCTTCCCCGCATCAATCCACAACGAATTTGAATGATCAAAACTTTGCAATCTATTACTATTTGCAATTTCCAAATATAATTTTATAATTGAAAATTTATTTTCTTTTGGCATCAATTGGAAAATTTTTGAATTAATTATATGAATTCCACTAAAAGCCATTGGGGTATATTTTTCTGCTATCCTTTTAATAATTTCTTGATTGCTTTTCACACTTTCCCAACCACATAATATATTATTATCATTAAAAAGTAAATATCTTGCTGACTCCCGCTTACGAACTGCTAATGTAGCAATTGAAGGGTTATTTCTATGTTGCTCCAACATTTTTTCTAAATTTATATCAGAAACAATATCAACATTGTATAGCAAAAAATCCTCGTCATTAAAAAACCAACTTGCTTTTTTTAAACCGCCACCGGTGTCTAACAATTTTTCACTTTCATCAGAAATTGTTATTTTAACCGGAAATTTATTTTCTTTAATAAACTCTTTAACTTTTTCAGAAAAGTGATGAACATTGATAATTATTTCATCAAAACCAAATCGCGATACGGTTTTTATCGCATTTTCTAAAAGTGTTATTCCATTTATTTTAACTAATGCTTTCGGAATATCATCTGTTATTGGTTTTAGACGAGTGCCATAACCCGCTGCTAAAATCATTGCCTTCATAAAATTGTTAACTCTCTAATTCTCTATGATTTAATATTATTGAAATGTCAAATTTATTTTCCAAATGTTTTGATAATTTCTCTGCACAATACACAGAACGATGCAACCCGCCTGTACAACCAAAACTAACCAGTAAATCTGTAAAATTCCTATTCAAATAATTTTCAACTGTTCTATCTACTAAAACAAAAGTATTCTTTAGAAAATCGTTTATCTCAGTTTTGTTTTCTAAAAACTCTTGTACATTTTTATCTTTTCCGGTCAAATTTTTATACTCATCAATTCTTCCGGGATTTAAAATTCCCCTACAATCAAAAACAAATCCACCACCATTGCCTTTTGCATCTCCTGGAATTCCTTTTTTGTATGCAAAACTATTTATACGAACTTGTAAATTATTATTTTTCTTACCAATTTTTTTTAGCCATTTTGATTCCACAACATTATTCAATGCTTCTAACAAAACCGGTATATCAATCGGTAAATCAATATTTTCTAGAATAAATTTCATGTTTTTTATTGCATAAGGAATACTTTTCAAAAAATGTTCTTTGCGTTCATAAAATCCTCTGAATCCATAAGCACCCATTGCTTGCATTATTCTTATTAAAACATATCCGTAATATTGCTGAACAAATTTCTGTTCATCAATTTTAATATAATTCTGCAATTCATTTGTATAATGTTTCAATAATTCTTTACGAATATGTTCCGGAATATTTGCCTTTGCATCATAAAGTAAAGACGCAACATCATATTGCAATGCTCCTTTTCTACCACCTTGATAATCAATAAAATAAATTTTGTTATCTTTCAACATAATGTTTCGCGATTGAAAATCCCTGTATAAAAAGAAATTATTTTCAACATCTAATAAATAGTCACAAAATTTTTGGAAATCATCTTCTAACAATTGCTCATCAAATGAAACTTTTGCTAATTTCAAAAAATAATATTTAAAATAATTTAAATCCCACATCATAGATTGACGGTCAAATGAATTACGAGGATAGCATTTTGAATAATCTATTTTTTTATCAACATTTATCTGAATTTTTGGAAGTAATGTTAAAATATTTTTATAAACATCAATCAAATTTTGTGGAAATATTCCCTTTTGATAGACATTAGATAAAAATTCGAAAAGTGTTTTATCACCCAAATCTTCTTCAAGATAAACATTCTTCTTCAAATCAGATTGATAAATTTTCGGAGCATTTAAATCATTTTCCAAAAAATGTTTTGTAAATTCAATAAAAGCAACATTTTCTTTTTTATCAGGATTATAAACACCAATTGCCGAATTGTTATCACTTTTTATGCGATAGTATTCCCTATTAGAACCAGAACGAGCTAATTTTGAAATATTTTTTACTTCTTCTTTAAATTGTTTCTCATAAATTTTAATTAATATTTGTCTAGTTTCTTTATTCATTTAATTACCTATTTATTTATCTTTTATTAATATTCTTATCTTTTTAACCAAGTTTCCGGGTTTAATTTTTGTTTTGCATTCCATATTTCAAAATGAAGTAAATCTCCTTTTACAGATCCACTGTCACTCACTTCTGCTATTGTTTGACCGGATTTTACATAGTCATTTTCTCTTATTCTAATTCCATCAACATGAGAATATACTGTAAAAAAACCATTTTCATGAAAAATAATAACTGTATTCCCATATCCACGCAACCAAGTAACTGATGTTACCATTCCATCCATTACAGACTTTACCTTTGTTCCTTTTCGTGCTTGAATATCAATGCCGGGATTTTCTGTAACAGTTTTTAATTCAGGATGCACTTCTTTTCCAAATTTACTTATTACAGAACCATAAACGGGCCAGGGGATTTGTCCTTTTGTATAACTTTTTTTTCTTTTTCTCGCTTCTAATTCCCTTTGCCTCTTTAATTCTGCTAAATACTTTTCTTTGTTTTTTTCAATTTTACTTATCATTCCTTTTATTTTCTGAAGCGATTTTTCTTTATTCTTTAATGATTCTATTAGTGCTAATCGATTTTTCTTAACTTTCCTTAAACTATTGGCACGTTTGTTTTTCATTCTTTGAAGATTAATATCTTCATCTTTCAATTCATTTATTGTTTTTACTATTTCTTTTTTTCCATCATAGATTTGAACTGTTTTATTTTCAATATCGCTTATTAAAAATTTTATCTTATCATATAATTTTTTATCTATTTCATTAATAATTTGAAAATACTTTAAACGATAAAATAATTCATTCATATTATCCGAATTATAAATAAATGAATAAATATCATCATTATAATTCTTATAAAAACGTCTAACTCTATTTTTATACCGTTCTTTCAAATCTTCTTTTTGAATTATTTGATAGCTTTTTTTTGATTCCAATACCTTTAACTTATTCTGTTGTAATTCTAATTTTTCCTTTTGAGTGCTAATTTTTTTATTTGTTAATGATATTTCATGTTCTGCCTGATTTAATTGCTCAAATAATGAACTTTCCACCTGTTTTTTATTTTGAATATTTTGTCTTAATTGGCTAATCTCATTTTCAATATTTTGTAATTCTCTATTTCTATTTTTAATTTTACTGTTATAATCAGATATGCTTTCACAAAACATTAATTGTGAAATAGATAATAAAACTATTCCTATTAATAATCGCATCCAATTCATATCTAAATTTACTTGTTCATTATATAATATTCAAGAATTTTATCTATTATTTTTATTTCACTCTTATAGAAATATTCATAAATTACATTGTGTTAAAATAAAAGAACCAATAATGCTAAAATATATAAAAGATCTAAAATGAAATTGTTAACATTTGCTCACAAATCAGAATATAAAAATATTTTAAGTTTCACGAATATCATAAAAAAAAATAATATCGATAAAAATATTTTACTAATGGAATTAGAATATAAAAACAAAAATTTACATTTATTACAAACCGGAATCGGAAGAGATTCTACTGTCAAAGCATTGAATTATTATCTACAAAAATATACTCCCGAATTTATCTATAATTTTGGCATAGCCGGTGCGTTAAATAACCAATTAAAAACATTAGAAATAGTTAAAGTAAAAAATGCGTTTTCTGAAAATAATTCAAAATCATTCAACATTCCTATTTGTAATAATATTAATGGTAAAAATGTCAATTTGTTAACAGTTGTAAAACCGTTAATTAATAACGCCTTAAGGGATATAATTAACAGTCAAAATAAATATGATGTGGTAGATATGGAGAGTTATTTTATTGCAAAAAAGGCAATTGAGAATAAAATACCTATTAATATTATTAAAATTATTTCTGACAATGCGAATGATGATACTATCAAATCCTTTAAGAAAAATTTAATAAAATGTTCAGAATTGTTAGGAAATATAATTAAAGATAATTGGCTGTTACTATGAGATATAAGGTTGAGGTTGAGGTTGAGGTTAAGGTTGAGAAACAGATTCCTGCTTGTTTTATTCATGCATTTGTTGCAAAATAATAAATTCTGTTATCTAAAAAACATTCCTGTTGAATCTATTTTTATTCCACTCTCGGGGAAATCATCATTAGACAATTGGTTTATTAATTTTATTGAATAATTTGATCTGTCAATTACCGGAATTCCCGGATAATTTTGCTTTATTGAAATAATTTTCCCTGATACAAATCGTCCATTTTTATCTAAATCTACTTTTAAAATCGCTGATTTACCCAAATTACCATCAAGGTTAAATCTCTTATATGTTGCAAAATTACCAAGTGAATATGCAATTAATCTATTTTTATAAACTTCCATTCCTCTCAATACATGCGGTCCGTGGCCAAAAACAAGATCAGCTCCGGCGTTGATCACCGCATGAGTAAATTTTTTCAAATTCCCACGATTTTCTTCATAATAATATTCAGTAGAATCTGGAACTCTTAAAGCATCTTTACCTTCGGATCCACCATGAAAAGATACAATTATTACATCATATTCTTCGGTTAATTTATAAATTATTTTTTTTGATTGATCTATTTTCCTTAGATCATTAGAATGACTATATGGAGAAAATGCAATGAAAGCAATTTTAACATCTGCAATTTGTAATTCTGCATAAGTTTTTGGTGGCCCGGACCATCCAATATTCAAATTATCTAATGTGTTAATTGTAGATTTACGACCATCAATACCAAAATCATTAATATGATTATTTGCAATTGATAGCAAATTAAATCCAGCACTTTTCAACAAATCTCCATATTTTATTGGCATTCTAAATGCATAACAATTTTCACTGCTATCACATTTAGCTGATTTTCCGCTATCAGCTATACAACCTTCTAAATTGCCAATAGCAATATCGCTGTTATCAATAAATTTTGTTACATTCCTAAATATATCTTTTCCATCATTTGGTGGTAAATAATCCCGTGGGAATGAGGTTCCTAACATAATATCACCGACACAACTTACAGTGAATGTAAAACTACTATCGGGCAGCGATGTATCTTTTTTTTGCACAGCAAATAATATTTGAAATAGTACAAAATTTAAAAGTAAAATAATTCTAATTGATCTTGACATTATTGCCTATTTTAATAATTCATTTGTAAAAATAAAAAATGCTTGCAAAGATCTTTACAAGCATTAAAAATAATATTTATAAAGATTTAGTTTATAATTTTTTTCTAATCCACATATACTTTATTGGATTTACTGGATTATTATTATATCTTATTTCATAATGTAAATGCGGGCCGGTTGATCTCCCGGTATTACCAACATATCCTATAAGATCACCCCGCTTTACACTTTGATATTTTTTGGCTTTCATTTTACTCATATGTCCATAAATTGTACTATAACCAAAACCATGGTTAATTTTAATAGTATATCCATATCCACCAATATATTTAGCATATTTCACTTTTCCATCAGCTGTAGCATAAATTGGAGTACCGCTTCTTGTAGCAAAATCAATTCCATCATGCATTCCTATACGCCCTGTAAATGGATCCACTCTTTTTCCGTAAGGAGAAGAAATATAGGCATTATTTTTTAACGGAACAATTGTCGGAGTAGCATCAAGCTTTTGTTTTTTTCTTTTTAATATTTCCGTAAGATTTTCGTAACTAATTAATTCAGATTGTAGTTCTTTTGATATTTGTGTTAAGCTTTTATCAACATTTGTTAATTTCGTTGCTCTTTTTGAAATTTCATCGCCAACATATAATTTTCTATCAACCCTACCACCTGTTCCTAATTCATCAATATTAATATCATTTTCAGGCAAATTTGAATAAAGACGAATTGCATTATCTTTTTCTTTAATATTTTTTATTGTTTTGTTTAATTCAGATACTTTTTCCTGCATTAAATTTATCGACAATTCTAAATTGTCATTTTCTTTATATACCTTAGCAATTTTTTCTTGGTAATGGAATTTTGAAAATATTTTTGATAATCCAAATACAGAAATAGAGAACAACACAAAAATTACCAAAAAAATACTAATAAAATGTTTCCAATTAAGATGCATTTCTTGCATCTTAGAATCATTCTCAATAAACAAGATGTATTTTTTATTACTCATTATTCTTTCTCATTTTATACAAAATTCCATTTTAACAATATAAGTTAGTAATATGTTTCAATTTTGTCAAGTATTTTTTTTAATTCATAAAAAATCAGTGTACATATTCTGATATTGGAACTAATACAATACCATTTGAAACGATATTGGGTATTTTTTTCTGTAACATTAATAAAGTATTTTTTCTTCCATGCCCAATTCCAATTGCTTTTCCATTTTTAACAGCTAACTGAACTAATTTATCTATTTGTCCAGAAATATAATCTGGTTCATTTTTGTTATCAATAAATATGTCTCTTTTAGCGGTTGGAATATCATTTTTTTTCATAACTTTATAAGCAATAGAATTTTTATATGTAAAAGAATCAACAAATAATAAATCTTTGTTATTAATAGCATTAGCAACTTTATTCATTATTCTTAAATCTGAAGTTGCTTTTGAACCCATATGATTATTAATACCAATTGCCTGTGGCAGATCATTAATTGCTTTATTTATTCTGTTTTCTATTTCATTACTATTCATTCCAGTCATAATAATATACTGTTTTTCGTCTCCTCTATAACTTAATGGTTCCATTGGTAAATGAATCAATAAATCATGATTCAATTTGTTTATTTTTCTTGCTACTATTTTCGAAAATTGATGTCCTGGAATGACTGAAAAAGTTATTTCCTTTGGTAAATTGAAAAAACCATCAGATAAATGATTATCAAAATAACCAAAATCATCTATAATTATTGCTATTTTACCTTTAATTTCTTTATACTTATCAAGTTTTGTTGATGAAATTAATTTTAATACTATAAATGGTTCATTCTTATTATCAAGAATTTTTATAATATATTCGCCTTTTTTGAGTTTGTTATATTTGAAAGTCAAATTATTTAAATTTAAATACTTTATCAATTTATTGATATTTTTAAATCCTATAGAATCACTTTTATAAATATAATTATAATATTTAATATTTTCAATACTATCGATTTTTGAACTATGTTTTTCAAAATCAAATAATTTAGAATTGAGTAATGAAATAACTTTTTCAGTTACAAACGATTTATTATCAATATTGTTGTACTTTTTTTCATTCCTAATGTTATTTATTTTATTAACTACTAAAAAAGTAATTACTGCAAATATAATTAAAAAGAGAAACAAAATCTTTTTTACATCAGAAAAATTATTTTTAAAATATTTTATATACAATGTTATCTCTGTGTTATTTTAATAAGAGCTTGATTCATCACGCCATTTACATATTTGCCATTCATCATTTTTATTCTTAACAAAATCAAATTTTGCCGTACCTTCGATTATTATTTCATAACCTAAATTTAATTCAAATGATTTTGAAATATTTGCATTATTAGCTTCTTCAAAAATATCATCTTGTTGAATTATTAATGAATCTTTACTATAATATGAAAAACTACTATCCAATGTAGAATTCCAAGTTAAATCAATATGGGAAAAAGCCCTAAAAATTCTCCCAGTAGTACGTAATTCTACTTCTTTAAGCCATGAATCATAATGTCCGCTACCACCTTCATCATCGGCATTGTAATAAATAAAAACAAAGTTACTATCAATTAAATTTGAATATACTAAACTATCACGATAAATATATGCATAACGAAAATTTTCCAAAACATCTGTTGGTGTCTTTAAAACCCTATTAAAAAGTGATTGTCCGCCTGTAAAACTCTCTAATTTGGGAGCAAAGATATTTTTACAACTACTTATGTTCAACAATAACATTAAACAACATAATAATATTTTTGTTTCTTTTTTCATAACAAAATATTTAATAATACTCTTTTAAATCAGTCCAATTTGAGAATTCTTTTGAAGTAGAAATATCTTCAAAATAATAAATAACCCAATAATTCTGAGGATTTTTCATTAGCCATATATTTGCAGATCCAACAAATTTATTATTTAAATTATCGAGATTATGATGCACTTTTATTTCATAATTAATTTGATATTGAATTGAATCTCCAACATTATTTATTTCCTCTTCTTCTAAAATATTAAATTCCAAAGTGGAATCAATTGGACAAGATGACAACATATTTTGAAAATAAATAAGTTCTTCAGATCTTCCCCAATTTTCAAATTTTTCCGGATAATCTACCGTTGCAGTTGGAATAAAAATGAATTCTTTACCATTATTCGTTGTTGAATCAGAATAACATTTTATGTAACTTTCATATTCTCTATATTGAAAAGCATTTATCATATTAACAAAAACAATATCTGATTCTATTGGCATTTCCCAATGAGTATTTGATGGATCTATAGGTTTTTCACTATCTCTAAGTAAAGAATCACATGAAATCATCATTATTAATATAAAAGACAAAAATATTTTGGAAATATAGTTCATTAAAAATTACAATATCATTCTAGATATTTTTTCAAATCATTTGCTTTATCTGTTTTTTCCCAAGAAAAATTTTCATTAATCCTCCCAAAATGCCCATACGCTGATGTCTTTTTATATATCGGTTTTTTGAGATCAAGATGCTTTATTATTTCGTGTGGTTTTAAAGGAAATTCCTTCCTGACAATTTCTGCTAAATTTTCATCATCAATTTTGCCAGTTCCAAATGTGTCAATAAATAATGAAACAGGTTCGGCTTCGCCAATAGAATATGCAACTTCAACTTCACATTTTTTTGCAATGCCACTTGCGACAATATTTTTTGCAATATATCTTGCCATATAAGCACCGGATCTATCAACTTTCGATGGATCTTTTCCGGAAAATGCACCGCCACCATGACGAGAATATCCGCCATAAGTATCAACAATAATTTTCCTTCCCGTCAATCCTGCATCTGCCATCGGTCCACCTGTTTCAAATCTTCCCGTGGCATTTATATAATATTTAGTTTCATCATCAATCCATTTACCCAAAATCGGTTGAATTACGAATTTTTTAATATCATTTTTTAAATCTTCATTTTTGATATATTTCTTATGATGAATTGCAATCACAACTGAATTAACTCGCTTGGGAATACCGTTTTCATATTCTACAGTCACTTGACTTTTGCCATCAGGCAATGCCCAATCAACTACTTTCTTTTTTCTTATCTCTGTTAATCTGTGTGCTAATTTATGTGCAAGTGTAATCGGTAGTGGCATCAATTCTTCAGTTTCATCACAAGCAAATCCAAACATCAAACCTTGATCTCCTGCACCCTGTTCATGATTTTCATATTCATTTATTCCGTTTGCAATATCTCCACTTTGCTCATCAACTGAAACCATCACCGAACAATTTTTACTATCCAATCCGGCTTCTCTATTGTTATATCCAATTTCATCTAAAGTTTCTCTAACAATTTTATTTATCGGAAC
>JAYEOX010000057.1:0-3790 GCA_034723415.1 Fidelibacterota bacterium | reverse complement strand
TTTTGAATTTTTTTTCTTTGTTTTAAATGCTCCTTTTATGCTACCAATTCTACCATTTACAAAAAAATACAGAAATTAATAATGATAAAAAACGAAATGCTAACAATGTATATGGTTTATGTCGGGTGAAGTACTGAATATGAGTGTTTAACAATAAATAAATATCGGAATAAGTTGAAAGTTTTGTGTTCCAAAATCCGCCACAAAACCATATACTAACCGTTATGCATTTATTAGTGAAAATAAGATTCCACGTTTCAAGAAAAGTTGTAAATTTGTAGAAAAGAAAAAATAATGTCAGAGTTTAAAGAAAAATATATAAATCCTTTTACTGATTATGGTTTTAAAAGATTGTTTGGCGAAGAACCAAACAAGGATTTATTATTGGACTTTTTGAATGAGTTGTTAAAAGAAGAGCAAGGGAAAATTACTGAACTTACGTATTTAAAGAATGAAAATCTTGGAGCAACAGACTTGAATAGAAAAGCAATTTTTGATTTGTATTGTACTAATGAAAAAGGCGAAAGATTTATTGTTGAACTACAAAAGACAAAGCAGAAATTTTTCAAGGACAGAACAATCTATTATTCTACATTTCCAATACAAGAACAAGCAAAAAAAGGAAGTGAATGGGATTTTGGATTAGAAAAAGTTTATACTATTGCCATTTTAGACTTTGAATTTGATGATGACAAGCAATATCCAAATAAATTCCGATATGATGTTAAATTAAAAGAATTAGAAACAGACCTAGTGTTTTCAGATAAATTGAATTTTATTTATTTGGAAATGCCTAAGTTCAACAAAAACATAGAAGAACTTGAAACACGATTTGAAAAATGGTTATATGTCATTAAGAATTTACATAAACTTGACCGAATTCCTGAAAAACTGAAAGAAAATATCTTTTTACAACTATTTGAAACTGCTGAAATTTCAAAATTTTCACAGCAAGAATATCAAGACTATGAAAATAGTTTGAAATATTACAGAGACTTAAAAAATTCATTGGATACAGCAAAGGATGAAAGAAGTATTGAAATTGCAAAAAAGATGCTGTCAAAAGGAATGGATATTTCATTGATTAGTGAAATGACAGGATTAACAGAAAAAGAAATTAACGAATTGAAAAAAAAAATAACAAATGCTAACAATATGTATAAATAATTGCCGTGAAATTGCTGAAATTAAACATTTTAACTCGCATCAAAAGTTTTCTAATAATTAAGGTTTTTATCACGTAATCGGCAACTATTCATACACAAACCGTTACCCAATATACAATCCCGTCCTAAACGATTAATAAAAAAACAAAAAAAGAGAATAAGTTTAAAGTATCTCAATTAAATTTGAGTTGCACAACAAAAAACCAATTCTCTATGTCAAAAATAACACTTTTTGGTCAGATAATTCAAAAATTAGACCGTTCACTTTTTAAGAAACTTGTAAAAGAACTTAATACTGATAAACATCAAAAAGGATTTGATAGTTGGTCTCATCTCACTTCGATGCTTTTTTGTCATTTTGCAAAAAGTCAGTCCTTACGAGATATTAGTAATGGATTACGTTCAGCAACAGGTAATCTTAATCATTTAGGGAATGTACATCCACCAACGAAGTCAAATTTAGGCTACCAGAATAAGCACAGGACTTGGGAACTTTTCAGAGACTACTATTATGCTTTGTCAAAACAATTAGGACAGCAGGCAGGATTTAAACAAGTAAAGTTTAGAATTAAGTCTAAAATATTTTTATTGGATGCCAGCACAATAAGTTTATGTTTATCTCTTTTTGATTGGGCAAAATACAAGACGAAAAAGGGAGCAATCAAAATGCACACACTACTTGATTTTGATGGGAATTTACCTGCTTATGTAAATATTACAGATGGCAAAACAGCTGACAATAAAGGTGCTTATGACATTCCATTAATAAAGGGTAGTGTTATTGTAGCAGATCGATTTTACAATGATTTTTCATTGCTAAATGTTTGGGACAGCACAGGTGTGTTTTTTGTAATAAGACACAAAGAAAACATTAAATTCAAGTCAATTAAAGAAAACGAATTGCCAGAAAACAGACATCCTCATTTACTCAAAGATGAAATTATTGATTTAACAACAAAGGCATCCCAAAAGAAATACTCTAAACGATTAAGAAGAGTGGCTATATGGGATGAGAAAAATGAGCAAGTAATAGAAGTTATTACAAATCATATGACTTGGTGTGCTAATACAATAAGTGAACTCTACAAAAGTCGTTGGGATATAGAGATTTTTTTTCGGGACATCAAACAGTTACTCCATATTAAATCTTTTATTGGAACTAGTCAGAATGCCGTTATGATACAGATATGGACGGCTTTAATCACCATCTTAATACTAAAATATTTAAAAGCCCTTGCAAAATACAATTGGTATTTATCAAACCTAGTGGCTTTTCTCAGAATAAACCTTTTTGTTAAAATTGAACTTCAAATATGGCTTGATGAACCATTCTTGAAGAAAGAAAAGCCTCCAGATAAAACGATACAAGGGGTACTTTTTGATTTGGGATGATTTTTAGACTATTTTTACTGTAAAATCAAGTTATTGATTCTTTCTAAAATTTATTTAGGACGGGATTGTTTTATAAACAATCAATTGTTAATTTTGCTGCTGAGTAGTAACATTTAATTTATTTATCAGGCGTTTTGAAATTAATTTGGTATAAGTCGGTTTTATTACATAAAAAAACATAAATTTGAGCCAATAATTATAGATTATTGGTGAAAAGAAATTATAATATTCCCCGGAAAATCTCTTTTGTCATATTGATTTTCTTTTTTTCGGTGTTTGGCAGTTTTGCTCAAGATATTTCAGAAGGAGAGCAGAAGGTTGAAGATGAGGCTTTTATGCTGTTTACCAATAAGGAATACGATAAGGCAATGCCGCTTTTTTCACAATTGTTGAGTTTGCATCCACAAGACCCTTCGTATAATTATGGCTATGGTGTTTGTTTAATTGAAACCAATACGGATACAAAAGGGTCATTAAAATATTTAAGATTTGCACAGTCCAAAAGTCAAAATCCTGTTATCTTTTATTATCTCGGGAAATCATATCATTTGAACTACCACTTTGATAAAGCGATTGCTAATTACCAACATTTTAAAGAAAAAGCACCAAAACCAGACTTAGAGGAATATAATGTAGATCAGAAAATCAGAATGGCTCAGAATGGTAAAGAATTAATAAATTTTGTTAGTGACCTAATCATTTTGGATAATAAAAAAATTAATGATGAAAACTTTTTCTATTCTTATCGATTGGACGATTTTGGTGGCAAGTTAATTGTAACGCCCAAAGATTTTAAAACAAAGGTAGATATTAAGAAAAAATACAGAGGGATTACTTTTATTTGGAACGATTCTGTCGCATTTTTTGCCAGCTATGGAAATAATAGAAAAGGTCATTTAGATTTATATGAAGCAAAAAGAAATCCGGATAAGTCATGGACATCTCCCATTTTTATGGGTGGAGATGTTAATACATCTTACGATGAGAATTTTCCATATCTCTCGCCTGACGGAAAATCGTTTTATTTTCGTTCTAGAGGATTTAATTCTATGGGCGGATATGATATTTTTAAAACAAAATTTGATTCTGCAACGGCTCGTTTTTCAAAGCCGATAAATATGGACTTTCCTATTAATTCGCCTTTTGACGATTTGTTGTTTATAACGGATGTAAATAATCAATTTGCTTATTTTGCTTCTAAGCGAGAAACCAATAATGAGGAAATTTCTGTT
>JAYEOX010000056.1:0-3795 GCA_034723415.1 Fidelibacterota bacterium | reverse complement strand
TCATTAGGAGCAAAGCATTGGGATAGGCGAATTTTTGATGAATTGGTTAATTTACCTAAAGGCACAACCTATAATTCTTTTGTAGTTCAAGGTTCTGAAAAAACAGCATTAATTGATACGGTAGATCCTGAAAAAACCTATGAGTTAATTACAAATCTTAAAGAAGCAAATATTGACAAAATTGATTTTATTGTAGCTAATCATGCAGAACAAGATCATTCAGGTTCAATTCCAAAAATGCTTGAAATGTTTCCGGAGGCAAAAGTTGTCACAAATAAAAAATGTCAAAAATTTCTAAATGATTTATTACCAATTCCTGATGAAAAGTTTTTAATTATTGATGATGGAGAGACACTTTCACTTGGAGATAAAACACTTAAATTTACTTTAACTCCATGGGTGCATTGGCCTGAAACAATGGTCACTTACGCAGTAGAGGATAAAGTCCTTTTTACATGTGATTTCTTTGGTTCCCACTATGCTTCAAGTTCTTTATTTGTTGATGATGAATGCGAAGTTTATGAATCTGCAAAAAGATATTATGCAGAAATCATGATGCCATTCAGAAGACAAATTCAAAAAAATCTTGAGAAAGTAAGTGAACTTGAAATTGATATGATTGCAGCGAGTCATGGACCGATTTATGATAAGCCGAATTTTATTATTGATGCATACAAAGATTGGGTGTCTGATGAAGTTAAAAATGAGGTAATTTTACCTTATATTTCTATGCATGGAAGTACGAAAAAAATGGTTGATTATTTAATTGATGCATTTACAAAAAAGGGAATTAAAGTAAAACCATTCAATCTGACAAAAATAGAACTTGGAGTATTGGCAATTGCTTTAGTTGATGCAGCAAGTGTTATAGTTGCCACACCAACTGTTCTCGCCGGAGCACATCCTGTTGCAGTTCAGGCATTATTTTTGACAAATGCACTCAGACCAAAATTAAAATTCGCTTCTATGATTGGTTCTTATAATTGGGGTGGGAAAACGGTTCAACAAATTAAAGATTTGCTTAAAAACTTAAAAGTAGAATTTATTCCTGAAGTGAATATTAAGGGCGATCCAACTGATGAAGATTTCAAATTACTTGATAAATTAGTTGACGAAATTTATGAAAAACATAAAGAGTTAGGTTTAATTTAAAAATAAAAAAAGGCGAAAGCCAAGGAGTTTAAAATGGAAGAACAAAAAATTAATATGCCGTTATTAGGCGATGATTTTCCTGAACTTAAAGTTCAGACAACACAGGGAGCAATGAATATTCCCGCAGATTATAAGGGAAAATGGCTTGTATTATTCAGTCATCCGGCTGATTTTACACCAGTTTGTACAACAGAATTTGTAGCTTTTCAAAATAGGTATGAAGAATTTAAAAAAGTTGGCTGTGAATTGGTTGGAATGTCAATTGATCAATTATTTTCTCATATCAAATGGATTGATTGGATAAAAGATAATTTGGATGTTGATATAAAATTTCCAATTATTGCGGGAAACGATACGATTGCTATGAAATTAGGAATGTTGCATCCGGGAAAAGGAACTAATACTGTGCGAGCAGTATTTATCATTGATCCAAAAGGTAAAACGAGATTGGTATTGTATTATCCACAGGAAATCGGTAGAAACTTTGATGAGATTTTACGAGCAGTTAAAGCACTTCAAACAGTTGATAGAGAGAAAGTAGCTACTCCGGCTGATTGGCCAAATAACGAACTTATCGGAGATGATGTTATAATACCACCTGCTTCTGATGTAAAAACAGCCAAAGAAAGAAAAGAAAAATCAAAAGATTATGAATGTTATGACTGGTGGTTCTGTCATAAGAAATTAAAATAGGAGAATCAGATGGAAAAATTAAATGAAGTTTACAAATGTGAAATTTGTGGAAATATTGTTGAATTGGTTAATGTCGGAGGCGGTGAATTAGTTTGTTGCGGACAACCAATGAAGTTACAAGAAGAAAAAACAGAAGATTCATCAACAGAAAAACATGTTCCTTTTATTATTAAAGATAGTGATAAAGTGACAGTAAAAGTCGGTGAAAACACTGCTCATCCAATGATGGAAAAACATTATATTCAGTGGATAGAATTGTTGGCAGATGGTAAAGTTTATAGACAATTTTTGAAACCTGATGATAAACCTGAAGCGGTATTTTATGTTAAAGCTGACAAAGTTTCTGCAAGAGAATATTGTAATTTACATGGACTTTGGAAAAGTTAATTAATAAGATTTCTCGCAAAGACGCAAAGACGCAAAGTTGTAAAAAAAAGTAAATTCCCAGAGATAATTTGTTGATTTTCTTTGGAAAAGTTAATTAATAAGATTTCTCGCCCGCCTGCCATTATGATAAAATGATTGTAAGTCGGGCAGGCAAAGACGGAAAGTCGCAAAAAATAGTAAATTCCCAAAGATAATTTGTTAATTTTCTTTGGCAAAGGAATTGATATATTATAAAAAAATAAAATGGAGATTAAAAAATGCTTAATAAAAAAATTGAAAATGCTTTTAACAATCAGATTAATAAAGAAGTTTATTCATCATATTTATATCAAGCACTTTCTGCACATTCCTCTTATCTTGGATTAGATGGAATTGCAAATTGGTTTCAAATTCAAGTTCAAGAAGAGATATCACATGCACAAAAGATTTATAATTTTATAAATGAAAGGGGCGGAAAAGTTAAATTAAAAACTATAGAAGAGCCACCTTCCGAATTTGAATCAGTAATTGTTATGTTTGAAGAGACATTAAAACACGAAGAATTTATCACAAAATCAATAAATGAGTTAATGGATCTTGCAATTTCTGAAAAAGACCATGCAAGTCAGATATTTTTACAATGGTTTGTGACAGAGCAGGTTGAAGAAGAAGATAATGTTAATACAATTTTAAATGATTTGAAATTAATCAGCGATTCAGGTAATGGCTTGCGTATGCTTGATAAAGAATTGGCCACTAGAGTTTTTACTCAGCCAACTGAATAATTTTTTACTATTTTTTTAATCATATTTAATACAAAAACTTGTAATTTATGAGTTTAAAATTAATAATCATTTATCTATAAAAAGGAATTATGAATGAAATTGAAAGAAGGAAAAAAAGCACCGGAATTTTGTCTAAATGATAAAGATGGAAATTCTGTCTGTTTAAAAGATTATAAGAATAAGTGGGTTATTCTTTATTTTTATCCAAAAGACAATACTCCCGGTTGTACAAAAGAGGCCATAGAATTTACTGAAGAAATTAACTTTTTTAAGAAAAATGGAGCTGAAGTTATTGGTATTTCATCTGATTCTGAAAAAAGTCACACAAAATTTATGAATAAGCATGATTTAAAAGTTACTCTTTTAAGTGATATTGAAAAAGATGTATTAAAACTTTATGGAGTATGGCAATTGAAGAAGATGTTTGGCAAAGAGTATCATGGTGTTGTAAGATCCACATTTTTGATAAATCCTGATGGAATTATTGACAAGATCTGGGAAAAAGTAAAAGTGAATGGCCATGTTGAAGATGTTGTTTGTTCATTGAAAGATAATATTTAATTTTAATGTTAAAAGTTAAATAGAAAATACTAATGTATTCAATGCTTTTTGTAGATACTGTTTGCCGGGTTTTCTACAGGAATTGGCGAAAAAATTCTTTACACCGCCTACAGCATAATAGTTAAAATAAATATTTAAAGATATTAGTTAATTTGATTATAAGATAAAAGCTACATTTTAGAGATGTGGTTTTTTTTTGTTTATTTAATTAAATAAAATTTTATGATAATTATTGTTA
>JAYEOX010000055.1:0-17484 GCA_034723415.1 Fidelibacterota bacterium | reverse complement strand
AATAACAACAATAACAACAATAACAACAATAATAACAACAACAACAACAACGACAACAACAACTCCATAATTTTTACGATATTTCCACACATCAAAATGGTTGATATATTCCATAAATTTCTTGGATAAAAATTATTCTTGATATTGTAAAGTTCAATACTTATATTAATAAGTTAAAATAAATTTGAAATAAAATAAGGAAGTAATATGAAAAATGTATATTTATTCGGAGATGGAAAGGCAGACGGAGGTCAAAAAGACAAAAATCTGCTTGGTGGGAAAGGTGCAAATTTAGCAGAAATGAGTTCAATTGGTGTTCCTGTTCCGGCAGGATTTACTCTGACTTCTGATGTCTGTTTAAAATGGAATGAACTCGGTGTTGAAAAATCAATAGAAATATTGAAAAATGATGTCGAGAATGGAATTACTCATATTGAAAAAATTATGAATGCAAAGTTTGGCGACAGGAATGATCCGTTACTGGTTTCTGTCCGTTCCGGTGCAAGAGTTTCTATGCCCGGAATGATGGACACGGTTTTAAATCTTGGTTTGAATGATGATGCAGTGAAAGGTCTTGCAGAAAAATCAGGAAATGAGAGATTTGCCTGGGATTCGTATCGCAGATTTATCCAGATGTATGGTGATGTTGTTATGGGAATGAAACCTGAAGGTAAAGATGATATTGATCCGTTTGAAAAGATTATCGAAGAGATCAAAGAAGAAAAAGATATAAAAAACGATACTGAATTAACAGTTGATGATTTGAAACTTCTGGTAAAAAAATTCAAAAGTGCAGTAGAAAATTATACCAACAAAAAATTTCCTACTGATCCTTGGAAACAGTTATGGGGAGCAATTGGTGCGGTATTCGGCAGCTGGGACAACAAACGAGCGATCTATTACAGAAAGATACATAACATTCCACATGGTTGGGGAACAGCAGTAAATGTTCAATCAATGGTTTATGGAAATATGGGCGACAATTCTGCTACAGGAGTTGCATTCACAAGAGATGCGGCAACAGGTGAAGATATTTTTAATGGTGAATATTTAATAAATGCTCAAGGCGAAGATGTTGTAGCCGGAACTCGCACACCACAGGAAATCACTATTAAAGGTTCAAAAAAATGGGCAAAATTAGCGGATGTTTCAGAAAAAGATAGAGCAAATAATTTTCCATCATTGGAAGAGACAATGCCAAAAGTTTATAAAGAATTATTCGATACAGAAGAGAAATTAGAAGCTCATTATAAAGATATGCAGGATATGGAATTCACTATTCAAGATGGACGGCTTTGGTTATTGCAAACACGAACCGGTAAACGAACCGGTGGAGCTATGGTGAAAATGGCAATAGATATGTTGGATCAAGGAATTATAGATGAAAAGACAGCGATTAATAGAGTAGAACCAAATAAACTAGATGAATTGTTACATCCTGTTTTTGATACAACTGCTTTGGAAAGTACAGAGGTTATGGCGAAAGGTTTGCCTGCTTCCCCCGGAGCAGCATCAGGTAAAGTTGTATTTTTTGCCGATGATGCCGAAGCAATGACAGAAAAAGGTGAAAAAGTTGTATTAGTTAGAATTGAAACTTCTCCTGAAGATCTTTCTGGAATGAATGTTGCCGAAGGTATTTTAACAGCACGAGGTGGAATGACTTCGCATGCTGCAGTTGTGGCTCGCGGAATGGGAAAATGTTGTGTTTCCGGTGCCTCTTCAATAAAGATCAATTACAAAAATAAAACGATTATTGCAAACGATAAGACATATAAAGAAGGCGATTGGATTTCATTGAATGGATCTACCGGCGAAATGTATGATGGAAAAGTTAAAACACAAGATCCGGAATTAAGTGGCGATTTTGGGAAATTAATGGACTTATGTGATAAATATACAAAAATGGACGTAAGAACAAATGCCGATACTCCACACGATTCAAAAGTTGCAAGAGAATTCGGTGCACAAGGAATTGGTTTGACAAGAACAGAACACATGTTTTTCGAAGGCGAAAGAATTAAAGCGGTAAGAGAAATGATCTTATCTGATAATGAAACCGGACGCAGAAAAGCACTTGACAAAATTTTACCGATGCAGAGAGAAGATTTTGAAGGAATTTTTGAAGCGATGGATGACCTTCCTGTTACAGTTAGATTATTGGATCCGCCATTACATGAATTTGTTCCACACGAACCGGAAAATCAAAAAGCAATGGCTGATGAAATGGGAATTTCTGTTGAAGAGGTAAAAGAAAAAGTTGATTCGCTTGCCGAATTTAATCCAATGCTTGGTCATAGAGGATGTCGTCTTGGAAATACATATCCGGAAATTACTGAGATGCAAACTAGAGCAATTATTGAAGCAGCATTGAATTGTAAGAAAAAAGGAATAAAGGCAAAACCGGAAATAATGGTTCCATTAATTGGTACTGTAAAAGAATTTGAACTTCAAGAAAAAATTATCCGAAATACTGTTAATGAAGTTTTTAAAGAGAAAAATGATAAAATTGAATATATGGTTGGAACTATGATAGAAATTCCGAGAGCAGCTTTGACAGCAGATGAAATTGCCGAAAAAGCAGAATTTTTCTCATTTGGAACCAATGATCTTACTCAGATGACTTTTGGATATTCAAGAGATGATGCAGGAAAATTCTTGCCGATCTATTTAGATAAAAATATTCTGGAAGTTGATCCTTTTCAACAATTAGATCAGACAGGTGTCGGACAATTGGTAGAAATGGGAACGAAAAAAGGCCGTTCAGTCAAGAAAAATCTGAAAGTTGGTATTTGCGGAGAACATGGTGGCGAACCTAACTCTGTAAAATTCTGTTATAAAGTTGGAATGAATTATGTCTCCTGTTCACCTTTTAGAGTTCCGATTGCAAGATTGGCGGCTGCTCAAGCATCGATTAGTTAGAATATTTTCCCGCTCACCTGTACGAGCAGGCGAAGTCGCAAAGAAATAGAATGTAGTAAAATAAAAACTTCCGAAGTTAATAATTTCGGAAGTTTTTTATGTTTAATGTGATTGTTTTATTTTACACTTAAAACGAAAAGTTGAAATCCACAAACACATTTGTAACATAATTGTAAAAACTTGAACCATCCTGATCGTATTCATCGGATTCATTGCGGTTGTTTTCGTTATTATGTTTCCAATGCACTCCAACTTTGAGATTTTTAATTATATTCATTCCTGCTACAGCTTCCATTGCAATAGTCCCTGTAATAACTTCATCAGATTTATCTACGTCATTAACAATAACTTCTCCAGCGAAAAATCCTCCAACTTTTAACTTCCCACCAATATAGAATCTGCCACTGTTATAAATACCGCCCATATCCATAAAAAAGACAAACCCAAAATCATTTTTGGCAATAAATTCCCAATCTGCTATAATTTCCCTTGGTATATTTGGATTTGTAGCCGACATCCAAACTAAGAACCTGCTCCGAGATAAATTATACCATGTACTCCACTTTTGGAAAGATTACTGAAATTGATATTAGCTAATCCGTAAGAAGTGGCTCCAATTCCAACTAAGTATTTTGAATTTGTTGCATCGAATGTTATTTCTCTCGGTATATCAAGTTTTTTACTGTATCGTGAATAATAGACTAATGCAGCAAAGCCCTCATTTAATTTAAACTTGTAATTAATATCAAACCAATTATTTGAAAAATCATTTTCAGATTTCCCCAATTTTAAGCCCTTAGTATCTGAATAATGTCCTTTTGCAAAAAAAGTATTCTTGTAACCAATGCTATAATCTATTGATAAAATATTCATGCTTTCATCTAAACTGTATTTGTCATCTACTGTTTGTGCATCCCAACCGAAATAAACTCCGACATGTTCCATTACATTTGTGTATTGTGGATGAATGTAAATCTGAAAATTCTTTGTTGTTGAAGCTGTAGTTGATAAAAATGTTTCATTGGCTGATAAAAATGTAACGGAAATAAAAATCATTAAAATAACTTTTTTCATAGACACTCTCCTTTGATAATTTATTGTTTTTGTTAATATGTTCCATTGTTTTTTAACATTAATAATATTTTATTAAATTATTATTTAAAATCAAATAAAATTGTTAATATTATTTTATAAATTTAAAATGTATATGATTTATGGAATAAAACAACTTCCGTTGAAATATGCTTTGCATTTCACAAGACAAGCATGTTATTTATGAAATATTTTTAATAACTGATAATATTGTTAAAAATAATTTTAAATAAAGTGTTAAAATGTTTAAAATATTGTAAATTAAATAATATGAATAAATGGAGGAGTTAAATAATTATGAAAAATGAATATCCATTCTTTCTTGGGAATGATAAAGTTAAAAGTTCAAAAAAATTAGATATAAAATGTCCTTATGACAACAGTTTAGTTGGAAGTGTAAATATTGCTGAGACAAAAAATATTGAAGATGCGATAAAAAAAGCAGAACAGGTTTTTAAAATTACAAGAAAAATGCCGGTTTATCAAAGAGCAGAAATTTTAGAAAATATTATTAAGGAAATCAAAGAAAATAGTGACAAACTATCTAAAAATTTGGCGTTAGAGTGTGGAAAAAATATCAATTTTGCAAGAGGCGAAGTTCAAAGAGCAATTCAAACATTTACGATTGCAAAAGAGGAGTGTAAAAGGATCGAAGGGGAATTTTTCAGTTTAGATACTACGGAAAAGGGAAAAAACAGATCTGCTTTGGTAAAAAGATTTCCGATTGGACCTATTCTCGGGATAACACCATTTAACTTTCCTTTAAATCTTGTGGCTCATAAAGTAGCTCCGGCTCTTGCAGTGGGAAATCCAATTATAATTAAGCCGTCTTCATTGGCACCGATCTCCGCTCTTCTTCTTGCTGAAATTATAACGAAATATGTTCCCGATGGAATGTTTTCCGTTTTGCCATGTGCCGGGAAGAATATCGAAAAATTTATAAAAGATCCGCGAATAAAAATGATAACTTTTACAGGAAGTCCACAAATTGGATGGCGATTGAAAAATATTTGTGGCAAGAAAAAAATTCGTTTGGAGTTAGGTGGAAATGCAGGACTTATAATCGATAAATCCGGCGATGTTGATAAAGCCGTAGAAAAATCGATTGTGGGCGGTTTTGCTTATGCGGGACAAGTTTGTATTCACACTCAGAGATTTTATGTGCATCAGGATATTTATGATGATTTTGTCATAAAATTTGTTAAAAAAGCTAAAGAAATAAAAAGCGGACATCCATTAGACGAAAATGTTTTCTTGAATTCTATGATCACTGAGCAGGAAGCAGTCAGGGCAGAAAAATGGCTGAATGAAGCAGTAAGTGGTGGCGCAAAAATTCTATGTGGTGGAAAACGAGAAGGAATAGATTTTCCGGCAACTATACTAACAGAGACAAAATCTGAAATGAAAGTTGAATGTAAAGAAGTTTTTGCTCCGATCGTAACGGTAAAAAAGTTTGATGATTTTAAAAATGCTGTCGAGATGGTTAACGATACCGATTATGGATTACAGGCGGGCGTTTTTTCAAATGACATGAAAAATATTTTATATGCTTTTGAAAATTTGGAAGTAGGCGGTGTAATTATAAATGATACACCAACATTCAGAGTGGATCAGATGCCTTATGGTGGAGTAAAAAACTCCGGATTTGGTAGAGAAGGTGTAAAATATTCTATCGAAGAGATGACAGAAATAAAGTTAATGGTTTTGTGATAAAGTTATTTTCGGATTGTAATATGATGAAGCATATATTATTTACAGATTATTTCAAATTTTCCATTTTAAATATTTAGAGTTTAAATATCTGAACGATTTTTACAATTCGCTAAATCAGTATTTACTTGATATTGTAAAAATATATCATTATTTTTTATTAACTATTAACTAATAGAGAGATTTAATATGAACAAAAACAAATTTACAAAAAAACTTTACAACAAAGATTTTTTATTGAAAATACCTAAGACCGATTTACATTTGCATTTAGACGGATCATTGCGGCTTTCAACTTTGATCGAACTTGCAAAAAAAGATGGAATAAAATTACCGAGTTATACAGAAGCCGGACTGAGAAAGGAGGTTTTCAAGGATTCTTATGATTCACTTGATGAATATTTGAGAGGATTCAGTTATACATGTGCTGTACTTAGAACGAAAGATGCAATTGAGCGAGTTTCTTATGAGCTGGCAATTGACAATCAAAATGAGGGAGTTCGATATATTGAAGTGAGATTGGCTCCTCAAACATTGATGAGTAATGATATGTCTTTTGAAGATGTAATGAATTCAGTTTGGAAAGGACTTGAACGAGCAAAAAAAGAATTTAATTCTCGGCCAGAAATAATAACTGGCGATGAACCACCATTTAATTATGGAATAATCGTTTGTGCAATGCGGTTTTGTGATGAAAGATTTTCTCCGTTCTTTAAATCATTTTTTAAAAATCATAAATATTCAGATAAACTTGAAATAATAAATCTTGTATCGCAAGAGTTGGCAAAAGCAACAACGAAAATGGTCAAAGAGACGGATATTCCAATAGTTGGATTTGATCTTGCCGGAGCTGAAAAAGGTTTTCCGGCTGATAACCATATTCAATCTTATGATATTGTTCATCGTAATTTTTTAAGTAAAACTGTTCATGCCGGTGAAGCTTATGGGCCTGAATCAATTTTTCAAGCAATTACTGATCTGCATGCAGATAGAATCGGGCATGGATTTTATTTATTTGATGAAGGGAAAGTAGTAAGTGAAAAGAATAAAAATAATGCAAAAGAATATGTTTTGAATCTTGCTGAATATATTGCAAATAATCGCATCACATTAGAAATTTGTCCTACGAGTAACTTACAGACAAATCCCGATTTGAAAGGTAGCATGAAAAATCATCCTTTAAGGAAAATGATAGATCATAAACTTTCGATTACTATAAATACTGATAACCGATTAATTTCTAATACTACTATGACAAAAGAATTACAGCTTGTTATTAAAGAGATGAAAATTACTCCCGCACAATTAAGGAATATAATTATTTACGGATTTAAAAGATGTTTCTATCATGGCTCTTATGTTGAGAAAAGAAACTATGTAAGAGATATTATAGATTATTACGAGAAAATTACAGATGATTATCTTGGAAATTGACCACCTATTTTAATAAACTTCGAATTTTAAAGAATTAGAAAAATGAATTTATTATTATAGTATTTAAATAATTTTTTTATTAATTTGCAATGTGATGCAAGAAAAAACACATACAAATGACAGGTATTATTTTTATATGAATTTGAATAATGGTTTGGGGGCTGTAATTTCAAGCGCAAAGTCCGACAGCCAAAGAGTTGTTTTTATTAAATGATATCCGGTGAATAAAAATTTTATATGTTACAAACATAAAAAAAGTTAGTTATCGTTAGCTTTTGTCTGCCCTGTGAAATTCAGTTTGCTGAATATTTCATTGGGGTTAGTTGTTAAATCAATTTATCATCAATAATCTGTTTTGCATGATTAATTATTGTTTTTTTCATTTTTATAATACCAAAAATTTAGGAGAATAAATCAAACTTATTCTCCTAAAATAGTAAATATACTAAACGCAGATTAAAAAAACAAAAAAGGTTAATTAAAACCTTTTCTGTTTATATTTCCCAGATTATTTATTAACTAAAATCTCTGTCTTTGACAGTTTTACGTCTATCTTTTTTAGCTTTTTCAACTGCTAAATCAACTATTTCACGCACAACATCTGATAATACTTCAGGAACATTTCCTGCAGTGTGCATTCCTTTTTCTTCTTTCAGATATTTTTTTAATTTTGAAGCTACAATCAACACATCTTTTGCCATCGTTTTCTCCTTTTTGTTAATTTAATTATACGATGCATTCCTATTTTTATCTCTACACAATGAAATCTACGAAAAAATAATATAAACGCAAACAAAAAATTATTTTTTTTATATTATGACAAAAATAGTAATGTATTTCAAAATTTTCATTTTATATATTAATAATAATTAGTATTATTGAGCAGGAGAATTTGATGAGAGATTTTAATTTACATATACCAACTAAATTTATTTTCGGAACTGATGCTGTTGAACGCATTGGGAAGGAAACTAAAAAATTTGCAAATAATGTTCTTATTGTTTGTTCACCGGGTAGTGTAAAAAATACAGGATTGTTAGATAGAATAAAAAATAATTTGAAAAATTCAGAAGTAAAATTTACAATCTATGATAAAGTAAAGCCAAACCCAACAGTTTCAATAATAGATAATGGAGCGAAATTTATAGAAGGAAAAGAAATTGATGCGATCATCGGAGTTGGAGGCGGTTCGGCGATAGACACAGCAAAAGGCATTGGAATTGTAGCTGAAAACGGTAAATCAATTTGGAATTATGTTCATATTAATAAAACGACAAAAAGATCGCTACCAATTATTGCTATTCCTACAATTAGTGCTGCCGGATCAGAAGGCAATCCTTATGGAGTTGTTACAAATGATAAAACAAAAGAAAAGGTTTCGTTTATCTGTTATTCTGCACGTCCAAAGTTGTCAATCATAGATCCAAAATTAACCTTGACTGTTCCACAAGATTATTTAATTGATGGAGCGATTGATATTATTATTCATGCAATAGAAGCGTATTTTACTACAAAAGATTACGCTCCTTTAAATGATAGAATTTCTTTATCAATTGTTAAAACTGTTGTCGAAATATTGCCAAAAATAATTAAAAATCCTAATGATCTGGAATTAAGGGGAATTTTATCTTGGTCAGCTGTGATGGCTTTGAACGATATTAACGATTCTGGTAGAGAAGGGCCATATCCAATGCATGCTTTAGAACATCCGCTGAGCGGACATTTCAATATTTCTCACGGTCGTGGATTGGCAATGATCTTTCCGCGTTATTTAAAATATTTTTCAGAATTAAAATCAGAAAAGATAATTGATTTTGGGAAATTTGTTTTTGATAATTCTATTCAGACAACTGATGAAGTAATAGTTGCTTTGGAAAGTTGGTTAGGATCACTTGACAGAAAAATAAGTTTTGATGATATTGGAATACCAAATTCTGCAATAAATATTTTTACAGAAGAAGTAATGAAGATAAACGGGAATCGGTTTGGTAAGATCAGCGGTCCAAAGCAGATGACCAAAAACGATGTTGAAAATATCTATAATAATTGTTTAAAATAAATTAGTAAGAGGATTTTATATGTTGCTTTATTGGACACATAATTTAAAACCATATATTTTTAAACTACCGGAGTTTTTACCTGTAATTGGCGGGTTTCAGATACGTTATTATGCTTTAGCTTATGTTCTCGGATTTCTGATTTTCAATTATTGGATGAAATATTTGATCAAAACAAAACAGCTGAAAATGACAATGGATCAATTTGAATCTTTTTTTATGACCTTAATGTTAGGATTGATAATTGGAGCCAGAATTGGATATTGTCTGTTCTATAATTTTTCATATTATTTTCATAATCCGATAGAAATTTTGATGACTTGGCATGGCGGTATGTCTTTTCACGGTGGATTAGCAGGATGTTTGATCTTAGGCATTTTCTTCACAAGAAAACATAAGATATCTTATCTAACCTTAGCAGGATTTACGATGACTATTGCTCCAATTGCACTGTTTCTTGGTCGAATAGGGAATTTTATCAATGGAGAATTATGGGGTAGAACTACAGATGTTCCTTGGGCAATTATTTTCCCCGAAGGTGGAAATATTCCTCGCCATCCATCGCAATTATACGAAGCACTCTTAGAGGGAATTTTATTATTCGGAATTATGATCTTCTTACACCGTAAAAAAGTAAGCGGTGCAACAAAAACCGGAGCTTTTTTAATTGGATACGGTCTCACCAGGATATTTGTGGAATTCTTTAGACAACCGGATAAGCAATTAGGATTTATCTTTTTTGAATGGATGACAATGGGGCAAATACTCAGTATTGTCATGGTAATTATTGGATTGATATTAATTTTCTATAAACAAAAAGAAATTAAAACTTAGAATATAAATATGAAAATGTTAGATCAAGATTCAAAGAAGGTCAAATTCAGCAATGATGAGATGTGGATACCTGAAAATTATAGTTCGGTTTTGAATTTGAAAGAGACAGAAAATGCAATAGATTTTATTAAGGAATATTTTAGAAAAAATTTAGCGAAATCTTTAAATTTATCACGAGTTTCCGCTCCAATAATGGTAATGCAAGATACAGGAATAAATGATCATTTGAATGGAATTGAGCGACCTGTAGATTTTCCAATTTTAGAGATGAATGATAAAAAAGCTGAAATTGTTCAGTCGCTTGCAAAGTGGAAAAGATTGGCACTTGCTGATTACAATTTTGAAATTGGCGAAGGACTTTACACAAATATGAATGCCATTCGTCCGGATGAACATTTAGATAAATTTCATTCGCTCTATGTTGACCAATGGGATTGGGAAAGAATAATTTCTGAAGATGAAAGAAATGGCGATTTTTTGAGAGATATTGCAAAGAAGATTTACAATGTGATCTATGAAACGGATAAATATATTTGCGAAAAATATTCAACTTTACCAAAAACTTTTATTCCGAAAGATATATTTTTCATAACAACAGAAGAACTTGAAGAGAAGTATCCGGAATTGACATCAGAAGAGAGAGAACATAAAATTTGTAAAGAACACGGAGCAGTGTTTTTAATTGGAATCGGTGGAAATTTAAAAAGTGGAAAACCTCACGATGGTAGAGCAGCAGATTATGATGATTGGTCAACAGAATATTCGAAAGGATTTCACGGATTGAATGGCGATATTCTGATTTGGAATGAGCTGTTGAACACATCTATGGAACTATCATCAATGGGAATTCGTGTTGATAAAAAGGCATTGCAGAAACAATTAAAAATCAGAAATGAAGAGTGGAAAAAAGAGCTATATTTTCATAAACGACTTTTAAATGATGAATTGCCGTTATGTATTGGTGGCGGAATTGGTCAATCTCGTTTATGTATGTTGATGATGAGAAAAGCTCATATCGGCGAAGTCCACTCTGCAATCTGGACAGATGAGATTCGAAAAATTTGTAAAGATAATAATATATTTTTGTTGTAGTATTAAAGGCATTTTGTCTGAAGATACTTAATGTTCAAGCTTACCAATTTTATTTTTTATAACAAAACTTTAATTCTCAAATAATACATTCTCTTTTATCTTTTATTATTCACACATATTTATTAATTTATAATATGAAATGGATTTTATATTTTTCACAACACAAATAAAATGAAAAATTATCTACAAAATAAAATAACGAGTATTCCGTACATTGGAAAAGTGCGAGCTGAAGCTTTGAAAAATATAGGAATATTTATTGCTGAAGATCTGTTATATTATTTTCCAAGAAAATATTTAGATCGTTCAAATGTAAAAAAAATGAATCAGCTTATAGTTGGTGAAGAGTGTACGGTTGTTGGGAAAGTGGAAAGAATATGGACAACAAGAACGAGACGGAAATCTATTCTTAAAATTCTTATTAAAGATAATTATGGCTATTTAACTTTAAATTGGTTTGGTGGCATTTATTGGATAAAAAAAATGTTTAAAGTCGGTGATCTGATAAGTGTAAGTGGAAAAATAAATTACTATCAAGGATTAAATATTATTCATCCGGATTTTGATTTTCTAGATTCAAAAATGGGAAATTTATCTACAGGAATTATTGTTCCGGTTTATGCATTGACAGAAAATATGAGAAAAAAAGGATTGAACAGTCGTCAATTTCGTAAGATATTTAAGAATTTATTCACAGAAATTACAAGTAATATTCCGGATCCGATCCCACAAAAGATCAGAAATAAATACAATTTAATTGATCTACTTAAAGGATTGAAATTAATCCATTTTCCTGAAGACAAAGATAGTTTACAAAAAGCAAGATACAGATTTAAATTTCAGGAATTGTTAATGTTGCAATCGGTTTTGGCAATTAAACGAAGACAAATAAAAAACGAAAAATGTCAAGCGCAATGTAAAAGAGTGGGAGAATTAACTACGAACTTATATAATAAGTTACCGTTTGAATTAACAGATGCGCAAAAACGAGTTACAAGAGAAATTTACAATGATCTCAAATCAGAAACGCCAATGAACAGATTGTTGCAAGGTGATGTAGGCAGTGGAAAAACAATTGTTGCGGCAATTTCGGCAGCAATTATGACTGAGAATAATTTTCAAACAGTAATAATGGCTCCGACAGAAATTCTTGCTAAACAACATTACAATAATTTTAAAATGTATTTTGAACCGTGGGGAATTAATTGTGAATTATTGATCGGTAAACAGACGAAAAAACAAAGAGATGAAATACTTCCAAAAATTGCCGATGGTAAAATTCCAATTATTGTTGGTACACATGCACTATTACAGGAAAAAGTTAAATATTCAAAATTAGGATTGGTGATAATAGATGAGCAGCATCGATTTGGCGTTGATCAGAGAATGACACTTATTCAAAAAGGAATAAATCCACATGTATTAACAATGACCGCAACTCCAATTCCACGCACAATGTCGATCAGTATTTATGGAGATATGGACACTTCAATAATAGACGAGATGCCAAAGGGAAGAAAACCGGTTGTTACAAGAGTTGTTAAAGAAAGAAAGTTGCCAAAAGTTTATGGCTTTCTTAAAAAACAGATTAATTCCGGAAGACAGGTTTTTATTGTTTATCCTCTAATTAGTGAATCTGAAAAGATGGATCTGCAAGCAGCTGAAAAGGGATTTGAGAAAATTTCACAAATATTCAGCAGTTACAAAGTAGCATTACTTCACAGTAAACTGAAAAAGTTAGAAAAAAGTGAAGTGATCAATAAATATAAATCCGGTGAAACTGATATTTTGGTAAGCACAACAGTTATTGAGGTTGGAGTTGATATTCCAAATGCTACTGTAATGATCATTGAAAATGCCGAGAGATTTGGATTGTCGCAGTTACATCAATTGCGTGGAAGAATTGGACGGGGCAGTGAAAAAAGCTATTGCATATTGGTTAGTAGAAAAGATACGGAACAAGGAAACGAAAGGTTACGTATATTAGAGGAGACAATTGATGGTTTTAAAATATCCGAGGCAGATTTGAAATTGAGAGGACCGGGGGAATTTTTTAGTGCAAAACAACATGGATTGATCGACTTGAAAATAGCAAATCTAATAGAAGATGGAGAAATACTCAGAGAAGCTCGTTTAGCAGCATTTTCAATAATAAAAAACGATCCTAATTTAAGCAATGAAAATAATGGTGATTTTAAGGAATTCTTTTTGAAAAATAATAAAGATAAGTTAAATTATGTAGCTATTGGATAAAATAAAGAAAACAGGATTTTAAATAAATATAAAAAAGGGAAAATATGATAAAAAATAAAGTTAATTATTCAATCGGTGCAATAGTTTTTGCAATTTCTTTTATTGTCTATTTCATGACGGTAGCTCCAACCGTTTCCTTTTGGGATTGCGGTGAATTTATTGCGTGTGCTTATAAGTTAGAAGTCCCTCATCCTCCGGGAGCTCCTTTATTTTTACTGTTAGGAAAGATATTTACATTAATTCCGTTCAGTAAAGATATTGCTTTTAGAATGAATCTCATATCTGTAATTTCCAGTGCTTTAACGATTTTATTTTTATATTTAATAATTGTCTTGCTTGTTGAACAATTTCGTGGCAAGACAAAAACATTTTCGGATAAATTAATAAATTATGGCGGTGCATTTATTGGAGCTATGACTTTTGCATTTACAGATAGTCAATGGTTTAATGCAGTAGAAGCTGAGGTTTATTCTATCAGCACATTTTTAGTTGCATTTGTTGTTTGGCTAATTTTAAAATGGAGATTAGATGAAAATAAAGATATTCACAATGAGAGATATATTTTAATCATTGCTTATGTAATAGGAGTTGCAATTAGTATTCATTTATTGAATTTATTAACATTACCATTTATTGCTTTGATCATTTATTTTAAACATTCAAAATTTGAATGGAAATCATTTTTGGGTGTATCTGCAATTACAGGTGGATTATTTTTAATTATTTATCTTGGGATAATTAAAGGTGCTCCCAAAATTGCAAGGATGATAAATATAAATCCGGCAGCTGTTTCTTTTCCATTAGCCCTTTTTGTAATTTTTATTGTTATTTATTTAGTTTATCTTTTGGTAGGGCAATCATTCAAAAATAATCTCTTTACACGAAAGTGGATCAAAATGAGTTTGCTTGGATTAGCATTAATTACAATTGGTTATTCTTCATATCAAATAATATTTATTCGTTCTTTAAAAAATCCTAATATTGATGAGAATAATCCTGAAACGGTAAAACAAGCTGTATCATATTTAGAAAGAGAACAGTATGGAAAATATACTGCGAGTAGAGAAAAACGGTGGCAAGAATCGGAACATAAAAGTCAATATTCCAGTTCATTAGATTATTTTTGGAACTATCAAATAAAGAAAATGTACATTAGATATTTCAATTGGAATTTTATGGGTAGAAAAGGAAATAATGTTGACCCAACACAACTGTGGATGATACCATTCATTATCGGATGGATAGGTATGTTTTATCATTTTGCTAAGGACAAAAATAATGCCCTGTCAGTGCTTGCTCTGTTTTTTATGATGGGTTTAGCAGTGGTACTCTATTTAAATCAGCCGGATCCGCAACCGCGAGAAAGGGATTATTCGTATGTCGGTTCGTTTTTCACTTTTGCCATTTGGATAGGGATAGGTGCGTCTTCTATTTTGGAATTAGTTAAGAAAAAAATAAAGAACGATTCGTTAAAGAAATACTTAATGATCGGTGTAACAATATTATTAATTGTTATTTTACCTTTGAATTTACTGAATGCAAACTTTAAGGAACATTCCAGATGGGGAAATTATGTCGCATCTGATTATGCATATAATTTATTAAATTCTTGCGATAAAGACGGAATACTATTTACTAACGGTGATAATGACACATTTCCACTTTGGTATTTACAAGAGGTTGAAAATGTTAGAACAGATGTGAAAGTTGTAAATTTAAGTTTATTAAACACACCTTGGTATATTTTGCAGATGAAACATTATGACCCGAAGATAAATATTCCAATTTCGGATGAACAGATAAAAACATTAAGACCGCGTGCATGGGAAACACAAGAAGTAAAAATCCCGGTGCCTGAAAAATTAAATCCCGAAAAAGAGATAAGATGGAAGATGGAACCAACTTTAGGGAATAATGGAATTAGAGTACAGGATTTGATGATCTTTATTATAGCAAATGGTGCTAACTGGGATAGGCCGGTCTATTTTGCTGTGACAGTTTCAAATGATAATAGAATTGGCATAGATAAATATTTGTCAATGGAAGGTTTGGTTTATAAATTGAATCCTAAAAAAGTTGATCGCATAGATGAAGAAGAAATTTATAGCAATCTTATTCCTGAATATTCTAATTCATCAAAAGAGGGCGATTTTGGGAATGTTTATCGTTTTCGTAATTTAAACAATCCGGATGTTTATCTAAATCCTAATTCTACCCGATTGATGCAAAATTATAGAACAGGATTTATTCAAGCAACTGTGGAGTTTATTAGACATAATGAATATGAAAAAGCAAGAACGCTTTTAAGTTATATGGAAGAAAAAATTCCAGAAGAAATTATTCCGATAAAGCATAAAGCGTTATATTTGGAAATTGGCAGATTATACGGGATGATGGGTGATACTACAGAACTCTCTAATAGATTGGATGATTTTGTAAAAAGAGATAATCTTTCAAAGAGAGATATTCTGGGAGCTGCTCAACTATACTATATGGAAGCCGGTAATTATAATAAAGCAGAAGAAATTGTAAAGAAAATTTATGTGCAAAACCCAACAGATCCTCAATTGATCGGATTTCTCTATCAATTGTATAATGAGTCAAAACAATACGACAAAGCGTTAATGTTACTCGATGAATGGTTGCAAAAGAATCCTGATGATCCACAGGCAAAGATGCTCAAGAATAAAGTAATACAAGAAATGGGTAAAAACCGATAGGTATAAATTGAAATCGATTAAACCGTTAATCTCAATAATTATTCTTAATTATAATGGCAAAAATTTTTTAAAAGTGCTTTTTGATTCATTATTGAAAACCACATATTCAAATTATGAGATACTTATGGTTGATAATCATTCCACCGATGATAGCATTGATTATGTTGAAAAAAATTATCCATCTGTAAAAGTATATGATACAGGTAAAAATCTTGGATATGCAGGTGGTAATAATTTTGGAATTAAAAAAGCAAATGGCGAGTTTGTATTATTATTAAATAACGATATTGAAGTAACTTCTGATTGGCTTGAACCAATAATTGAAGAGTTTGAATCGGATAGAAATATTGCTGCTTGCCAACCAAAAATTCTTCAAATGAAAAATAGAAATTATTTTGAATATGCAGGAGCTTCCGGTGGTTTTATGGATATTTTTGGATATCCATTTTTACGCGGTAGAATAATGGATAAAATAGAAAAAGACGAAGGGCAGTATGATGATAATATTGATTTGTTTTGGGCATCCGGAGCAGCAATTGCAATCCGAAAAGAAGTGCTTGAACAATCAGGATTATTAGATGAAGATTTCTTTTTGCACATGGAAGAAATTGATTTATGTTGGAGAATTTTATTACAAGGTAAAAAAATTCGGATCCGTACTGATTCTGTAATTTATCATTTTGGTGGTGGAACACTTAAACAAGGTAATTTTCAGAAAATATATTTAAATCACCGTAATAGTATTTTTATGATGTTAAAAAATTATTCAACTCATCGTCTGTTTTACATTTTACCAATACGAATTGGTTTGGATAAAATAACATTTGCAAAAGCACTTCTGACTTGGGACACAAAATTGATGAAAGCACTTTTTAATGCTTACAAATGGTTAATACTAAATTGGAAAATGATAATGAAAAAAAGAAAAGTAGTGCAAAGAAACAGAAAAGTAAAAGACAAAATGTTAGATGGATTATTTTATCACAAAAGTGTAGCATTAGATTATTTTTTATTTAATAAGAGAACTTATAAAGAAATTTGGAAATAATTAAGTGAAAATTTTAATTACCGGAGCAGATGGTCAATTAGGGAATGAACTAAAAGTGAGTTCGAAATTATCTGATAATAATTTTATTTTCACTGATATTGATAAATTTGATATTACAAATAAAAATATGATTGAAAATTTTCTAACTAAAAATAAAATTAATTTAATTATTAATTGTGCATCTTATACGGCTGTTGATAAAGCTGAAGAGGAATCTGAATTAGCGAAAAAGATAAATTCTTTTGGAACCAAAAATTTATCAATTATTTCGGGAAACTTATCAATTCCATTAATTCATATTTCTACAGATTTTATTTTTGATGGG
>JAYEOX010000054.1:0-3888 GCA_034723415.1 Fidelibacterota bacterium | reverse complement strand
CTATGGAAATATCTGAGGATACATGGGCTATAATTTGTTGGGCTATTTCTGAAAAAGCATTCTGGTCTGCTAACTGCCTATCAGTAACAGGATTACGGCTACCTTTGGCCATACCAATCCCAACTATATATTTTGGCTGAGAATATGTCGAATGCTTACCGCTATAAATCCAGGAAGGTTTTTTATCACTGTTTAATGCTTCCTTATGTTGTTTCTCCCTTACCATTGATTTCTGTGAACTACAGCCCCAAAAAGCCAACAACCAAACTGTGAGCAAAATTATTGTTAGTAATGATTTAAAAAAATTATGTAAAATTTGTGTTGTTTGCATCATAGTATTTTCTGAATTTTTATTAAAAATTTCCCCAATAACTAATCCATTTTCTTTCATTAAATAATTTAAATATTATTTATAAACATATTATAAGAAATCCACAGAACTTCTTACGCCTTTTCCGCTTTGATTAATACGAATATAAATCATTGCTCTTATACCTCAAATTTAGTGGAATAACCACAATTACATATATTGATTTTACAACATTTACAATTAATTCACAAGTTATTTTTTATTTTTTTATAGAAATTAAGTTTTTTCGTCCAATTTACCAATCACCTTTGCCGCTTTCGCTTCTATTTCCACCTTTTTTCTTTCCAACTGTTTCACGAATTTATTTCCTTCATAAGTTCCACGAACAGCTTCAAAATCTAAATCTTTGACCTCTTCATTTCCATCAATTCCAAATCCAATTTTTGTAATTATATTGAATTCTTTTGTAGCATCTCTGCCAACCATCTTATTTAATTTTAGCGAACTCTTTTTCCATTTTTCAATAATATCGATCAAATCGTCTGCAGTAATATTTTTTGGATCTATCTCGAGATATTTTTCTATCAATCCCAAAGTCCACAACCATTCTTCATTGGAATAATTCTTAAATATTTTATTAAATTCATTACTTAATTCATTAATATTTTGAATTTCATTATTTTTAATTTTTGATTGTAATTTTTCACTTGATCTTTCAGAAATTATTAGACCGGACATATCAAACCAACTATCCAAATTTCCATCTTTGTCAAACGATTCTTTCACTTCTACAAAATTACTCAAATTAATTTTATCCAACTTTTTCATTACACTTTGTCCGATAAAAATATCCATTGCCAATCTATAATATTTTGATGTTGTTTTCAAAAGTAATCGTGGAATTTTTACACCATTATGATTTACATAATTTACTTTCTTGTCGGTTTTTTCAACAAGTTCCAATAATTTACTGTAACCATTAAAAACTTTACCAATAGTATAAGGATTAAATAATTCGAAATTTATCAGATCGAGTTTGTTTGGATCAGTTCTTTTATCTCTATTCGGCCATTTTTCACTGTCTCTTGTTGTTCCAACACTTAATAAATTCATTGCAGGCGTAAGAATACTTTTCCCATCAACTTCATTAATATATGAAAATGGAAAATCTGTAGTATCAAAATTTGAATAGTGTTTTCCAATTACAGCCGTAAATGCTCCTACTCTACTTGGCCACAACATATAACTAAATGATCCGGTTTTTGAACCACGCTCAACTATTCCTTGATGTAATGGTCCTAATTTATACATATGATTACTTTGATTCGTGCCACTTCCAGCATTAAAAAATGAAAATAATCCGGCAATTAATAGTGTAGATTTATGATGTGTTACAGTATAAGGTCCGGCAAATATTGAACACGCTTCACCGTGAAACCCTTCACAATTAGCAAAAAATGCAGAATTTTCCGCCGAATACTGTTTACCTAATTTTACACTTTGACCAATAAAACAACCATCAATAATAACATTATCATCAACTTTAGATCCGGAATGAATAATAAAATTTTTCGCGACTACTCCATTTCCAATTATTACAGGAGCAGATGAATTACTTATGACAGTTCCGTTAAATAATTCAGTAGCATTAGAAATTATTGTATTGTTTCCAACTTTTACATTTGTAATTTTTTTCGTATTTAATATCTTACTATTTTCACCAATTGTACCAATACTTGATTTTAAACTTTCAATATATTTATCGATCATTTTTTCAATTGATCTTATTAGTTTCTCATCATGGCGATAAAGAACTAACATATAAGCAACCTGTGCTGTGAGTTTATCAAATATTTTTAACTCTCTTCCGCCGCCTTCATTCAGTATCTCTAATTCATATCCATTACCAAAAGTTGATTCGCCTTCGACAGATAATTGTCCAACATTTTCAATAATTGTTTGATTCCCGATTTTATAATTTGACAACAATTCAACATTAGAAATATAAACATTATCACCAATCTCACAATTAAAAACATCTGCATTTCTGATCACTGAATGTTTTTTTAATTCATCTGAATATTTTACTGTGCTATTTAATTTGCCAATTCGAATATTTCCGTAAAATCTTACATTATTGACATATTTAACATTAAATTCTTTATCAACTTGAATTTTGGACCAATCATCAGCAATGCAATTTTGCATCTCCAATTTTTTAATCTCTTCTTGATTTAAATTCCTCATACTTCACCCTATTACTTTATTGTAGTATTTTAAATTGCCCATTCACTCAATTTTCAATTTAATTATATAAAAAATGCCCGAAAATAATAATTTCCGGACATTTGAAATATTTTCAAAATATTTTATACTTCCGGAATACTATCTAAAGATTTTTTTTCGATATCTTTAAAATATTTTACAGTTCCTACATTCAATTCCATAGTTGAATCATCATCACATATTATCATACTTTTAGGATGTAATTGCAAAGCCGACACTGTCCACATATGATTTACACCATCTTCGACAACATGTTTTAAAGCAGTTGCCTTGTTATATCCACTTACTAAAATGACAACTTCATCTGCATCCATTACAGTACCAACTCCAACAGTTAATGCTGTTCTGGGAACTTTATTATAATCATTATTAAAAAATCTTGCATTTGCAATTTGTGTATCATGTGTTAGTGTTTTTATTCTTGTTCTTGATTTTAATGATGAGCCCGGTTCATTAAATGCAACATGTCCGTCTGCACCAATTCCACCTAAAAATAAATTAATCCCACCAGCTTTCTTTATTTTATTTTCATAATCCATACATTCTTTATCTAAATCTTTAACATTGCCATCTAAAATATTAATATTTTCCCTAGGAATATCTATATGACTAAAAAAATATTTATCCATAAAATAATGATAGCTTTCCGGATGATTTTCAGGGATATTTACATATTCATCCATGTTGAAAGTAATTATATTTTTAAAAGAAATTTCCCCTTGCTTATGTAGATCAACTAACTCATTATAAGTCCCAATTGGTGAAGATCCGGTTGGTAATCCTAAAACAAAAGGTTTTTCAGGTGTTGGGCCAAAATCATTGATTTTTTTTACAATGTAATGAGCCGCCCATTTACTTAATGACAGATAATTTTCGTGAATAAGAATTCTCATTTTTTCTCCTTTTTTTATTTTTTATTTTTTATTTCTCGCAAAATTCGCTAAAAACTGTAACTCATTATTACCACAAGGATTGCATAATGAACACAAAGATATTTTTTGTATATTTTTTTGTGTTTTAGATTAGTATAATTCATGTTATTAATTGTAATTTCCTCGTGTTAATTTCGTGTATTTTCGTGGCTAATTTTCCAACCTTCTAAACTCCTAAACCTCTAACCTCTAACCTCCTAAACTTCTAAACTTCTAAACTTCTAAACTTCTAAACTTCTTATTAAAGCATTATTTTTGTATCAGCTACAAAGCAACCTTTGCCTTCATTTCTCACAATCAATGGATTGATATCCAGCTCCTTAATTTGGGGACAATCAATTGCGAGCTGTGATAATCGCA
>JAYEOX010000053.1:6192-18009 GCA_034723415.1 Fidelibacterota bacterium | reverse complement strand
CCGGGAATTAGTGTAACCATTTCCTGTTTAGATGTTAAAAAAGCTAATGAAGGTAATCCTTTTACACCGAATGCACCACTGAGCTGACGCTTGGAAAATGTTTTCCCTTGGAAAGTTATTTGGTCATTAAGTTCAGTATTTACACGGATCGGCACAAAGTTTTCAAATAAATATTTTTCCACTTTCGGTACTGAAAATGTCTTTTCTTCCATAACTTTACACCATTTACACCAATCGGCATAAAAATCAATTACTATATGTTTATCTTCTTGTTCTGCTATTTTTAATCCCTCTTGAAAACCATACCATTCTTTAGGATTTGATTTATAAACAGTTCTGTCTTCTTTAACTTTAATTGTTTTTTTGTCAGAATCTTCAACAATATTTGATTCATTCTTAGCTTTTTGGATTTTGTCAGTTTTCTCTGTTACTTGTTTTTGGTCTGGTTTCACTTTGTTTGTATCATCACAACCGGCAAATAATGAAAGTAAGGTTATTGACAATGCGATTAATAATATTTTTTTCAACTTAATTCTCCTTGTTTTTATTAAAAATTTCATAGCCAATAGTATATAATTTTATTATTGAAAAAGAAAGGAAAAAATCGTAACATTAATATATGGGAATTCAAAAATTAAAAAGAATAGATAAGTTTGTGAAAAATCCACATAGAGCAGTTTGGCAATTGTCAATTCCAATAATGCTTGGTATGTCAATTCAAATAGTATATGGAATCGTTGATATGGCTTTTATCGGTAGAATCAGTGGTGATGCAATTGTTGCTATTACTTTTAATATGCCACTTGTCTTTTAATTTATTGGAATGGTTTGCTAGTAGTAAATTTATTTTTTATCTTCCACTTTTCGCATGTGCTATCAGTGATCTTCGACCTCTTTCCTTAAAGCTAGAAACTATTTGTTCTGCTTGATCAAAAGAAACAGTAATAAAAGAAAATTTATTCATTATAGATATATCTTTTATGTCGTTAGGATTTATTGACACTTTACTCATAATAAGTTTCACAAGTGTTTTTTTTGTCATTTTATCTTTCTTACCAAGAGCTACAAAAAGTCGTGTTTTCCCGTGTTGGTCGAGTTGACTTCCTTTTCTGCCAACATCTTTAATTTTACCATAATATTTAGGGTTTAATTCTTTTTCAAAACAATAATTAAGTATTGCAGAAACCAATTTCGTTGGATTGTTTCTTTCGAGTAATAGTTTTGCTAAATTATAATATTCAGTATCATGTTCTTTTCCAATAATATTATTTATATCACTAAAAATTTTTTTCTTTTTTGCAATGAGAATGTCTTTTACATTTGGTAATTTCGATTTTTTCATATCCGTTTTAACTACTCGTTTTATATACATCAGCTTTTTGAATTCACTTGGAGTTATAAATGTAATTGCCGTTCCTTTATTTCCGGCTCTTCCTGTACGACCAATTCTGTGAATATATGATTCCGGATCTTGTGGTAAAGAATAATTTATAACATGTGTAAGATTATCAACATCAATTCCACGAGCTGCAACATCTGTTGCAACAAGAATATTTATTTTTTGTTTCCTAAATTTTGCGAGAGTTCTTTCTCTTTGTGGTTGTGTAATATCTCCATGAATCGCCTCAACATCATATCCTCTATCTTTTAAATGTATTACAACGGTATCCACATCTCGCTTTGTTCTACAAAAGATTAAACTATAAAAATTGTCTTCAATATCAATTATTCTACAAAGTGCTTCAAATTTATCTAATGCTTTTACTTCAAAATATATCTGTTCTGTAAGATCAGTAGCAAGTTGCTTTTTCTTTACCGTAAGAAGTTTATATCCATTCATATATTTACTTGCAAGCTGTCTGATTTTTTGTGGAATTGTTGCTGAAAACAATAATGTTCTTTTATTGGGATTTGTAAACTCCATTATTTTTTCAATATCTTCAATGAATCCCATATTCAACATTTCATCTGCTTCATCGAGTATTAAATGTTCAATCATATTGAGTTTTAATGTTTTCCTTTTTAAATGATCAATCATTCTACCCGGAGTTCCAACTACAATATGTACACCTTTTTTTAATTTCCGTAATTGTTGGTCAATGGATTGTCCACCGTAAATTGGAATAACAACAATTTTCTTCTTTCCTTTAAGAGAATTAATTTCTTCTGCCACCTGAATAGCAAGTTCACGAGTTGGTGTTATAATTATTGCTTGGGTTGTTTTATAGCTTGTATTAACCATTTCTATCAAAGGCAGCCCAAAAGCGGCAGTTTTCCCAGTACCAGTTTGCGCTTGAGCAATAATATTTTCTTTGTCCTCTAACATTATTGGGATTACTATTGCTTGGATTTCAGTCGGTTCTTCAAATCCTTTTTTGTTTATTGCTTTTAATGTTGTATCTGAAAATCCAAAATCATTAAATTTTATTTGTTTTGTCATAAGTATATTTTTCCTAGATGTTTTTTTATTTGATTGTCTTTTTATATATTTTTTTAGTAATAAAAATAATGATATAATCTAATGATTGGTTGTAAATAATACAATCAAAAAGGAAGGATTATTATGATTTTATTTGGTTTTCTCATAATAATTTGATAAAAAATATTGTAAATTATGTTTGTTTAAAGGAAATAATAAAGAATTTGAAAAAATGTTATTTCAAAAATGATAATCTGATCTGTAGGGATAAAGAAAATGAAAAAATTTATTGGAGCAATTGATCAAGGAACAACGAGTACAAAATTTGTCGTATTTAATCACGAAAGTAATATAGTAGCTTCTCATCAGCTTGAACATAAACAGATTTTTCCAAAAGCGGGTTGGGTTGAACATGATCCAATTGAAATTTGGGATAATACGAAAAAAGTTATAAAAATTACTTTGCAGAAAGCGAGAATCTCATCAAGTCAAATTGTTGCAATTGGAATTACAAATCAACGAGAGACAACAGTTATTTGGAACAAGAAAACAGGCAAACCATATTACAATGCTATTGTTTGGCAAGATACGAGAACGGATAAAATTTGTCAATCTCTAAAAAACGATGAAGAATTATTCAAAAGAAAGACAGGGCTTCCAATTGCTACATATTTTTCTGGTCCAAAAATTAAATGGCTTTTGGATAATGTAAAGGGACTTCGTAAAGCTGTTGAAAATGGTGATGCAATATTTGGAAATATGGATAGTTGGATTATTTGGAATTTAACTAATGGAAAACATATAACAGATGTAACCAATGCAAGTCGAACGATGTTGATGGATTTGAAGATGCTTGATTGGGATGATGAATTGTTAGAAATTTTTAATATTCCACGAAAAATGTTGCCGAAAATTTGTTCATCTTCGGAAATTTATGGAAAGACAAAAATCGGTTTTGGAAATGAGATCCCAATTTCAGGAATTCTCGGAGATCAACAAGCTGCACTTTTTGGTCAAACATGTTTCAAAAAAGGAGATGTTAAAAACACTTATGGCACAGGATGCTTTATTTTACTTAATACCGGAAATGAAATTGTTCATTCAAAAAATGGATTACTGACAACTGTCGGTTACCAAATTAAAGATCAAAAACCGATTTATGCTTTGGAAGGTTCGGTTGCAATTGCCGGTTCATTAATTCAATGGATTCGTGATAATTTTGAACTGATAACAGAATCTAATGAAATTAATGAACTTGCAGAAAGAGTAGAGGATAATGGTGGAGTTTATTTTGTTCCGGCATTCTCCGGACTTTTTGCACCGCATTGGAATTCATCGGCACGAGGAACAATTATTGGACTTACACATTTTGTGAATAAATCTCACCTTGCCCGTTCAGTTTTGGAAGCAACTGCTTTTCAAACTCGTGATGTATTTGAAGCGATGCAGAAGGATTCAGGATTGGATATTAAAAAACTGAAAGTTGATGGTGGAATGACTGCAAGCAAATTGTTAATGCAGTTTCAGGCAGATATTATAAATGCGTCTGTAGTTTTATCAAGTATTACTGAAACAACTGCACTTGGAGCTGCTTATGTGGCGGGACTTGCAGTTGGCTTTTGGAAAGACGAAAATGAATTGCAGAAATATTGGAAAGAAAGACATGTTTGGAAATCAAATATGCCCGAAAATAAAAGAAAAAAAATATATAATCAATGGCAAAAAGCCGTAAAACGATCACTTAATTGGGAGGAATAATTATGGATCTTTCAAAGTATCATAAACCATTTTCACATATTACAGAAAGTGATATTGGAGTTCTTGTAATTCACGGGATCACATCAACAACATCTTCAATGCAATATCTCGCTTCAAAATTTGCCGATGAAGGTTATAATGTTGAATTACCGGGACTGGCGGGACATGGCACAAAATGGCAGGATATGAATTCTATAAAATACACAGATTGGATTGATGATTTAGAAGAAGCATTAACAAAATTACAAAAAAGAAGTTCTAAAATATTTTTATGTGGATTATCTCTTGGAGGAGGATTAGCTCTATTTATGGCTGGTAAACATCCGGAATTGAATGGTTTAATTTTGATAAATCATGCTGCGAAATTTACAGGTCCAAAATTTTGGTTTGCTCCTATTATAAGAAAAATTATAAAATCTGTTCCGGCTGTTGCTTCCGATATTAAAGATCCAAATTCCAAAGAAATAGCGTATTCCAGAACTTCAACAAACGGAGTTTATGAAATGTTGAAAATGCTGAAAAAAATGCAGAAAATGTTACCGAATATTTCACAACCGGTTCTTGTGTTTAAATCAAAAGTAGATCATATAGTTCCTAAATTGAGTGTTACTTACACAATGGAAAATATCGGTTCTGAAGATAAGGAATTAATTTGGCTTGAAAATTCTTATCATGTTGCACCATTGGATTATGACAAAGAATTAATAGCAAAGAAGAGTATTGAATTTGTAAATTTTCATATTTAAAGGAAATATGTTCGAATATCAAAAAACAAGTAGATATTTTGCTCAAATAGCAGAAGAGACAGAGGAGCTGGGAGTCGCCGAATTAAAAGAATTTGGAATTAATAGAATTAGAAAAATATATCACGGAGCATGGTTCAAAACTGATCTAAAAACAATTTACAAAATTAATTATTATAGCAGAATTATAACTCGAATTTTGGCTCCGTTACTTTCCTTTGATTGCCATAGCACAAAATATTTACAGATAACAGCTTCAAAAATAGAGTGGGAAAAGCTGCTGTCTCCAAAAGATACATTTGCGATTTTTTCAACAGTTTCCAATAGTAAAATAAAACATTCACAATACGCATCGCTTGTATTGAAAGATACAATTGCCGATTATTTTCGCGAGAAAACCGGGAAACGACCAAGTGTTGATACCGATAATCCCGATGTTTGGATTAATCTGCATATTGCAAAAAACAGAGCTCAAATAAGTTTGGATACTTCCGGCGGATCACTTCACAAAAGAGGTTACAGATTGCAAAGTGTAAAAGCACCAATGCAGGAAACTTTGGCAGCGACAATTATTAAACGATCGGGTTGGGATGGGGCTACACCGCTATTAGATCCTATGTGTGGAAGCGGAACACTGCTTGCCGAAGCACTTTTAGAATATACAAAAATTCCGACGACTTTAAAGAGAAAGAAATTCGGATTTGAGAATTTACCTGATTTTGATGAAAAAAAATGGCAGAAGATAAAAGATGACGCAAAAAAATTACAACGCGATCTGCCAAAAGATCTTATTTCAGGAAGTGATATTGATAAAAAAGCAGTTTCGGCAACTCAGATAAACTTAAAAAGTGTTCCACAAGGAGAAAAAATTAAAATTCAACAAGCAGATTTTCACGATCTTTCCGGAATCGAAAATGGCACAATAATTTGCAATCCACCTTATGGAATTAGAATGGGAAACAAAATTCAAATGGAAAAATTATATAAAGATTTCGGCGATTTTTTAAAACAGAAATGTAAAGGAACAACTGCTTGGATCTATTGCGGGAATAGAGAATTAATAAAATCCATAGGTCTAAAAACAAGTGCAAAGATTCCACTAAAAAACGGTGGATTGGATGGAAGATTAGTGAAGATCGAGGTGTATTGAAAAGAGTAATTTGAAAAATTAAATATTATTTTAGTCCAAAATTTAATGAGAAAATTTAGAGATTTTTTTCAACTATAAATTTTTTCTAATGTTTCTATAGAATTTTCAAATAAATAATCAACGTTTTTGGCATAAGTATCAAGAATAACTACAGCATTCACACTGGCATCTTCTTTAGATCCTGCTCTTATCCGTTCGGCTAAATGTATATTAACTTTGGCAACTTGGCTATAAAATTTTTTCAATCCTTTTAATTCCCAGTCGGGAGTACCGCCTTTTTTATTAATAAAATACTGTTTAATTAAATAACTACTTACCGTTCTGAATATTGTTTCTTCGGTAGTGGCAAGCGGAAGATGGAATCTGGCCATCGGAGCAAAATTTTTAAGTATCGGACATTTACTTAATCCAAAACAAAGCCCCATTAGAGAACTTAAGGCATCCTGAGCTGTAACTTTATTTATTATTTTTCTTTCCGGTGTGTCAATTTCAATTTTTACATTTTCGGTTGAAGGAACATTTTTAAATTCATTCACTAATTTGAATATGCTTTGGGCTGCTGGACAATAATGGGAATCTTTTTCGGTTAACGGACAAATTTCACATTTTTGATAATTTAGTTCAACCCATTCAGGAAAATTATTCTCGAAATTTTCAGGCGCAAAATTCATTCTGTCCGGTGTGAGCTTAAGTATAATTTTTTTATAATTATCTTTCCATCGAATGATATAGCTATACTCTACGATACTATTTTCCATCTTATTCTTAATCTCCTTTTACAATTAATTTTTCATGAAATTATAATACTCTAAAAAATAAATGATAGTTTTTCTTATTACTCTCATCAATATCTTAAGATTAAATAATTATTTGATAAATGTCAAGAATAATTTTGTATTTAAATTCTTATTTTCGTATATTATTACGATTTAAAGTTACATTGAAAATAATAAAAGGAGGGGAAAAATGTTTAGGAAACCAGGGTTTTGGACATTGTTTGTTATTGTATCAATAATATGTGGATATTTTGCATTTACATATTTTCCAAAGGCATTTCCAATCGTAAATGTAAAAATTACGATGAATAGGGCAGAGGCGTTGCAATCTGCAGAAGAATTATCTCAGAAATATAATGTAGGTCCTGAAGAACATAGACAAGCAGCTTCTTATGGAGTAGATGGGAAATTTCAGAATTTCGTTGAGTTGGAAGCAGGCGGTAAAGAGGCATTTAATGAAGTTCTGAAAAGTGGAATTTATTCGCCATATACTTGGAAAGTGCGTCATTTTAAAGAACAAGAAATCAATGAGGTTTTATTTACATTTACATCAGAAAGTATTCCTTATGGAATAAAAGAAAAACTATCCGAAGATAAAGTTTTACCAAATCTAACTTCTGAAAAAGCAAAAAAATTGGCAAAAGATAGAGCTGAAACTGACTGGAGAATAGATTTTTCTCATTATAAGTTAGTAGAGGAATCGGACAAAAAACAGACAGGTGGAAGAATTGATCATGCATTTGTATTTGAACGAGAGGATAAACAAATTGGAGAAGGGAAATATAGATTAAAATTAGTTGTCAGCGGGAACAAATTAACAGAATTAACTCATTTTGTAAAAATTCCTGAGGGTTTTGACAGAAGATATGATGAAATGCGTTCGGCAAATCAGACAATATCTCAAGTTGGTATTTTTGCTATGGTAATTTTATATGTTGGTTTTGGTATTATTTTTGGATTGTTTATTTTAATGCGTCAGCGCAGAATTATTTTTAAACCGGCTCTTTTCTGGGCAATTTTTATTGCTGTGCTTTTCACTCTTGTCCAATTAAATGAATTCCCATTAAAATGGATGTTTTACGATACTTCAACTTCGATTCAAACGTATATATTCTCAAATATTTTTCATTTAATAGGATTATTGGTAATATTTACAGGAATGTATTTGTTGACATTTATGGCAGCTGAAGGATTAACTCGAAAGGCATTTCCAAATAGAATTCAGACATGGAAACTTTGGTCTCCGAATGTTGGAAGTTCTATTCCTGTTTTAGGACGAACGATTGCCGCTTACTTATTAGTTCCGATAATTTTCGCTTTAGATGTGTTATTTTATTTTATTGTAAATAAATATTTCGGTTGGTGGAGCCCGTCCGAAGCGCTTTTCGATCCAAATGTTTTAGCAACTGTATTTCCATGGTTTTCATCTATTTTTATATCACTTCATGCAGGATTCTTTGAAGAGACACTTTTTAGAGCGATTCCGTTGGCAGGTGCTATTTTAATTGCAGAGAAATATGGCAGAAAAAAATTCTGGATAATTTTAGCATTAATTGTTCAAGTGATCATTTTCGGTGCCGGTCATGCAAGTTATCCCAATCAACCGGCTTATGCAAGAATTGTTGAAATGATAATTCCGTTCATTGGAGTTGGTTTACTTTATATATATTTTGGTCTGTTGCCGGCAATTATTTTACATTTTGCTATTGATGTAATTTGGTTTGCATTACCTGTTTTTGTATCATCTGCATCTGGTATTTGGTTTAGTCAAATGATGGTTATTTTATTATTTTTCACTCCGTTATGGATTGTACTTTGGCGACGAATAAAAGATAAAAATTGGTCTGAAGTACCGAAAAAATATTTCAACAAAGCAGTTTTGCCTAAACCCCCAAAAATAAAGAAAATAGATAAAACAGAAGTAGAAGAACAAATTATTCCTGAAACAAATGATGTAAAAAAATATCGTTGGATTTTTATTGCCGGATTGATTGGTTTATTTCTTTGGATAAATTTTTCATCATTTCATACAAATGAACCGGATTTAACGATTACTCGTAATGAAGCCAAAACACTTGCAAAAAATGTTATCGAAGAAAATTTTGGTGAGCTTTCAGATGATTGGGATGTACAAAGTATGGTGTATGATAAAGTGGATAAAAATCATAAGTTCGTTTGGCAAATAAGTAACGATTCTGTATTTACTTCACTTCATAATAAGTTTTTATTGCCGCCACATTGGGAGATTAGATTTGCAAAATTTAAAGGTGATATTATTGATCGCGCTGAGGAATATTGTGTTTTTATTTCTGAAGATGGGAAAGTTATGAGATACAATCATAAAATACCGGAATCTTGGGAAGGTAAAAATTTAGAAAAAGATCAAGCGAAAATATTAGCAGATAAAAAGATTGCAGAATTCTATAATTTAGATCCTGCAAAATTAAAAGAAGTTTCTGCAAAACCAAAAAAACTTGAAAATAGAACCGATTGGGATTTTGTCTATGCCGACACTGTGAATTATACTTTAGAAAAAGGTGAAGGTAGATTAAGTGTTACAATTTGCGGCGATGAAGTTTCTGATTTTTATGGAATGGTACATATTCCCGAAGAATGGAATAGAAATTATGTGGAAAATAGTAAAAAAATGGATATTTTCAATGGAATATTTCGTGGCATTGTAGTACTGATGTTTATTGCAGGTATTGTATTCAGCATAATCAGTTGGTCAAGGAATGAGTTTTCTAAAAAGATATTCATTCAATTTTTATTGTTAGTATTTGGTTTAGTGATATTCTCACAGATAAATGGTTGGAACAGTGTAATTGCAGGTATTCCAACAAGTCAACCATTTCAAAATGTTATTTTAATTGTAGTGATCGGATTAATAATTTCTGCAATAGCGATGTCATTTGCTTTTCCGGTAGTGATAGGATTTATTCAAAAATTGATACAAAGATCAAATAGTAAATTTAGCTATTATGGAATAATTAATGGTGTCTCTTTAGGATTGTTGATATTGGGAATAATGGCTTTAATAAATAATTTTGCTCCTTCACTATCTCCACACTTTGGGAATTATTCATCAGCCAATAATTACTTGCCATTTTTGGGAGTATCAGTTGATGCAATATTGAGTTTTATAAAGGGTGCTACAATTGCTCTCTTGATATTTGCTGCAATAAATAGATTATCAAATAATTGGAGAAATAAAAAATTTGTTTACTTATTTTCGGTAACAATAATTTTGTTGGGTATATCTTTTAATTTATTAATTGGAAACACAACTTCAACTACAATATTATTTAGTATAATTGCCGGATTGATCTTAGGTGCCGTTTACTTAATGTTCTATATTCTTTTTTATCGTCGAAATTTGAATTGGATCGTGATCACTATAGCAACATTTTCAATAATGAACTTAATAAAATATATTATTATTTCACCAATTCCACAAGCAATATTGGACGGCTCGATTGGGATAGTTTTAATTGCTTTGATCAGTTATTGGTGGTATAAAAAATTAGCAGAAGTTTAATAAAAAAAGGAGAAGTAAATGTTTAACAAAAAAAGTGATGTAGAAAAATTAAGAAAGGATTTATTTTTCAAAAGGAGAAATGCTTGGGATAGCATTGATGAGAAAAGTTTAAAAAAATTAGAGAAGTATTCAAGTGAATACATGAATTTTTTAAGTGATTCCAAAACAGAAAGAGAAGTGATTGGTAATGCGATAGATTACTTAATTCCACATGGATTTAAAGATATTAATAAAACAGAAGGAACAGATAAGATATTTTATAATCATTTTGGAAAAGCACTTGGAATATTCAGAAAAGGGAAAAAAGATTTAAGCGAAGGATTGAATATTATTGTTGCTCATGCGGATTCGCCGCGATTAGATTTGAAACAACATCCGCTATATGAAGACGAAGAACTCGTGATGCTCAAAACACACTATTACGGCGGAATAAAAAAATATCAATGGCTGTCTCGTCCGTTAGCAATGCATGGTGTTGTTGTTTTCCCTGATGATAAGATAAAGAATATTGTAATTGGCGAAGATGAAAAAGATCCGGTTTTTACTATTTCGGATCTATTGCCTCATTTAGCAAAAAAAGCTCAAATGGATAAAAAAGCAAGTGATTTTATCCCAGGTGAAAAACTTAATTTGATAATTGGCTCAATGCCTTTTTCCGATGATATAAAAATAAAAGAACGATTCAAATTAAATATTCTTAAAATATTAAATGATAAATATGGAATAAAAGAGGAGGATTTTGTCTCTGCTGATATTGAAATTGTTCCGGCCGGGAATGCGCGTGAAATCGGTTTTGACAGATCACTAATTGGCGGATACGGACAAGACGACAGAGTTTGTAGTTTTGGTGCAATGAAAGCAATTGTCGAGGCAAAAGAACTTGATAAATCAGCTCTTGTTTTATTGATGGATAAAGAGGAAATTGGAAGTGAAGGAGCAACAGGTTCAAACTCTGTATTTCTCGAATTGGTCGTTGGCGAGATTTTAGAAAAACAGGGAATAACAAATAATAACACAATGATGAAAGTTTTGGCTTCTGCTGATTGTTTATCTTCTGATGTAAATGCTGCAACTCATCCTGATTGGAAAGAAGTTCACGAAAAGAAAAATGCCGCATATTTAAATGCAGGAATGGTGCTTAGCAAATTTACCGGTGTGCGTGGAAAAGCCGGATCAAATGAAGCAAATGCAGAATTCGTTGCAAAATTGAGAAGAATTTTTGATGACAATAATATCGTTTGGCATATTTCAGAATTGGGTAAAGTCGATGAAGGCGGCGGCGGAACTATAGCAAAATTTATGGCTTATTATGGAATGAATGTTATTGATTCCGGTGTGCCTGTTTTGGATATGCACTCACCATTTGAAATTACAAGTAAAGCGGATAATTGGATGATGTATAATGGATTTATTGCATTTCTGGAGGATTAGGG